>CAVIJK010000010.1:9083-48542 GCA_963643345.1 bacterium | reverse complement strand
GATAAATTCTAACCTTTTTATTTATTAGGATCCCAATCTCTTCTAAGGCCTTTTGGATAATGGTTCTTCGCGATTCCTTGGGTAACCTTGACGAAACCTAAGTTCTGCGAATCGTAGGATATAATATAGAAACCATCTTTCCTATCTAACGGGAATGTTTCACCGCGGATATAGGCTTTTGCATCCTCTAAACTTAATGGGATCGAATAATCCGGTGTTAAGAAGTGAGCCAAGTGGTGATCAGGAATATAAATGTCTCTCATCTCGAAGAGTTTCACACCGTATCTTAAGATATTTAAGTGACTGACATCGAAATGCTGGTAAAGAGAATAGAATTTGCTTCTCATCATCTCATTGCTTCTTCCTTTTAAGCCAAAATCTTCAATGAATAGTTTATATCTAGAGTTATCTTCTACTTTTCTTTCGTATTTACGAAGCACTCCAGGTTTTTTAACTAAGCAAAGGAATTGCCCCTCGCCTCTGAATTTATGTGGATAGAGATAAATTGACTCTGGAATATCTCTTCCGTGATGGAAGCTAGGATCATCAATTGGTCCAGCGACAAATTCAAGTTCTGGATGCTTTGTTTTGAAAGCAAGAAGAGTGCCTTCGTCTTCTTCATAGGAGAAGGAGCAGGTGCTATAGACAAGAGTCCCGCCTTCTTTAAGCATCATATAGGCATATTCAAGTATTTCTAATTGCTTCTTAGAATTTCTCTTCACCTTTTCTACAGACCAGTCATTTTTTGCGAGGTCATTTTTTCTCATCATAGCTGAACCGCTGCAAGGGGCATCAACTATAATTTTGTCAAAAGTGTTTTGGAAATGCGTATAAGAGAAGACGAAATCATTGGACGCAACGATGATATCACCACGTCCCATACGTTCGACGTTCTGAGACATCGCTTTAGCGCGAGGGTAAGAAATATCATTAGCAATAATGCAGCCTTTATCATTCATAGCAAGTGAGCAACCAATTGATTTACCACCAGGAGCTGCGCAGATATCAAGAATTACATCATCCTCTTCTGGATTAAGGAAGAACGGAACCATCATTGCAGAAGCGTCTTGTATTGAAAAAACGCCATTATCGTAAAATATATTCTTGCCGAAGTCGTAGACTTCTTTATCATAATAGTAGGCATGTTTTACGAACGGGTGCTTTTGGACCAAAGGATAACGTTTGACGAATTCCTCATCGCTTAATTTCTTGGTGTTGAGGAGTAAACAATGCGTGACTTCCTCATTTTCCATAGCGCTTACCAGGTCGTTAGCTTCTTGTTCTGTTAGATAATTTAGTAATGATGTTTTGAATTCCATGCCTTTATTATAAAAATAAAGTAACAAAATGTAAATATTTTCAGAAAGGATTTTCATTTATGAGAATGGTAGACGTAATCGAAAGAAAAAGAGATGGAAAAATCTTAACAGATGAAGAAATTCGATTCTTTATAGATGGGTACACCAAAGGGGAAATCCCGGATTATCAAGCCTCAAGCTTTGCAATGGCGGTGCTTTTTAGAGGAATGAACAAGCAAGAAATCGCAACACTCACTGATGCGATGATGCATTCCGGGGAAACAATTGACCTATCTTCCATTAAAGGAATTAAGGTCGATAAGCACTCAACCGGAGGTGTTGGAGACAAAACCTCTTTGGCGCTAGGACCATTAGTCGCGGCCTGCGGTGCAAAGGTAGCAAAAATGTCCGGGCGTGGGTTAGGTCATACCGGCGGGACCCTCGATAAGATGGAATCAATCCCGGGGGTGAAAATCGAACTCAGCGAACAGGAATTCATCAATCAAGTCAACACAATAGGCATTGCGATCATGGGTCAGAGCAAAGAGTTAGATCCCGCCGATAAAAAACTTTACGCCTTACGTGATGTTACCGGCACTGTAGAATCAATCCCATTAATTGCTTCTTCGATTATGTCTAAGAAATTAGCCTCTGGTTCAGATTCGATTTTATTAGATGTAAAATTCGGTCGTGGCGCTTTCATGAAGACCTTCGAATCCGCAAAAGAATTAGCGGAAACGATGGTTGAGATTGGAGATTCTCTCCATAGAGACACAAGAGCCATAATAACCGATATGAACCAGCCGCTAGGATTGGCAATAGGCAATGCGCTGGAAGTAAAAGAGGCCATAGACACTTTGAATGGACACGGTCCAAAAGACTTTGTCGAACTGGTAAGGAACGCCGGTTCAATCATGCTTCAGCAAGCAGGAATCGCCAAAGATATGGAAGACGGTTATAGAAGAATCGACTGCGCGATTGCCGATGGAAGCGGACTCGCTAAGCTCAAAGCCATGATCAAAGCCCAAGGGGGAGATGAATCCTATATCACAAATACGGATAAATTCCCTGTTGCTAAAAATATAATCGCCATCAAATCTGATTCAGAAGGGTTCATCGAAAGAATTGATTCACTAGAAATCGGATTATCAGCGATGAGATTAGGCGCAGGACGCGCCACGATGGCCGATAAAATCGATATGGCATCAGGAATCGTCCTTAATAAAAAGGTCGGCGATAAGGTTAAGGTGGGAGAAGTGCTAGCCTACGCTCACACAAATCACGACGAATACGAAAATGAATTAAAGGATATAAAGCATGCGTTTGAGATTAATTCTCAAGAAGTTGCCGTTGAACCAATAATACATGCCTATATAGAGAAAAAAATATGAAAGTTTTATTGCAATTAGTTAAATTTGCTTCGGTCACAATCGACGGGGAAACAGTGGCATCCATCGACAGGGGTTTTCTTATATTTACAGGTTTTAAAGAGGGGGACGATGAAGCAATCTGCCACAAAATGGCGGAGAAGATTTCAAAATTGAGGATTTTCCCTGATGAAAACGGGAAAACAAACAAATCGATTTTTGATGTCGGTGGCAACGTCTTAAGCGTATCTCAATTCACTTTGTACGCTGATTGTTCGGAAGGAAATAGGCCATCATTTGTCAATGCGATGAGACCGGAACGTTCTAAACCGTTGTTCGCCTTATTCAACAATATGATGAGGGAAAAGTTTCCGAATCTAGAAACCGGTATCTTTGGCGCGGATATGAAAGTCGAACTTTTGAATGACGGACCATTCACTCTTGTGTTAGACTCTGACGAGTTGTTTGGAGGGAAAAAATGAAAGTTCTCTTAGGTTTCTCAGGAGGGGTTGACTCCTCAATTGCAGCCTACAAGTTAAAAGAGGCCGGCTATGAAGTAACCGGTGCTTTTATGCGTAACTGGGATTCGTTTGCTAATAACGATTTTCTGGGCAATCCGACGATTAACAACGATCAATGCCCACAAGAAGCCGACTATCAGGATGCAGTGGCTGTTGCCAGCAAATTGGGTATCCCTCTATTGCGAGTGGATTTTGTCAAAGAATATTGGGATTCGGTCTTTACCCATTTCCTTGAAGAATATAGAAAAGGAAGGACGCCAAACCCTGATGTATTATGCAATAAAAACATCAAATTCGATTCTTTTCTAAAATATGCAAAAGAGCATGGATTCGATTGCATCGCCATGGGCCATTATGCCAAACGAAGAGATTTTGAAGGACACACTTACTTGTATAAGCCCTTAGACAAAGCAAAAGACCAAACATATTTCCTTTGTGGGATAAATGAGGAACAGATAGCGAATTGTCTTTTCCCAATGGAAGACATCACCAAAGTTGAGTCGCGTGAAATCGCTAGAAAACTTGGTTTGAGCGAAGTTGCGGATAAACATGGTTCGACCGGAGTTTGTTTCATTGGCGAAAGAAATTTCAGACAGTTCCTCATGAATTATTTCCCTGCTCAGGATGGAGATATCATTGATATTGAGACCGGGAAGAAGGTTGGAAGACATGTCGGCGTTCTCTATTACACCCTAGGACAACGTAAAGGCCTCGGTATCGGGGGAATTAAAGATGGGCCGACCAAACCTTGGTTCGTTTGCAAAAAAGACGTAAAAAACAATATATTGTATGTTGCTAGCGGCAACGAAGACGAACATTTAAATTCCGATGCATCGCTTATTACCGACATAAACTGGATCGGACCTAAACCGCATGAGCCAATGCATGTTGGCGTTAAATTCCGTTATAGACAGCAAGATTGCCCATGTACGTTGGAATGGATTGGAGAAACTATAAAATTAACCCATGACACACCTTATAAAGCCGTGACGCCAGGACAATACGCCGTTTTCTATACTCTAGATGACGGAAGGATGTTAGGCGGCGGAATAATCGACCAAACATTCTACAAAGGAAGAAGAGTAGATATATAAAATGGGGAAGAGCGAAGTAAAACGGAAGCAATACGGATTCAGAATGGCAAGCAGAAATTTTGCCATGCTGTTTATTTTGATTCTTCAGTTCATCTTGGCGGCTGGCGCTTACCAAGCGTTCCAGCTTTTCTATTATTACTGCAGTTCTAGCGAGACTCTAGATACTGTCGCTGTTTATCTTTTGTATTTCACACTAAAAATTTTAGTTTGGGCAATTTCTTACATATTCCTATTCAAGATAATATATTCCCGTGAGGATCCGGAGTTCAAAATACCTTGGGTTGTTTTGCTCCTTGCCATACCAGGAATCGGCATAGTCGTTTACCTTCTTTTTAAACAAAGGGGCCTACACTATAAACAAAGGAAGACACTCGAAGGAATTAAAGCGGGATATAAGCCTTATTTCGACGATAGAATCTCCAAGGATGAATCGTTTAAGACATCGGAGAACCAACCGATTACGTTTCTTGAAAACGTGGATGATTTCTCAGCGCACAAGAACAACAAGTTAACTTATTACAAATGCGGTGAAGAATTCTTTCCAGATTTCATCGAGAAACTAAAAGAAGCCAAGGAGTTTATTTTCTTGGAATTCTTCATTATCCGCGAGGGCAAGGAATGGGGACAAATCCACGAGATTCTAAAGCGAAAAGTCGAAGAAGGGGTCGAGGTTAGACTCCTATACGATGATTTCGGGTGTTTCAAATATCTTCCAGCATCATATGCCATGAAACTAAGGAAAGAAGGCATCAAAGCGTACAGGTTCAATCGCGTTGGCATCCTTTTGAGAGGCAGCTATAACAACAGAAGCCACCGCAAAATCGCCATCATCGATCACAAGTACGGATTCACCGGTGGCATGAACCTTGGAGATGAATACGCTAACGACATCACCGAATTCGGATACTGGAAGGACACTATGGTAAGAGTGGAGGGGAGTTGCATCAGCAGTATGATCGCTCTGTTCCTTTCAAATTACGACCTAAACCGAAGAGAAGTATCCGATTATGCAAGGTATATGGACTATCAATATGAAGAATACGAAAGTAATTCCGTCTGCCATTTCTTTGGGACTGGGCCTGAAAATGTCACGCCCATTAGGGAAGGCGAGCAGAATTACGTCAACATCATTGAATCCGCCAACAAGACCCTTTATATCTCAACCCCGTATTTAGTCCCATCAATCGATTTGATGCACTCGCTTCAAAGGGCCGCTTATCGCGGAGTTGACGTAAAATTAATCGTCCCAGGGATTCCGGACAAGAAACTTGTGTATCTTGTTGCGCAATTCAATTTCCAGCCTTTGCTTGAAGCGGGAGTTAAAATCTATACATATACTCCAGGTTTCAACCATATGAAATCCTGCCTAGCCGATGATGAAATCGCCTTCATAGGGACAATTAATATGGATTATAGAAGTCTAGTTCATCACTTCGAGTGCGGAATGACAATCGTCGACGGAGATATCATGAACGACATTAAAAACGATTTCTTAGAGATGGTCGATCAATCCGCCTTGGTCCCAGCTAACTTCAAATTGAGTAAAAGAGAGAAGTTCAAATGCGCGATTCTTAGGCTTTTTATGCCTCTTCTCTAAAACAATTGGCTCAAGAAAATTGAGCCTTTTCAATTTAAAATCCAGTTCTTAGCCTTTGTTTATTTATAGTTGCCTACGAAAGTCTGTTAATGGATTTTAAATGTTGTTTAAGGAAAACACTTCTAACTGTTTGAAATCTTTTTGATTTCATCTTCCGGGCATTTGTTCATTTTCGAGAATATCATCCAGATGGAAACGAGTAAATTAACCTTCATCATTGCATTTCTCGTTCTTGATGTTCTTGCCTGTCACCGTCGGAAGTTTCCTAATCGATGTTATAATTGCAATAATCGTGGCCGGATTCGTCACATATTTCACACTTAAATCTAATGAAGAAAGGCAAACTCTGGTATTTCTCAAACTATTGTTTTGTCTTTGGAACAATAAGCACGATGATAGTTTGCATGCGCTGCCGATATGAATTCCAGTTCCATGTCCTTCTTAAGAAGGGCATTTTCTTTCCTTTTCATTCGAAGATTAATATAATTATCCCCTATGAAGAATAAAGCGTTCGTATTACTCCCAATAACAATAATTGCCTTGGTAAGTTGCAATGTCACTTTCAATTTCCCTTCTAATGGCGATTCCAATCTACAATCGAATGACTCCGCCATCAACGCGACGTCATCTTTAAACGGCTGCAACCACAATTGGGTTACGACCTTATACGAGCCAACTTGCACGAATGATGGCTATACCCTTTATAAATGCCATAGTTGTGGTATAGAGGAAGAAAGGGATGAAGTTAAAGCCTTAGGACACGATTGGGGAACAGGAATTCTTTTAAAAGAAGGGGATTGCAAAACCAAATCCCAATATAATCACGTCTGCACAAGATGCGGCAGAAGTGAAGAATATGAAGGCGAGTATGGTTCTCACAGTTATGAAACGATAAGGGTTGAGTCAACCTGCACAGACGATGGCTATACCTGCGAAAAGTGCAGCATCTGCGGGAATGAGACCTCAAAAACCGATTTCACCCCCGCAACAGGCCACATTTATGGCGGATGGACAATTTCAAAAGAGGCAACAGAAACAAGCGAGGGCGAACGTTATAAAACCTGCACGAAATGCGGTTATGAGTATAGCGAATCCATCCCAAAACTTGACGATATCGATTACTCAAGCATGTCCACAATCGTACTAGATAGCACCAACAGCAATAGCCTTTCTACCCAATATTCAGCCGGAAATTTTCAGTCGATCAATATAGATTCAAACAAATATAAATGCTATAGAACCTATGGTTTGGATTCCTCGGGATTCATCAAATTAATTGGGGTAGATTATTCTCGATATTGCGAAGTGCCTAACGCAACATTGGGCGGTTCATTCTCCAATTCCAGCGCAATTAAAGGAATCAAAAAAATCGAAATTGCGTATTCAACTGACGAGGATGCAAAACTGTACTATGGAGCGACTCCGAGCCTTTTAACTTATGAAAAGATGAACAGCAGTTCCAGTTTTAAAACATTCGAATTCAAAGCTGATGATATAAATTATTTTAGGGTTGAATCGGGAAACGGTGATTGCCTTATCACATCAATCAAAATTTATTACAAAAATTCCGGAACCATTCCGAGTTCGAATTACGCTTCTTGCGGCGACGGACTATTTAGGCTTAACCCAAAGACCGTAAGCGGCACCCCATCGGATGGAGATAAGGTGTCGGTGCCTGTTGAAATAACGGTCAGCGGGAATTCCTACACCGTCAAAAAGACAAAAGAATACACTTATTATTCCTACGACTACATCAGCAGTCATACCTCATATGCCGATAAAGCAGCCTGGATAGAGCCGATGGATGTAGCCAATTATTTCTGTATCTTCAAAACCTTCCCGGCAAATTTCGTTTATAGTAAAAATATAGAAGAGGCAAAGGACATCTTTGGAGATAAAACCAGGTGCGTCTCCAAATATTCTAGAACCGATGGGTACGCCCAAGCCGTCCCATATAAAGGAACGCCAACATATTATGAATGCGATATAGACATCAATGGATCATATAAAACGAGCAGCAGGGGTGTCGGTAGACTGGTCGTATGGGCGACAGGCTACGATGCATCAAAAGGAGCTATCGGCTACGACTCCAATCCAGTCGCAGTCTTCACGGACGACCATTACTCAACATTTACCGAATATTATAACAACGGCACTTGGAGCAGAAGATATAATTCCTATTACAGTTCAAGCGTCGGCCTTTCCAATGTCACAAATTATATTTACGGAGCCCCAACAACCTTATAAATACATCAGATGATAACCGGTCTTTCTTTTTACTAGTAAATAGAAAAGATTGTGATAAACTATTTCGCGGTCGAAGTCTAGTCCATTTATAGAGAGGGCCTCATGATGGAAAAGCCCAGTGGACGCGCTAACTTCGGAATAGCCAGCGGGCAATGCCGCCGCAGTTCAGCGTTATGGAACGAATTAAGAGCACCCGGTGAAGAAGGATGGTACCGCGCATCAGCGTTCCTTCAAATAGAGGTGTTTTATTTTTTAGGAGGTCTCCAAATGAAGAAACTTACAGGAGAGCAGATCAGAGAAACTTGGATTAAATTCTTTGAGAAAAGAGGCCATACGTGGCTTCCTGGCGTATCTCTCGTCCCTCAAGGTGACAAATCCTTGCTATGGGTCAACGCGGGCGTTACGGGCTTAAAGAAATATTTTGACGGAACCGAGATACCGCCGAATAGAAGAATCGTAAACATTCAGAAATCAATCAGAACCAATGACATCGAAAACGTTGGCCACACCGCAAGACACCATACATTTTTTGAGATGCTCGGCAATTTCTCAATTGGCGATTATTTCAGAAATGAAGTTATTCCATGGGCAGTCGAATTGCTTACAACAGATGAGGGTTTCGGCATTCCTAAAGAAAAACTATATATAACATATAACCCGGCCGACACGGATTCTCTAAACCTTTGGATTAAGTGTGGCATGTTACCTAACCACATGGTTCCATTGGAAGGCAACTTCTGGGAAATCGGAGAAGGCCCGTGCGGACCAGATACCGAAATTTTCTTCGATAGAGGCGAGAAGTACGATCCTCAGCATTTAGGTGAAAAACTTCTCAGAGACGATATGGAGAACGACAGATACATCGAAATCTGGAACATCGTTTTCTCCCAATACAACTCTGTTGCTGGAGTGGCTAGAAAAGATTACAAAGAGCTCCCAAGCAAGAATATCGACACAGGATCAGGCTTAGAGAGAATCGCTTGCATCCTTCAGGATACGCCAACCAATTTCGAAACCGACTTCTTCATGCCGTTAATAAGAAAGGCAGAGGAAATCTCGGGCGTTAAATACGAAGAGCCAAACCTTATGTCTTTCCGCGTTATCGCCGACCACGCAAGATGCTTGACATTCGCTTTAAGCGATGGGGCAAATTTCTCTAACGAAGGACGCGGATATGTCTTAAGACGTATCATCCGCCGCGCAATGCGTTATGGACAAAAAATAGGCATCAATCGCGCATTCATGTATGAAATGGTTGATGTCATCGTCGAAAACTACAAGTCTTTCTACCCATATTTAGTGGATAAAGCAGAGGAAGTAAAAGCCGACATCAAACTCGAAGAAGAAAGGTTCTTAACAACCCTCACCTCCGGGGAGGCCCTCTTGAGAAACATGATGGAAGGAAAAAAGACCTTATCCGGTGAAGACGTGTTCAAACTTTATGACACCTATGGTTTCCCAGCAGATTTAACCTCTGAAATTGCAGAGGAAAATGGCGTAAGCGTCGATATGGCTGGCTTTAAAGCCGAGATGGAAAAACAAAGAGAAAGAGCGAGAAATGCACGCGGAGAGGTTGAATCATTCCACAAACAATCAAGAGATTTAATGGCGTTTAAAGACGAATCAACGTTCCATTACAACGAACCATTAACAGGATATAAGACCACGATCATCGGAGCATTCAAAGACGGCGAAAAGGTTGAATCAATCGTAGACGAGGGTGATGTCATTCTTAAAGACACTATCTTCTATGCTGAAATGGGCGGACAAGTCGCTGACACAGGAACAATTGGCGCATCACTTGTCACCTCTGTCACAAAAGCCCCACACGGTCAGCATTTGCATCACATCAAAGTCACTTCAGGCTCAATCAAAGTCGGCGATGAGGTCGTTATCTCAGTTGATGAATCAAGAAGACACAAGATTGAGAAAAACCACTCAGCAACCCACATTCTGCACGCAGCCTTAAATGAAGTCCTCAGTGGACACGCTACGCAGGCTGGCTCATATGTCGATGATGAATATCTTAGATTCGACTACACGTCAAAAATCAAGACCACGAAAGAACAACTTGAAGAAATCGAGAATCTAGTAAACGCCAAAATAGAAGAGGCAATCCCGGAAATCACTGAAGAACTCCCGATCGAAGAGGCTAAAAAACTTGGGGCTGAAATGACATTCACCGATAAATATGGCGAAGTTGTTAGAGTCGTTGAATTCGGAGATTTCTCAAGAGAATTCTGTGGTGGAACACATGTCAAAAATTCCGCTGACATCGGATTATTCGTCATTGTTAGCGATGAGTCAGTTGCATCGGGGGTTAGACGTATCACAGGTTTAACTGGAAGCGCGGCGTATAAGTATCTCAAGGAGAAAGTCGCCTTACTCAATAGCGTTGAATCCAAATTAGGCGCTTCAGACGTTGACGTAATTAAACACGTAGATCAAAGCCTTGAATCCTTGAATGAATTAAAAGCAGAAAATGGCGAACTCAAGGCGAAAGTCGCCGCAAATGAAGCGGGTAAGATCGCTGATTCTATCCAAAATATCAATGGCATTTCTTATGCATTAATCGTCAAAAACGGTGGAACAAGAGAAGAATTGACCACTTTGGGCGATACATTGAAAGCCAATAAGGACAATTATTTGTTCGTCCTTGTCGGAGGAAATAGCGGGGCCTATCCGGTTATCGTCTTTACAAAAGGCATGGCAACTTCAAAAGCCAAAGCCGGAGATGTCGTTAAGAAGTTGGCCTCTGTATTAGGCGGTGGCGGTGGCGGACGTCCTGAGATGGCATCAGGATCGTTGAAATCGATCGACAATATCGAAGAAGTAATGTCCGACATCAAAGCAATGTTATAAGGAGATACCGAAATGATTGACATCTTAGATAACACAATACTCATCACTCGCGATGACGGAAGCGAAGATTCTTGGAAAATTCTCTTCTATTACCATAACGATGAGAGAGGAAAAGACTACTACTTCATCTATAAAGATGAGGATGAAGATTCAATAGTGGTCATGTCTTCTAGCGACGGAGTCAGCCTTGAAGAATGTTCGGACGAAGAACTAGAGGAAGCCGATGAAGTCCTTCAAGCTTGGGAAGAAGACCCAAAAATCGGAGAGATTAAATAGTCTTTCACTTGTGAAGAGACCCAAATCCCCATATAATCTAGCGTTGATAGCAAAGGAGTAACAACCATGGCAGATGAAAAAATTGAAATGACACGTGAAGAATACGCTGAATTAGACAAGCGTTATCGTCACTTATTGGATGTTGAAAGACCAGCGGTCATCGAAGCGTTGCAGGCAGCTCGTGCACAGGGCGACTTATCAGAAAACGCCGACTATGACGCAGCAAGAAATAGACAGGCTGAAATCGAAGCGGAAATCAACCACATCGAAGGAATTAAAGACCGCATTGTTGTCGTAGAATCAAAAGGCGACAAGATCAATGTTGGATTCACAGTTTCCTATATCGAGGTCAAAACTGGCAAAGAGAAAACCGTTAAGATGGTTTCAACCGTCTTAGCAAATCCTCTTGCAGCCATCCCAGCAATCTCACAAGAGAGCGCGGTCGGAAGTGCCCTCATGGGACATGTTGTCGGCGACACAGTCACAGTTGAGGCACCAAAAGCCAAATACGATATCAAAATCGTAAAAATCTCAGCATAAGTCTAAAACTTAAGATATTTAGCCTCCTTAAGGAGGCTTTTTCTTTTTTCAAAAATTTTGGGTAAAAAAGAAGAATTATCCGTCTATTAAATAGTAGGAGGTCTTCTTATGTACAAGACAATCATAATAGTCGTTGTCCTTACCATGGTGTTCATCATCGCATTCTCGGGAGTGGAAGTAATTTCGAATGCAATCGTGAACGGAAACGACAACAACACGACAAGCTACGTCGCCTCATCCTCTGCAACAACTGTCCAGGTGACTCTCACTGGAGAGGTAACGAGGACCGGAACCTATACAGTTCAAATAGGTTCCACTTTAGGCTCTGTGCTAGATGGGGCCGGAGGAACAACCACAAACGGAGATGAGAGATGTTACAATCGAGGTTTTATCATCAGCGTTAAAAACTCCTTCTACATCCCACCAATCTATGACAACGAGGACGAATGTTCACTTGATCCAATCAGCAAAATTTGCATCAACACGGCAACTCAGAGTCAACTTGAGGATTTATCCGCCTTCTCGGTGACTGTGGCTGGGGCGATTATAACTTACAGAACCTCGAACGGTGACTTCCAACAGCTTGAAGATTTGAAAAACGTGCCGGGCATCGGCTCTGCCACATTTGAGAAATGCAAAAATTACGTGACACTTTACGCAGTCTAAACATACCAAAAAGAAGTGTAACGTTCGCTCTAGCAGGTTTAATCATCGGAATCTCATTCTCTTATTATCTAAAGACAATCAGCCTTCTAATAGTCTTATTCTGTCTAGCGCTTGCAGGGCTATGTGCTTTCAAAAAGGATAAGAGACTTTTAGCAATCTATTCCGTTTTTCTTATTATCGGATTCTCTTATCACTCGCTCAATAGGTTTAAGAAACCGATTTACGGTGATTCCACATTCTCTGGTTTTGTTGTAGAAGTTAAGAATAATTATTTTCTCTTTAAAGCTGGAGGGGTGAAATATTATGTCTATGAGAAAACCACAACAAGAGAAATAGGGGATTTCCTAGAGATTAGCGGATACAGTTCTAGATATGTCTCCACGGAATACGAATCTTATTTCTCAATGGGGGAATATCTCGCAAAAAAAGGTGTTGAGAACAAAATAAGCGTAAAAACGATTGAGACTAAGTTTCAAATGCCGTTGCGGCTTAGAAGCAAGGAATTGAGATTCTTATCCTATTTCGACACAAATACCTCGGGGTTAGTGGATTCGCTTCTTTTTGACCATAGAGACTATTCGTTATCATCCATAAGTCTTGCAAGCGAGATAGGAATGCTATATTTCTTATCAGCGTCAGGCTTAGTGTATGGGTTGATATTAAATGGTGTTGAAAAATTACTATTCTTAAAATTAGACAATAAGAAAAGTAAGATATTTACTTTGATATTCGGCACATTGTTTTTGCCATTCCTCATACTTAAGGCAGGTGTGGTGAGAGTGTGGCTAACTAGATTGCTAAAAGTATTGTTGCTTCATTCGAAAGACGATTGCAAGATAGACCACATAACATGCGTTTCTTTAGTATCTTTGCTTATGGTTTTCTCTACGCCCTGCCTAGCTTTATCTGAAGGGTTTTTGGTCGCTATATTTATCTCAAGCGGAATGCAGCTTTTAAGGGGAAGACTCGGAGAATACAAAAAAGCTAAGAAAAAAGTTATTGGCGTATTCTACGGCTTTACATTTGTTTTTCCCATGCTCATAAGTGGGAATGCATTGCATTTGTTCTCACCCTTATATTCGACGATTGCGATACCTCTAGTCTATCCATTCTATATACTGTCTTGGGTATCATTCGTTACCGTTCCTTTCAAAAGCGTCCTCAATTTTTATGGCTCCGTGATCAATGAATTCCTATTCGTTTTCAGCAAAGTGGACGTTCAGATACCTCTAGGCTGTTGGAGTGCATTTTTAATTGTTGGATATTACACCCTGCTACTAGGAATTTATTATTTCAAGGATAGCGGGCTGACAAATCTAAAGAATGTCTTCCTCACGATTCTATCAACAATGACGGTCTTAAATCCGTTGCCATTAGATATCCCCCTCACAGAGGAAGTGTCTTTTATCAACGTCGGTCAAGGCGACTCAATTCTTATTATCTCCAAAGGCAACGCGATAATGATAGACACCGGAGGAAATACGTCTTTTGATATAGCCACAAACGTTCTGATTCCTTTTTTGAGAAAGAAGAGGATCTACAAAATCGATTATCTAATCTGTACGCACGATGATGAGGACCATATAGGTGGTAAAAATAGTTTAATCAGTAATTATAAGGTAAAGAAATGCATTGATGATTACACATATTTCCCAATAAATATTGGTAATTTGCATTTAACAAACCTAAATGTGTATGAGGATAGTTGGAAAGAAGAAAACGATACAAGTCTCGTAATATATCTTGAGTTCATGAATAAGAAATGGTTGTTCATGGGGGACGCCCCGAAAGAAATAGAGGAGAAGATAATTGAAGATAACCCAAATCTAGATTGCGATATCTTAAAAGTGGGTCACCATGGTTCTAAAACATCCAGCGGGGATTCATTTATCGAGGCAATAACTCCAGATGTTGGAATTATATCTGTTGGCGCGAACAATAAATATGGTCACCCAAACAACGAAACCATAGAGACGCTTAGCAAATACAATGTGAAAATAAGGAGAACGGATGAAGAGGGAACAATAACCTATAAGAGGTACGTATCGCCATTTTAATAAAGGGAATGTTAGAAATTATTAGAGAGATGGGGAAAATACCATAAATACTGAAATTCGAAATAAAACGTAATTAGAACGTTGAGACGATTTTTAAAAAATCGGCTAACTAGCGACAACTCTAACTATTTATTTTATAATACATGCATGATTTACGTTGTATACGCCAGCCAATCCAAAATGTTGAAGGACGGTCTCAAGAAACTCCTTGATAAAGAGATACCGGAGCAAGACCCAATGAACACCATCTACATGGATATGGGAACAAGACGTCTTTTTGAATTATACGATGAAGCATCTTATCTACCGCTTGGATATGACAAAAAAGCGGTGGTGGCCGAAAATTTTTATTACCTAGCAAAATCAAAAACAAAAGCGAAAGTAGCAAAAGATGACGATGTTGAGGGGATAACCAGCTACTTCGAGAACCCGATGGATGAAATCACTCTATTCATTCTCGTATATTCCGATGTATTGGACGACAAATCGGATATGTATAAAGCCTTGGTGAAGGGTGGTGCAAAATTTATTCCGGTCTTGCCATTCACCGACGAGAAATGGGACGCTTTCATTCCAAAATATTTCGAGAACAGAGGGGTTGTCATCTATCCAGATGCAGCGGGCCTATTGAAAGAGAGGATTTGTGGTGACTATTCCACATTCGTTAATGAAGCGACCAAACTTATTACATACATCGACTGTGAGCCAATCACTATTGAGATGGTTGAAAAACTGGTCCCAGTGCCTTTAGAAGACGATGTCTATTCTTTATCAAATGCGTTATGTCATGGAGATATTGGTCAGGCAATCTCCATTTATAGAGATTTAAAAGTGAAATCAACTGACCCAGTGACATTGATAAGACTGCTTGCAACGCAATTTAGATTTCTAAACCAGATTGCATTTTTACGTGATAGAGGCTATTCAATCGACGCGATGATGAGAGAATTGAATGCCAAATATGGAAGGGTCAAGATGAGCCTTAGCAATCTTCGCTATATCGATTCTGATCGAATATCCGATATTTTAGAGGATTTATATAAATGCGAATTAGATATCTTCACCGGTAAAATTGACCAAGACATCGCTTTCCAAATGCTTTTGGCTAATTTCAAAGTATGAGAATAGTGGTTATATCGGACACACACGGCGACGATGAAGTTGCCAGAAAGATTTTCCTTCGCGAAGAAAAATCCGATGTTTTCCTTCATGCCGGGGATGTCGTCTCATTACCAAATGAAATCGTTCCTTTTATCGCGGTCAGAGGCAATTGCGATATGTTTTACCCTCAGTATCCATCCCATTTTGAGATAGAAACCGAATACGGAAAACTGTATATCCAGCATTATCCGATGTCGCAATCGGAATTGAACAATTTGAAGAAATCCGGCGTCAAAATTTTCATACACGGACACACGCACGTAAAAGAAATTAAAGAATATGACGGCATAACAGTTTTGTGCCCAGGTAGTGCCTCTAGGCCTAGAGATGATTATGAATCCTATATGGTCATCACAACCTATAAAGAAAAGATAGATGTCCAATTCAAGAAAGTATGAAAAAAGCCCAGTCAACTGGGCTAATTTTTCTTTTCGCTTTTAATTAAGCAATAGCGTTAACAACTTTAGCGAGATGGGCTTTCTTTCTGTTGCTTGAGTTAACAGAGATAATGCCTGCTTGAGCTGCCTGATCAAGAAGGGAAGTTGCATTCTTGAGAGCTTCGGTTGCGCCAGCCTTGTCGTTAGCGGCAGCGAAAGTCTCGACTTTCTTGATAGCGGTTCTTAATTCGCTCTTAGCTGCTGAGTTCTTCTCGTTTGCAGCTTTGTTTGTTGCGTCGCGCTTGATTTGGGATTTAATATTTGGCATTGTTAATCTTCCTTTTCAATAAAACTTTTTCAGCAATGGTGATTTTAGACTTATAGTCTATCTAAAACAACTATTTTTTGCTTTCATTTTCACCTTCGTGCCTAATTCTTAGCACTTCAGCGGTGAAATCACGGACGGAACCTAGTTTTCCAAGCTTTTCAGTAGGGATTTCAAGTTCCAATTGGTCACTGAGGTCAGAGACCATTGAGATGTATGACATGGAGTCACCACCCAAGTCAACGTTCCATATTGCATCAACATCGACGTCTTCTTCTTTTAGCATAAGGGTTGAGGCAAAGATCGAAGTGATTTTCGCCATAACCTCTTTGACTTCGCTCGGATCATACATATCAAGGTTTGCGATTTGCCTTTTTTCTTCAAACCCGGTTACATCCTTTGAACCGCCGACGACGGCTTTTTTGATGTAGGCACGTTTAACCTTGATCCCGTTAGCAAGCGGCATATCTTTTTTATAAACATAGAAGTCAGCGACTTTCTTTTCGGATGGAAGTGTTGCGTTTACTTTATCAAGGGCACCCTTAACTTCCTTCAATCCATCAGCGGTAACCGCATTATCAAGCTGAACAACAAGAGTGATTCTCTCTGTTGCACCATCTTGAACACCGAAGATGACAAGATGGACGACATGCGGAATATCTTTGAAATAATATTCAAGTTCATCCGGGAAAACATTCTCGCCGTTTGAGGCGATGATTACATCTTTGTTTCTTCCTTTTATGTAGCATCTCTTATCATCACTAATGACGGCGATATCCCCCGTCTTGAAGTAACCGTCTTCCGTTAACTCGGTATCCTTATAGACGCCACCGATAATTTCGGCTTTATGAGTCGTGCCAGATTTGATAAGAAGTTCACCTTCTCCGTCAGTTGGGTTACCATTGTTATCAACGATTTTAAAGTCAAACCCGAAGAATGGCTTGCCTATAGAACCCAAGCATCTTTCTGATACATTAGTAGACATCTCAACGCAGGCAACGCCAAGTTCTGTCATGCCGTACCCATTATATAAAGGATATCCGATACCGTTGACTAATTCAGAAGTATTTGGATTTAGGTAGCCTCCGCCGGATATGCAATATTGAACCTGAGGTCCAAATACGCTCTTTTTAACGATTTTTTGAACAAATTTCGATGCGCCTTTTCCAGCTTCTTTTTTGTCGATTTTACCTAGATTGTATTTAACGATATTGTCAAGAAGTTCTTCGTACTTAGGACCTTTGAGCGACATGGAACGCTTAACGGTTTGGGCAATTCCGTCCCAGAGGAGCGGAACCGAGAAGATGTGAGTGACCTTGGCTTTGCGGATGGCGTATAAAACGTCTTTAGTAGAGGTTGAGGCCGGATAAACGATTGCTTTACCATACCACGAGAACCAAAGGAAGACTGCAACGAATCCGAATATGTGATGCAAAGGAATCATGGCGAGGTTTCTGATTTTGCCAGGATGAATCAAGGTTGTTGAACCATAGTCAGGAATGTTGCCTGCAGCAAGAATTTGATTAACGAGATTTTCGCCGTCCCAAATAAGGATTTTGGCATCTCCGGTTGTGCCCGATGAACAGAAAAGGACATTATTTGCCCAATTTTCGACGAACGAAGTGTTAGGCATAGCCTCTGCGATGTCATTCCATTTGATCAAAGGCACATCATACTCTTCAGCTTCATTAGCAATAATTGCGACAGCTTTGCCTTGTTTTAGGAGGTTGGCCGTGTTTTCTTTTGCTAATCGAGCATCGATTAAAAGCGGACGATGACCGGTCATAACGATGGCCCAGAAAATGAGCGGCCATTCAGGTGAGTTCTTGTATTTTAATGCAACCACGGAATCAAAGGGTGCTGATGCAAGGATTGTCGATAGTCTCTTAGCTAAATCAGTGACTTTGTTAGCGTATTCTGCGTATGTATAATGTCTGGTTTTTCCTTCTTCGTCGAAGTAATAGCAGCAGACATTCTTTTTATTGGTTTCTATTATTTGATGATAGATTGTTTTGATTGTTTTATCCATGTCGAGGAGTCTTTTTGACTTATCAACGAATTCACGGATTTGTTCAACTTTATAGTGTTTTGCCATAGCGGTTCTCCATTTCGCGAACGTGGTAATACTACACCAAAGGAAAGGGTTTGCCACTAAAAAATGCGTCATTCTAAAAATTCGCTACATATTTTGCCAATATCAATAAGTAGAGTATAATTGCTAAAGCAAGGAGGGATGTTTATGAAATACGCCAGTCCAAAAGAAGTTAAGGTGCTCTTCTTAGGCACCCCAGAAATAGCCGCCAAATCGTTAAAAGCTATCATCAATGAGGGCTACAATGTTTTGGGCGTTGTAACACAAGAGGATAAGGAAACAGGCCGTAATCACACACTAGAAATGCCTGAGTGCAAGAAAGTAGCACTTTCTTATGGGATACAAGTATTCCAGCCTCATAGAATTAAAAAAAACTTCGATTTCGCCAAAACGATGAACATAGATGTCATCGTATGTATGGCCTATGGCCAACTCCTGCCTGACGAATTCTTAAATTTGGCAAATGTTGGAGCGATAAACCTACATGGTTCGCTACTACCAGAATATAGAGGGGCCGCACCTATCCAAAGATCAATTATGGAAGGGAAGAGCGAGACAGGCATCACCCTCATGGAAATGGTTCATGAGATGGATGCAGGCGATATGTATGACAAAGTCATAACACCTATCGATGAGACGGACAACTACACAACGCTCAATGAGAAATTAGGCGTTGCGGCCTCAGAAATGATTAAAATCGATTTGCTCAAATACGCCAACGGAGAATTACAGGGCGTTCCACAAGTTGAATCCGAAGTCACATATGCCCAAAAAATCCTTCCTGAAGATGAAAAACTTCCTTTAAAAATAAATTGTTCAAATTTCGTCAATTTAATCCGCGGAATGTCTTTTACACCAGGGGCATATGTCCTATTGGATAACAAGAAACTTAAGATTTATAGCGCTCATAAGTTCAGCGGTGAGAAAATAAAAAACGTAGGAGAGATAGTCCCGAATAAGAAACTCCTCTTAGTTCAGCTTGAAGATGGGATAGTTTCGCTCGACTCGGTTCAATACGAAGGAAAAAAGAAAATGGATGGCACATCATTCAAAAATGGTGCACGCTTAAGTGAAGGAGCACATTTTGAATAAATGACATGGGAGGCCAAAAGGAAATAACCCTATCGGTTCACCAGCTAGTTGATTTCTTACTGCGTGAAGGCGATATAGACAATAGAATCTACAATTCCGACACAATGGCAATGGGAACGAAACTCCACGCCGCTTTTCAACGTAAACAGGGGAATGAATATTTATCTGAAGTTTATTTGAAGGAAACTTTTCCGGTTGATGACTATATCGTTACTCTAGAAGGTAGGGCCGATGGAATCATTATTGGAAAAGAATGTCCGATTGTGGATGAAATCAAATCAACAGTCGCCCCATTGGAGCATTTTTTCAACGAGCAGAAGGAGTGGCATTTAGCTCAGGCCAAATGTTACGCCTTGATGTACTGCCATAAAAACAAATTCGAAAAAGCCATAGTCAGGCTTACATATATCAGCCAGATTGATGACTCGAAAATGAGGAAAGAATTCACGTATACAGTGGATGAACTACTTCACGATATCCTCGCTTTGATTGACGAATATATATCTTTTCAAAAAATGCAACTCGAACACATAGAGGAAAGAAATAAATCCGCCAAAAATTTAAAATTCCCGTACAAAGATTTTCGACCTGGGCAAAGGGAGATGGCCAAGTATGCATACGGGGTAGCTAAGAACGGTGGAGTCTTTTTCTGTGAAGCTCCTACCGGTATCGGAAAAACCATGTCGACCTTATATCCATCCGTCTTAGCCTTCGCCTCAACCAAAAACGAGAAAGTGTTCTACCTAACCGCGAAGGCATCCGGTCGCCTATCGGCTTTTGATGCCATGACAAAACTGCACGATGTTGGTTTTAAAGGACGCGATTCGCTAATCATGGCAAAAGATAAGATTTGCCCATATCCAGGTTCCTCATGCAATCCTGACGAATGCCCTTTAGCGAAAGGCTATTATTCAAAACTGCGCAAAGTCACTAAAGAAGCCTTGGAAGAGAACAAAAGATTCTCAACTGACTATGTCAGACAAATATCAGAAATCAATCAAATGTGTCCTTTTGAGCTTCAGTTAGACCTTTCTTTGTGGGCCGATGTCATCATCATGGATTACAACTATTTCTTCGATCCAATCGTTTACTTGCAAAGATATTTCGACATAACGGTAGATTCATCCAATTACCTTATTCTAATCGATGAGGCGCACAATCTAGTTGAAAGGGGTCGGTCAGCATATTCTGAATACATCAATACGGACTTGATAGATGATGTCAAAAAAAGCCTCAAGAAGACCAAAGTTCAAAAAATAAAGAACGCATTGAATAAATTAAGAACCGCATTGGAATTTGAAGATCTAAAACCAGGGGATTCAACTAGATTAACCTCAATCCCGAAACCGGTAAACAAAGCTTTGGAATCAATCCAAAGGGCCCACATTGCCACCCTTAAAGAGCCACATCCAAGTCTTGGCGAGGCTTATTCCGAACTCGGAAGAAGATGTCATAGATTCTCTTTCATTGACGAAAATTTCCCGGAAAATACATCGCTTTACGCAAGACGGAACGGAAACAATTATTCACTAGAACTTTATTGCGAGGATCCAAGTCCAATGCTAAGAGATTGTCTGATGAAAGTTAAAGGCGCGGTCATCTTTTCAGCAACGCTTCAACCTATTTCTTATTACATGGATGCGTTATTGGGCGACAAATCCTTCCCATACCTAATCTTGCCGTCGCCATTCCCTGAAGAGAATTTTGATTTGATGATAGCCCCAATGGTCTCTACACGTTACAAGGACAGGGACAAAACATATCAAGAAGTGGCCAACTACCTTAAAGAATTCGTTTCGGCGAAAACGGGAAACTATTTTATCTATTTCCCATCCTATGAATATCTCGAAAACATCAAACCATATCTTAATTTCGGAGACGCGGATGTCTATGAGCAAGAAAGAGATATGAACGATGACGAGAAAACCTTGTTCCTCTCAAGATTCCTTCCAAATCCGGAAAACACCTCAATCGGATTACTCATAATCGGCGGCTCATTCTCGGAAGGAATAGATTTGGTCGATGATAGATTGATCGGCGTCGCGGTTGTGGGAATAGGTCTTGCTCAAATTTGTTTTGAAAAAGAACTAATCCGCGAATTCTACGAAAAGAAAAACGGGAATGGTTTTGAATATTCCTACATGAATCCGGGCGTCAATAAGGTAATGCAGGCGGTCGGACGTTTAATCCGTTCGGAATACGACCGCGGGGCCGCCCTATTGATTGACGATCGATACATGAAAAGCGAATATCGCGAACTCTTTGCTAGAACCTGGAAGGGCTATAATTTGGTGACATCTGTTGAGGATGTGAAAGAAAATATACATAATTTCTATAAGAAAAAGTGAGTTTAATGTATAATGGCGCGGGAAAAACTTATGCCATTTGACAAACAACACATCAGAAACTTTAGCGTCATCGCTCATATCGACCACGGAAAATCCACTCTTTGCGACAGAATTCTTGAATCCACAGGCACCGTTGAAAAACGCGAAATGAAGGAACAGATTCTCGACAATATGGACCTTGAAAGGGAACGTGGCATCACAATTAAATTGAATGCAGTCACCGTATCTTACACAGCAAAAAACGGTGAAAAATATATCTTTAACCTCATCGATACCCCAGGGCATGTCGACTTCTCTTATGAAGTGTCCCGTTCTTTGGCTGCATGCGAAGGGGCATTATTGGTCGTGGATGCGACTCAAGGCGTAGAAGCGCAAACCCTTGCCAACGTTTACCTTGCAATAGATAACGACCTCATGGTGATCCCTGTCATCAATAAGATTGATTTGCCATCCGCGCAAATCGATATGTGCAAGAAAGAAATTGAGACCAGAATCGGTTTGTCCACAAGCGATTGTTCTTTGGTGTCCGCCAAAACCGGTGTTGGAATCCAAGATATGCTAGAAAAAGTGGTGGAGCTTATTCCGCCGCCATCTGGAGTTGACGACAAACCACTCGAGGCGTTAATTTTCGATAGCTACTACGATTCATATCGCGGAGTTGTCGTCTTGATTAGAGTCAAGAACGGAACAGTGAAGCCTGGAGACAAGATTCTCCTTATGGCCGCAAACAAGGTTTATACCGTAACGGAAGTTGGAATCAGAAACCCTAAAGAGGTTCCAACAACCGAGCTAGATTCCGGTGAAGTCGGTTATTTAACGGCTACAATCAAAGACATAAAAGATGTCTTCCCTGGCGAAACGATAACTCTTGCCGACAATCCAGCCCCTAAACCATTGCCGGGTTATAGAAAAATCAATCCGATGGTTTACTGTGGACTTTATCCGGTCGACTCTCAAAAATATCAAGATTTGAAAGACGCTTTAGGCAAACTTTGCTTAAACGACGCCTCATTAACGTTTGAACCAGA
Source organism: bacterium (assembly GCA_963643345.1). Taxonomy (GTDB): domain Bacteria; phylum Bacillota_I; class Bacilli_A; order RFN20; family CAG-826; genus UBA4951. Next base: position 25,594 of record CAVIJK010000010.1, on the reverse strand, counting down.
GTCATCCAAAGCCTTGGGCTTCGGTTTCCGCTGCGGATTCTTGGGTCTTCTCCATATGGATGTCATTCAAGAAAGACTCGAGAGAGAATACAATTTGAATCTCATTCTTACCGCCCCATCCGTCAAATATCAAATCGATTTGACCGATGGCACAACAGTCATGATCGACAACCCTGCCGATATGCCCGATGTACAAAGAATCAAAAGCATAAAAGAGCCATACGTTAAGGCGAATATAATGACTCCAAAAGATTTTGTCGGACCGATCATGCAACTTTGCCAAGATAGAAGGGGAATCTATATAGACCTCGAATATTTCGACGATACTAGAGTCATTGTCAAATATTACATCCCATTATCCGAAATCATCTTCAACTTCTTTGATAAATTGAAATCCGCCACGAAAGGCTATGCATCTCTCGATTATGAAATTGGCGAATATAGGCAATCAGAACTCTCCAAGATGGATATCATGCTAAACGGCGAAATCATCGATGCCTTATCGATAATCGTCTATAGACCGGACGCCTATAAAAGAGGCATCGGAATAGTTCAAAAGCTTAAAGAAATCATTCCTAAGCAACAGTTTGAAGTCCCTGTGCAGGCTTGCATCGGCGGCAAGGTAATAGCCCGTGCCGACATTCGTTCGATGAGAAAAGACGTTCTGGCGAAGTGCTATGGCGGAGACATCTCACGAAAGAAGAAACTTCTCGAAAAGCAAAAAGAAGGCAAGAAGAGAATGAAAGCCATCGGCTCGGTTGAAGTGCCGCAAGAAGCGTTTATGTCGGTTCTTTCGCTAGACGATGAGGATTAGTTGTTTTAGAGTTTAAACTCTACTAAGATTAATATATGAAATTATCCGTTATATTCCCCGTTAAAAATCAATCGGAAAAGCTTTTTAGAAACATCAAAGAAAAAGCTCTCCCATATTACGGTGCGTTAGGCATTCCTTTTGAATTTATCATCGTAATCGATGCAAGCGATGAGGAAAATCAAAAAATTGCCGAAAACGAGATGAAAACCATGCCGGATAACGTATTTCTACTGCCATACGAAAACCATCCTGGAAAAGGCCACAATGTCCAAAAAGGAATACTTGCTTCAAATGGCGATTACTGCCTGTTTATGGATTCGGATTTAGCAACCGACATAAAAATAACGGAGAAAATGCTAGAAGACATCGATAAATACGATTGTCAGATCGCTTCTAGACGCATAAAAGGCGCAACAATCGCGGTAAAGCAGACTGTTAAAAGAAGATTTGTTTCTTGGGGTTCTCGCATACTCATTAAAGGAATGTTCCATTTAGGGGTTCACGACACCCAATGCGGATTCAAACTCTTCAAGACTGACATCGCCAAGGTGATGGCCAAGAAACAAATTATCGATGGTTTCGCCTTTGATGTGGAATATCTGTATTTCCTGAAAATAAATCATTTTACAGTGAGGGAAGTCCCTTGTTTTTGGAGGGATGATGAGGACTCAACAATCAAAAACGCCACTAAGACAAGCATAGGTTTCTTTAAAGAAATGATTAAAATAAAAAAGAATAAGAAGAATTACAAGCTGAATGAAGAAGAGAGAAAGGAGCTAGCCATATGCCATTAATTGATCATGTTACAATCGAAGTGAGAAGCGGCAAAGGCGGAGATGGCCACATCTCTTTTTTGCACGATAAAGTCTCGGAATTCGGAGGCCCTGATGGCGGAAACGGCGGTCGTGGAGGCTCCGTTTATTTGATTGCCTGCCACAACATCAACAATCTCTTCCGTTACCGTCATTCCTACTGCGCGATTGCAGAAGACGGAGAAGTCGGGCATAAGAAAAACATGTATGGGCGCAACGCAAAAGACATCTATATAGAAGTCCCTGTTGGAACGGTTGCGTATCTACAAGAAGACCACAGATTAATCGCCGACCTCAAGAAAGAAGGAGATGTGGTCATGGTCGCTAAAGGCGGACGAGGAGGTAGAGGCAACGCTTGCTTCAAATCCTCAAGAAACCGTGTACCAAGAATCGCTGAAAACGGACATCCAGGCGAAGTCAAAAAGCTTATTTTGGAGCTTAAATCGATCGCAGATGCCGGAATCATCGGATTTCCATCTGTTGGCAAATCAACGTTCTTAAACGTGGTTACTAGAGCAAACGTTCAAGCCGCGGATTATTGGTTCACAACCAAAGTCCCGAATTTGGGAGTTGTCGATTTAGGGGACGGACGCTCTTTCGTCCTAGCCGATATGCCAGGATTGATTGAGGGGGCTCACGAAGGCAAGGGATTAGGCCTTGAATTCTTACGCCACATTGAAAGATGCCGCGTCTTGATACATTTTGTCTCAATGTCCGGCGAAAGAGATGCATACGAAGATTACAAAATCATCAACGAAGAACTTAAAGGATATGGGGCCAATCTCGACCAAAGACCGCAGATTGTTGTGGCAACAAAGATGGACGAGGAAGGAGCGGAGGAAAGAAAAGATGAGTTCGACAAAAAAATCGGATTCAAATCCCTTCCATTATCATCTCTTACTCACGCCGGCGTCAAAGAGTTACTCGAAAAGGCCAAACGCTTAATAGACGAGACGCCAGACTTCCCACTCAAAGGTCAAACGGAGGATTCCGGAATCAAAGTCTATGACGCACATCTTGATGGAACGCGTCACAGTCACGAATTTGAAATCGTATCTGAAGGACCAAGAGAATGGAGAATCGTTGGGGATTCAGTCATTAAGACTTATCGCCTCATCAACGTCTCGACCGATGCGGGCATTTCTAGACTCGTCAAATATCTAGATAACCTCGGCATCGAGGAAGAACTCGAGAAGGCGGGAGCCAAAAATGGCGATACCGTCTATATCGATGACTTTGCATTTGAATATTTCAACTAAAGGAGGAGCCTTTTAATGAACGAGAAGAACAAGGCATTCGTAATAGCGGCACTGTCCTTATCCGGCAGCGCTATTCTATCAATAGTCTTGTTGCTCGTCTTCTTCCTAGGCTAGATAATTATGTACTATTATTTCAGAGGAAAAATTGCCTATGTCGGCGAAACGTCCATTGCGATTGACGTAAATGATGTGGCATACGAATTATTTGTTTCTAAACCAGAATCTTTTGCAATAGGCGAAGAAACTACGGTCTATAGTTACGAAGTCTATGGTGAAAACGACCATTATTTAGTCGGTTTCAAAACCAAGGAAGAAAAAGACGCATTTCTATCTCTAACAGGCGTTAAAGGAATCGGGCCAAAGACCGCTTTAGGCGCTCTTGGAGCAACAACTCCAGAGGAATTATTCGCCGCAGTGGCCGGCAGCAATGTTTCGTTTCTAAAGAAATTACCTGGCATCGGGCCCAAAGCGGCCAGCCAAATCATTTTGGATTTGAAGGGCAAATTAACCGAAGCCAATACCAAAAAGAACAAGGCGGACGAGAGATTCGCCGATGTAAGAGGCGCACTCAAACAACTAGGATTCAAGGTAAAGGATATCGACGATGTGCTCGCGAGAATCGATGCCACCGGAATGAGCGATCAAGATATCTTAAGAGCCGCCTTAAAAGCTCTCAGAAAGGGATAAAGAATGTCACGTTTGGTAGATGCCAAAAAAGAAGAAGAAGATGTTCAAGAGGATTTGACTCTTCGCCCACAAACCCTTAAAGATTACGTTGGGCAAAGCGAACTCAAAAGAAATCTTCGCATCTTCATAGGCGCAGCAAAAAACAGAGAAGAATCGCTTGACCATGTCCTTTTGTACGGACCTCCGGGTTTAGGCAAAACGACTTTAGCCTACGTAATTGCTAACGAAATGGGCGGGAAAATCAAAGTTGTCAACGGCCCCTCTATCGAGAAAGCCGGCGATTTGGCTGCGATACTTAGCGAAATCGAGCCTGGGGATATCCTTTTCATTGACGAAATTCATAGACTTCCTAGACCAGTCGAAGAAGTTCTATACGGAGCAATGGAGGACTATAAATTAACCATCATGATGAATCGCGATGGCAACGTAAAATCCATCTCATTGCCATTGCCTCCTTTCACTTTGGTCGGGGCGACGACTAGAGCGGGCGACCTCTCCTCGCCATTGAGAGCAAGATTTGGCATTTCCGAGAAAATAAACTTCTATACTCAGGAGGAAATTGCAGGAATCATCGAAAGAACCTCTCGAGTTATGAATATGCCTATAACAAAAGGGGCAATTGAGCTATTGGCTAAGAGAAGCCGTGGAACGCCACGTATCGCCAACCGTTTGTTTAAACGCGTTAGGGACTTTGCCTCATTCGAAGGGCTAGATAAAATCGATGTCGAACTTGCTGCCCACGCCTTAAAGGCTCTTAAGATTGACGATTTAGGATTGGACGATGTCGATATTCGTTATCTTACAACAATCATCGAAAGATTCCGTGGTGGACCGGTCGGACTGGAATCAATCGCATCGGCAATAGGTGAGGAAATAACCAACTTAGAAGATGTTTATGAACCATATCTTATCATGATCGGTTTGATAGACAGAACGCCTAGAGGGAGAATGGCCACCCCCAAGGCCTATGCTCATTTAAAAAAGCCATATCAAGACACTCTCTTTTAGAGATTTCTTAAAATCGTTCTTGTATAGGCGTGTTCGTATGCGTTAAAATCATTGACGCTTGCCAGCACGCCTTTTTTAGTGCAGGACAATTCGCGGAGGCTGATATTATGCGTAGAAGACTAGCTTACATCTTATTGACCGCTGCCCTTATCGTAGGAGGAGCCGTAACAGTCGGCTCATGTATCACAGACCTTGATACAGATGTTACTTACGGATCGGGTAGAGATCTTTACTTTAAAATACTTAAAGACGATGCAACAGACAACAAAATAACAGGCGTCTCTCCAGATGCTTATTATGGAAATAACGACACCGGTTCAGGCACGGACTTAATCGATGCAGTTGCAGAAGAATTCGAATATAGACTTGAGAACTGGGGCGCGAATGCCACAGTCACAAAACAAGGCACAGATACACTTATCGTTTCAGTCAGAGGTCAGGCTGATGATGACACGGAATACAATTACTTATCAAATTACTTGCCATTTAGCGGTGGACATATCTCGGTGGGTGTTGGATGTGGTGATGTTGAAACGGAGGAAAACGCTCCACGCGATGACTCTTACGACACCATGTTTGATGGCCATGAGGCAGATATTCGTTATGTAAATAACGTTCCAGTTGTCACAATCGAGGTCAACGAGCCGGGTGAAAACGGCAAGATGGCTGAATTAATCAATTACTGCAAAGAGAATACTCAGGAAGCAGACGAAGAATCAGAGACTGAAGCAAAGAACTGCTATGTCGTTCTCTGGTCACATAGGCAGGAAACCGACACATTCGTCGCAGCAACCTCAACTAGCGAAGAGGATTACGATATCAACATGTCCAGACGTTTGGTCTTCGGCGAAGCACCAGCTCAGGCTTGGTACGACGACGATGACGACGACCTTGATTATAAGAGATTCCAAATCATCCCTAATTCAACCGCTATTCAAGACGATAAATTCGATGAATCAAAAGCCGGAGCCGCATATTTAGCAGCACTCTACTACAAATCGCTCTTGAACGCGAAAGATTACGCTGAAATCGGCACAGGATGCGAAGTCGCTTACGCTTATAGCCACACAATCACGGCTTCGGTTGAAAATTTATCGGAGGCTGGAGCTTGGCACATAAACCCAGCCTTCAACCTAACGATGATCGCAACACTCGTTTCGCTTGTCGCAGGAATCATCTTAATCGGTGTTTTCTACAGAATGAACACGCTCGCAATCTTAGCTAACGCATCATTCACAATCATCGGCACGCTCTTGCTCTTTGGATATTTCTCAGCACAATTCGGCATCGGCGCTTTAGTCGGTATCGTGTTGGCGGTGGTTGCCTCTGCATTTGGCGGAATATATTTCTCGGCCAAAATGAAAGAGGAATTATACAAAGGACGCACCATCAAGAAGGCCTATAGCGAGGCAATCAAAAAGACATTATGGCCAACAATCGATGTAGGGCTCGTCTCCATCTTCACAGGACTTTGTGTCTATGGTTTAGTTCCAGGCGCATTCTCCAAAATGGGCTTGATGCTTGTTTTGGGTGGATTCTTCGGAATGGTCGCAAACTTGATCTTATTGAGAATCGAGACCTGGTTACTTGCCAACGACAAAAACACGGAAAGCAAGATTTCATCATTCTATGGTGTCACTACAGCAAAAATACCAAATCTCGCAAATGGCGAAAAACAAACATTCTTCGGACCGCTTTACGAGAAAGATTACAGCAAAGCTAAGAAACCTATGGCCATCGTTGCTGGTGTATTAGCAGTCGCCTCCATTGCTGGAATTTCAATATTCTCCGCAATTAAGGGCAACGCTTATAACTACGCAAATGCATATGCTGACACAACCGCTATTTCAGTTGAATACCGCGTTGAAAATGGTACAAACACCACATTGCTCTTAGCAACAAAACAGCAACTGAAAGACGATTTATTCGACCATATCAAAAACGGCGATGAAAAACTCAGTGTATATGTCGATGACATCGTTCTTGAACAAAGCTCCATCCATATGACAAATGACGAAGTCACATACGACGTCTATTATTTCAATGTCTCACTCAATCAGTACTTCTCAACCGATGCTACGGCTGAGCAAATCTTCACGGTTGATGTTGATGGCGACACAAACAAATATTCATTACAGGACGCTTTAAAACAAGCAGTAGATGCCATCTATAACACAGACAAGATCTACATCCAGGCGCAGAATGTCATCGCAAGCGAAGGCACACCAACCCTTGGAACCGTCTATATTGCAACAGGCGTTTCTCTTGCCGCATTGCTGGTCTATTTCGCATTAAGATTCAAACCGTCAAGAGCCGTTTCCTCAACAATCGTTGCAGGAGTCTCTGGCGTTACGGTTGCCGGCTTCTTCGCTCTTACAAGAATTGCAGTCACGCCTGTAGCTTCAATCGGCGTTATAACGACCACGATGCTTGCCTATGTCTTATCCTTATTTATCTTTAATAAAGAGAAAGAAATTTCAGCGGAATCTCATGAGAGAGATAAATCAACTCGCGAATTCAAAAACGCTTGCTTAAAAGAAGCATCAAAACAGTCATCAGCTGACCTCTTGGTCGTGGCTCTTATGGTCTGTTTCATCTCCATACTTTATTATGGAATCGCTCCATCGACCTTCTCATCAGCCTTCTTAGGAATGGCCATTGGATTGATTGTCTTAACAGCGTTATCAATCACGATTCTCGTTCCGATGACCGAACTCTTTGCTAAATGGTTCGAAATCCTCAAGAATTCATTCAAGAGAGCCAAGAAAGACACAAAGAAGAAAGAAAATATCGGCAGAAGACACGGTGGTGAGCCAGAAGAGGCTATCATTATCGGAATCAATGACTAATGGCTATATTAGAGGAACTATTAAAATTCTATAATCTCGACATCGAGGAATATGGGCGTCTTAAAATGGCGCCCTCTTTTGAATCCATACCTCGAATCGATGAGGCTAAATCGGTAAAAGATGCAATCAATCGCTTAGCTCAAGCCAAACAAAATAAAGAGAAAATACTCGTTTACGGAGACTACGACACGGATGGGGTTATGTCTACATCAATCCTCGTAAGAGCCCTTAGAGAGTTCGGAAACATCGCAAATGGCTATCTCCCATCAAGATACAAAGATGGATATGGCTTAAATGTTGCAAACGTGGAGAAAATCGCCTTGAGCGGATACAAAATCATCTTCACATGCGATAATGGCATCAGTGCATTTGATGCCATTAATAGGGCCAAGGAACTGGGACTTTATGTCATTGTTTTAGACCACCACACAATAGAAAAAGAGCTTCCAAAGGCGGACATCATCATTCATCCAACCCTTTTGGATTATGGTGAATATGCGATAAGTGCCGGTTTTTTGTCTTTTCTGTTTTCGATTCCGCTACTGAACAAAAAAGACGACTATTTATTCACGCTTGGAGCAATCTCAACAATCTCAGATATGATGCCTTTAAAGGGGTATAACAGAGTGGCAGTGCGTTTGCTAAATGAACATCTTGCTAACGTCAAATATCCTGAGATTTACGCCCTAACAAAGAAATCGGTTGTGGACACCAAAGTGCTGCAGTTAGAAATTATCCCCAAAATAAACGCCATCGGACGAATGGAAAAAGAGCCCAAGTCAATCAACAGACTGATCGCTTATTTCGCTGAGAATGACATTACTAAGAAAGAGGCAATAGCCAATTTCTTAGACAATATAAACGAACACCGCAAGGAAGAGACTAAAGCTGCCGCCGAATCTTTCGTTGTAGAAGAAGGTTCTCCAGCCATAGTGGTAAAGGCTGATATCCCAGAGGGGTTAAACGGTCTTATAGCCAATAAGCTTCTCCAAGCCCACGCCTTGCCAAGCGTTGTCTTTTCTCCTGCCGATGCAAAACCAGGGCTTTTGGTTGGATCAATCCGTTCCAAATCAGGTTTTGATGTAATCGAGTGTTTAAATCACATTAAGGTTGACATAGTTGCCTACGGCGGGCACAGCTTTGCCGGAGGGGTCACAATCAAGGAAGAGGATTTTGAAAAATTCAAAAAAGAGTTCTCATTCTTCGCCATCAAACACAAACTAGAGAAGAAAAACGATGGATTAATAGAGATTTCTTTAGCGGACTGCAATATGAAAACCTACGCATTAATCGAGTCTTTTGGACCATTTGGTCAAGATTGGCCTGAACCTAAATTCTTGCTTAGAAACATGAACACAAGTAATTTCACATACACGAAAGATGGCAGATTCCTCTCTTGTTTCGTCGCTAAGGACACCAAATTATTCTCTTTCTCAATCGGAGAAAATACCTTTCCGGATAACGCTATCGCCAATCTCCAAATAACGTTTTCAGTTGACGAATTCAGAGGAAAGAAAACCCTTTCTCTTTACGCTGAAAAGCTCTAAGGGAAAACGCTTACAGATGAAGGGATTTATCCCTTCTTTTTGTTGCTTACGTGCGCGTATTTGCACATAATATACGAGAATATGGGCAATGAAGAAGTAACCAAAAAAGTAATCCTGCCTAATGGCGGGTATCCAATGCACACGTTTGACGATCTCAAAACGCTGTATTTTACGTATATCAAAGACGAGAAAGATAGAGATCTTATACAGAAGGCTTACGACCTTGCTAATATTAAACACGCAGGAGTGCTTAGAAAATCTGGTGAACCATATATCGTTCATCCAATTGAGGTCGCGTATATCTGCGTAGGTTTGGGAACCGGGCCTGCCACAATTGCCTCCGCTTTGCTCCATGACGTTGTAGAAGATACCGACGTCACAATCGACGAGATAAAAGAGATGTTCGGCGAGGATGTCGCCTTGATAGTTGATGCCTTAACCAAGATCCAAAGGATGAAATTATCACATCGCACCGACGTCGATTTTGAGGCCGAAGACCACAAGAAGATATTCCTCGGCATGTCAAAAGACGTTCGCGTCATCCTTGTCAAGCTGGCGGACCGTTTGCATAACCTTAGAACACTCGATGCCCTAAAACCGGATAGGCAGATAGCCTTATCGCAGGAAACGCTTGATGTCTTCACGCCTATCGCCCATAGACTTGGTCTATACAAAATCCAAAGCGAGATGGAAGACCTTTGCTTAAAATACACCAACCCAAATGCCTACAATAACATTCTTAAGTTGCTCAACGAAAGCGCTGCGAATAGAACCGAGTCATTAAACTCTTTGAAGAAAAGAATCGCCGATATTCTATATGAACACAAAATACCATTCAGAATGGAATCTCGCGTCAAATCCATCTATTCGATTTACCGCAAGATGTATCTCAAAGCCTATGAATTCGAAGATTTATACGACGTCTTGGCGATTAGGGTAATCACCGACACCGAACTTAATTGCTACGAAATCTTGGGTCTAGTCCACGCAACCTATAAACCGTTGCCTGGTAGATTCAAAGATTATATAGCAATGCCAAAACCAAACATGTACCAATCCCTGCACACCTCAATCATGTCAGGTGACGGTAACGTCTATGAGGTTCAGATCAGAACCGAAAAGATGGATGAGGTCGCAGAATCTGGCATCGCCGCTCACTGGAAATACAAAGAGGGCAGCAACTACAACGCCAAGGAAGAACAGAAAGACATCGAAAACTCTTTGGTTTGGTTCCGAGATTTCGTCTCCATGTCTTCTCAAGATGAGAACACAGAAGACGCAAAGGCTTACATGTCATCGCTATCAAAGGATGTCTTTAACGCAAATGTTTACGTTTTCACACCTTTAGGAAAAGTGATTGACCTCCCAACAGGAGCAACAACATTGGATTTTGCATACAAAGTCCATAGCAAGGTCGGTGATTCGGCAGTAGGGGCTAAGGTCAACGGAGTGTTCGTTCCGTTGAACACCGTCTTAAAAACAGGGGATGTCTGCGAAATCAAGACATCCAAGACCGCCTCAGGCCCTAACGACTCGTGGCTAGAAATCGCCAAAACCAGCCAAGCAATCGGCCACATCAAGCGAGCAATCGCCAAAAAACAGGCCGAATTGATGAAGGCAGACAACATCGTTCGCGGTAAAGAAATGCTGCTAGATGGCTTCAAATCTCAAGGAAAAGGCGAAGGCGAGATGTCTCAAATTGTTGAAAATAACCAAAACCTTTTTGAACATTTCCGAGCAAAAGATATCGATGAATTCTACGCTTCTATTGGCAATAAGACAACCGCAGTCAATCTAGTAATCGATTATTTAGGGATAAGAGTCCGCAAATCGACCCTTAAGTTGAAAAAAGGAACGATCAAAAATGAGGACAAATATCCAGTCTACATAAATGGGGCAACAAAAGTTGCTATGACCCTAGCTAAATGTTGTCGACCAATCCCAGGCGATGAAATCATCGGATACATCACCAAAGGCAAAGGTTTAGCGGTCCATAGAAAAAACTGCCCAAACTGCGTCGGGGCCGGCAATAGGCTCATCGAAGTCTTCTGGAAGGAGAATCTTGGAGTGGCCGTCTATCCAGCTGATTTATCAATCACCGCGGATGACCACGTCGGATTGCTAGCCGATGTGCTCGGCATGCTCTCTTCCAAGAACGTTAACTGCCGAGACTTAAGAGCAAAGACCATACAGAACACCAAAACCGTAGTAATAACGCTTTCAATATACATCTCGGATGCAAGAACGCTCGAAGATGTATCATCCGCGCTAAAAGGCGTCAAAGGCGTCTACGAAGTGCAAAGAATAACGCATTAATCAGGAGGAATTTATGGATTACGCACCAGTAAAAGGAACACATGACATATTTGGGGGCGAAGAAAAACAGCATAGTTATGTATCTTATGTTCTCAAATCCACAGCGGAGCTCTATGGCTTTAAAGGCCTTGAGACACCGGTCTTAGAGCATACCGAAGTGTTCGCTCGCGGCACCGGAGAATCTTCTGATGTCGTCAGAAAAGAAATGTATACCTTCCTCGATAAAGGCAACCGTTCGGTCACAATGAGACCAGAATTCACCGCCGGAATCGTAAGGAGCATCGTTTCCAATAAATATTACGCAACAGAGGATCTCCCAATCAAAGTCTTCTATCATGGACCAGCGTTCCGCTATGAAAGACCTCAACTCGGGAGATATCGTCAATTCCACCAGTTTGGAGTCGAAGAGATTGGCCTTGATAGCGCCCAGGCAGATGCGGAGGTCATTATTATGGCCGTCCACATGATGCATAACCTCGGTTTCAAAACTGTTAATTTGAAAATCAATTCAATTGGGGATGAGGAATCGAGAAACGCTTATAGAAAAGCGCTTGTTGAATATTTCGGAGAACGCATCGACAACATGTGCGAGGACTGCAAAGAGAGACTAAAACTCAACCCTCTAAGAATCCTTGATTGCAAGGTTCCTGGAGATCAGGAGATTGCAAAAGACGCCCCAAAAATGAAAGATTATCTATCCGAGGCTTCCGAGAAAAGATTCTATGAGACATTGTCGATTATCAACGACTTCGGAATCGAATACGAAATCGACGACGGTCTCGTGAGAGGACTCGATTATTATTCAGAAGTCGTCTTTGAAATCCACGCGATAAGCGAGGAGGGCAAAGATTATGGCGCTTTGGGTGGCGGAGGCCACTACGGCGGACTCGTCAAAGCCTTAGGCGGGCCAGACCTTCCAGGAGTCGGTTTTGCAATGGGCATGGAAAGAGTGGTCTCGGTAATGAACGATAATCACCTCCTTGATGAGATTAAGGATGAGATTGATTTCTACGTCATGCCAATTGGCGCAGATATGTTAGAAGAAACGTTCAATATGACGATGAGCCTCCGTTCACTCGGATATTCCGCAGAGACTCCGCTCACAAACGGCAAAATCGGGTCGATGTTCAAAAAAGCCGTCAAAAGAAAAGCCAAATTCGCCGTCCTTGTTGGACAAGATGAACTCGATAGAGGAGTGGTCAACGTCAAGAATTTAGCAACGCAAGAACAATTCGAGGTCTCGCTAGAAAATCTCGAAGATGAATTGGATAAACTATTTGACGAAAATAGCGACTTCGGTTCGGAATGTTGCTGCGGCGATGATTGCGAATGCGATGGCGAATGTCAAAAAGAAGAAGGCAACCAAGGCTGCTGTTGCTGCTGCAAAAAAGACAACTAACTAGGAGAATTACCATGTTAAGAAACAAATACAACGGGGAACTTCGACTTGAGAATGTCGGAGAAAAAGTCGAATTGGTAGGCTGGGTTTCAACAAGAAGAAATCTCGGTGCCATCGAATTCATTGACTTAAGAGACAACACCGGCATCGTCCAATTGACGATTTTAGATTCTTCAAAAGTTCCGGACGTAAGAAGCGAATATGTCATCCACATCACAGGAACCGTTCATAAGAAAGACGTGCCGAACAACAAAATCCCAACCGGAGATGTTGAGGTAATCGTGGATACCTTAGAGGTCATCAACAAATCAGAGACAACCCCATTCATCATCGCTGACAAGACCGACGCTCTTGAGGATACAAGACTCCAGTACAGATACCTCGATCTCAGACGTCCTTGCATGCTCAACAATTTAAGAACAAGAGCCAAAATCGTGAAAATCACCCACGAATACCTCGACGAGAACAGATTCCTCGAGGTGGAGACTCCGATTTTGAACTTAGCAACACCAGAAGGCGCTAGAGACTATCTCGTCCCTTCAAGACTGCATCACGGTTCATTTTATGCCCTTCCGCAATCCCCTCAGCTCTTCAAACAGCTTTTGATGATAGGCGGAATTGAAAGATATTATCAAATCGCAAAATGCTTCAGAGATGAGGATTTACGCGCCGACCGTCAGCCAGAATTCACACAGATTGACGTTGAGACGTCCTTCATGAACCAGGATGACGTTCTCTCCCTTGCCGAAGGAATGCTCCAGAGATATTTCAAAGAAATCGTCAATTACGACATAAAATTACCTCTTAGAAGAATGGATTTCTGGGAAGCGATGGATCGCTTCGGCTCTGATAAACCTGACACTCGTTACGGACTTGAGCTTCACGATATAACCGACATCATGAAAAAAGGCGATTTCGAGCAATTCAAACAGGTTAAATACATTAAGTGTTTGGTTATCCCGGGAAAAGGTAAAGAAACCTCTAGGAAGAAGATGGATGAACTTCAGCTTGAAGCAAATAAATTCCACATTAAGCCTTTGCTTAACCTCAAGGTCGAAAACGGAGTCCTCGCCGGCTCATTCACTAAATTCCTAAACGATGAGGTCAAGGCCGAATTGTTCAAAGCTTTGGACTTAAAAGAAGACGATCTTGTCTTATTTGCAGGATTGAACAACAGAAGATGGATCGATTTCGGACTTGGTGCGATTAGAACTAAATTCTCCAAGGAAATGGGCCTTGTTAAGCCGAACACCTATGATTTGCTTTGGGTCATCAACTTCCCGATGTTCGAATACGTCGAAGAAACCGGAAACTATTCCGCCGAGCATCACCCATTCACACGCCCACGCGATGAGGATCTTCCATATTTGGACACCGATCCAGAAAAGGTGCTCGCTTATGCATATGACATTGTCATCAACGGCTACGAAGCAGGTGGTGGCACCATGAGAATCTACGATCATGACACCCAGTGGAAGATATTCAGACTCTTGGGGCTGTCTGATGAAGATGTCGCAAGAAAATTCGGATGGTTCATCGATGCCTTCAAGTATGGTGTGCCACCTCATGCCGGTTTCGCACTCGGCCTCGAAAGACTTTGCATGATTCTTTGTGGAACAGACAACATAAGAGACGTCATGGCATTCCCAAAGAACCTTCAAGCCGTCGACCCAATGAGCAAAGCTCCGGGTGAGACAAGCCAAGAAGCTCTCGATGCCGTTGGAATCGAAATCAAGAAAGAATAATCCGAACCAATTTTAAAATATCGTCATAGTTAGCTATGGCGATTCTAAATAAAATCCATGTGAACAATCAAGGAGCCAAGAATATGGAAATTAAGCCAATCGACACACTAAGCGTCGCCACGATTAGATCGCTTATCATCGATATAATCAACAAATCAAACAGCGGACATCCAGGCATGGCATTAGATGTTACCCCAGCCATGTACGTCCTCTTCAAAAACCACATCATTGCCGACCCAAAGAATCCGCATTGGATCAATAGAGACCGTTTCGTCTTATCAAGCGGACACACCTGCGCATGGCTCTATAGCATGCTTCATCTCTGCGGCTACGAAATATCGATGGACGATTTAAAGAACTTCAGGCAGCTCCATTCAAAAACACCGGGACACCCAGAAGTCGGTTGGACGGACGGAATCGACGCCTCCGCCGGACCTTTGGGGCAGGGAATTGGGCAAGCCGTTGGCATGGCCATGGCTGAAACCCATATCGCCGCTTCATATCCTGATGGCCCATCGATCATGGACCATTATACATACTGCTTATGCGGTGACGGATGCCTAGAAGAAGGATTATCCCAAGAAGTCATCTCATTCGCCGGTCTCCAAAAACTAAATAAGCTAATACTCATTTACGACGAGAACGTCTCGACTCTCGATGGGCCAACTTCCAACTCCATGAACGATGACGTCGCAATGCGTTTTAAATCGGTTCACTGGAACGTCATCGATGTTGCTGATGGCGAAAACATGGTAGCGCTAGACGAAGCCATAACCAAAGCAAAACAGTCAAAAGACGCCCCAAGCGTCATCATCATGCACACCAAAATCGGATATGGCACATCCTTAGAAGGAAAATCAAAATGTCATGGTGCGCCTTTAGGAAAGGAAATCGGAGACGAAGCCAAGGCAAATTACGGATTCAACGAACCTGAATTCACCGTTCCTCAGGAAGTCTACGACAACATGAGACAAACATATTCAGATAGAGGCGCCAAAGCTTATGCCGCATACGTTGAAACCAAGAAAGCTTGGGAGAAAGCACATCCAGAAGAAGCAAGGACATTAGAGAATGCTTTCTCTAGAAACGTTGCTCCTTATATCTCTTGTTTAGACGAGGTGACAATCGATGAGAACAATTCAACAAGAAACGTCTCAGGCAACTGTGTTGCCAAGATTGCATCAACAATACCATTCACACTTGGCGGGTCTGCCGACGTTGCCGGTTCGGTTAAGACCGCAATAAAAGGCGACCCAAATTATTCTCCAGAACATAGAGAAGCCAAAAACGTCAACTACGGCATCAGAGAATTCGGCATGGCCACAATTAACAACGGTATGCTCCTTCATGGAGGAGTAATCACATACGGAGGCTCATTCCTCGTCTTTGCCGACTATTTCAAGAACGCCATCCGCATGAGCGCTCTCCAGCACTTGCCGGCAATATATCTGCTCTCGCACGATTCGGTCGCCGTAGGAGAAGATGGACCAACGCATGAGCCAATCGAACAGTTGGCTTCATTGAGGACAACTCCGAACGTTCGCGTGTATAGACCTTGCGATTCCAGAGAAACCATCGCTTCTTGGAAATGCGCATTAGAGGAAAAAGACCACGTCTCATGCCTTATTCTCTCCCGTCAGAACCTTCCATTGAATGCGAATTCCAGCGAAGAGGGAACTAGACACGGCGCATATGTCGTCTCCGAATGTGAGAAGGCAAATCTCGAATTGATCGCCGCCGGTTCAGAAGTTTCATTAGCAATGGATGTTAAGCCAATGCTTGAGGAAAAAGGCTACAAGGTAAGAATCATATCCATGCCTTGCTGCGAAGTCTTCGATAATGAGGATAAAGACTACAAGAACAGTGTTCTTAGCCTCCCTCGCTCAAAGCGTGTGGCCATCGAAATGGCACACGGTGCAACTTGGTACAAATACGCCGATCATGTCATATCGTATGACGATTATGGCTTATCCGCCCCAGCTGCAAAAGCAATTGAGGCAATTGGATTCACACCAGGTAAAGTTGCTGAACGTATCTTAGAAGAACTCAAATAGTTGTTAATTGCAAATTAAACT
>CAVIJK010000010.1:0-8994 GCA_963643345.1 bacterium | reverse complement strand
ACTCATAAAATAAAATTATGGACGCCAATTACTATTATCTCAACAACTTCAAAAATAATGGATATATGGGCATATCCCGTCGCTGTTTCGAAGAAATAGCAACCATCGCCACCAACTCTATCTCTGACGTCAATGTCAAGAGGAAAGCAACTGGCCGTTTTTCCCTCGCTAATCCTGTTGTCACCACCTTTAGAAAAGATGGCAAGGTCGATATAACAATCGATGTCGCCATATCCAAAAAGACGAATGCCAGCATGAAAGACATCTGCTTAAAGATTCAGGAAACGGTTGCATCGAGCATTGCCATGATGTGCGAAGCCGTCCCATTCAAAATCAACGTCAAAGTCTCATCCGTATATTAAAGATTAATATAAAGATATAATCCGGCTTAAATGCCGGATTTTCTTTTATGTTCAAATACAGGATAAATAGCTAAATTTGGGTGAAAACGCTTATTTTGCATTTAATATCCCATTTTGAAGCCCGTTATGTTAAACTATTGCCGGCTTGAGTGAAACTCAGCAATATTGATCTATGGAAACTACACGCGAAATGACAAGAAACCAAACCCAAAAAATAGCGGTCTTCGCTATATATGACGTCCTAACCTACGTCCATATGGGAAAAGAAGTTGATATCGAGGATATCATCTCCGGTTTAGCGGAAAGACCATACGAAGAATGCGACAACTATTTAAAAGAGGTTGTCCTAGAAGCAATAAAGCACATAAACGAGATAATCCCTGTATATAACGCCAAAATGAATAAATGGACCTTCGACCGTCTTAATAGAGTCGAGCAAGCCATTTTACTTGTGGCCTATACTCAGTTCCATTATGTTGAAAAAAACATCGATAAACGTATCGTTATCGACGTTGCCATCAAACACGCAAAGACATACTGTGACCCTTTAAAAGATTACAAATTCGTCAACGCGATTCTCGATAAGGTGCTAATCCGTGCAGAATAAGATTCAAAGAGAATTCGTATCGGTCAAAGAGCTGAACGAAGCCATAAAAGACAAGATTGAGGGTGATTTCACCCTAAGAAACCTCACCGTCAGAGGCGAAATATCTAATTGGAAGATATATCGCTCGGGTGTGTTTTTTGATTTAAAGGACGAGACATCCGTAATTTCCTGCACAATGTGGGGCAATTCTTTATATGGATTGAAGTTCGATCCGAAGGAAGGCGATGAGGTCTTAGCAACAGGCTCTGTGACCGTTTATGCGCCTAGAGGTCGTTATTCATTGAGGGTTGACTCAATGGAACAGTACGGCAAAGGTAATCTCCTATTGGAACTAGAAAAACTCAAAAGAAAGCTTTATGAAGAAGGTTTGTTTGATGAATCTAGGAAAAGAGAAATCGCAGAGTTCCCCCAAAACATCGGAATAATAGTGGGTAAAGATTCCGCAGCAGAAGCCGATTTAAGGCGGAACATTGTAAGACGTTGGCCACTTGTTAAGCTTCATATTTATTACTCCTTAGTGCAAGGAAGCGATGCCCCAAAGGATTTGCTAAGAGCTTTCAACAGGGCTCAAGAAGACGATTTAGATACCTTGATAATTGCCCGTGGAGGCGGTTCGATAGAAGACTTATGGGCATTCAATGACGAGACACTGGCTAGAGCGGTTGCCACCTCTAAAATGCCGGTCATATCCGCGATAGGGCACGAGATAGATTTCACCCTCATAGACTATGTGGCCGATAAAAGAGTCTCAACTCCAACCGCGGCCGCAGAGCTTGCAACGCCAAATATAGAAGAGGTTGGGGCCTCCTTAATGGATACGGAAGAAAGACTTCATACAGGAATGTCTAGCTACCTTGGAACATTAAAGGAAAAAGTAAGGAACCTAAGTGAAAGGCCATTCTTCATAAACCCGGCATCCCAGTATCTAAAAACGAAAGTGGAAGTGGAAGGCTACAACGCGAGACTTAACAACGCAATCAAGGTTTGCATTGACGCAAAATTAAACTCAATAAAAACCTTGGAAAAAGAATTAGATGCGCTTAATCCGTATAAGGTATTGCAAAGAGGATACACTCTCACGGAGACGGAAGATGGCAAGGTTGTTAAATCCATAAAAGACATTAAGCCAGGTCAGAAAATCAAGACGAAAATGAAAGACGGCATAATCGTCTCAACAGTTGATAAATAAGGAGATAGATATGAAAGAAAAGAAAGAAACGACATTTGAAGAAAAACTAGCTAGACTTCAAGAAATCGTTAGGGCAGTAGAAAGTGGAACACTTTCAATCGATGAAACGATGAAGCTCTACGAAGAAGGCAAAAAACTTATTAAAGAGCTCAATGAAACACTCGATGAAGCTAGTAAAACGATAGAAGTAGTGCAAAAAGACTAAGTAATAAATTAGTAGTTTTATAGTCGTTTCACAAATTTAATAAAAATCGATGGTAAGCCGTTTTATCTTAATTGTGAAACTAAAACCATCTAAGCGGTCAGTCAATGGATTAGACCGCTTTTGTTTTTATCCCAAGAATCCAAGGAAACCGGTAGTTTGTTAACATAATATTTATAGAGTATAATTGATGCATGAGCAAAATAATCATGCACATAGATCTCAACGCATTCTTTGCAACAGCTGAGGAAATACGCAACCCAAGTCTAGTCGGCAAACCAGTCATTGTCGGCGGTCAAGGCTCTAGGTCGGTGGTCTCGACTTGCAACTATAAAGCTAGAGAATTTGGGGTGCATTCCGCCATGCCAATCTATCAAGCTAGGCAGCTTTGTCCAAATGGGGTTTACCTTCCTGGCGACTATCATTATTACAGTATGCTATCCCGCTCTTTTTTCGCTTACCTCAAACAATATTCAACCATTATCGAGAAAGCTTCTATTGACGAAGGTTTTGTTGATATGACTAAGGCACTGAAAGATGTGGATGATCCAATTAAATATCTCACCGAATTACAAAATGGATTGCTTGAACAAATTGGACTGAAATGTTCAATCGGAATAGCCCCGACAAAGTTCTTGGCCAAAATGGCAAGCGACATGAAAAAACCGATGGGCATAACTATCATCAGAAGAAAAGATATCAAGAAGATGATTTACCCGCTCAAGATAGAAGATTTCTTCGGAATCGGGAAGAAGACCGCTCCAAGATTAAGGGCGATAGGCATCAACACCATTGGCGATCTCGCTAAACGGATTGACGAGAAGGATCCGCTAATTGAGAGAATGTTCGGAAATACATATCCGACAATCGATGAGTGGATACACGGGTATGGCAGCGATATCGTAGACACAGAACCATGGGACCCCAAATCTTGTGGCCATTCAGAAACATTTGCCTACGACACAGACGACATGGATGAGGTCGAAGACAAACTAAAAGAACTCGCAAAAGAGGTCTCAATCGACTGTAAAAAAGACGGCAAAATAGGTAGGACAGTCCAACTTGTTGTCAAAGATCAGGGGTTTAAGAGCCACAATAAATCATTTTCCCTATGGGAACCTTCAAATGAATTTGAGGTTATTTACAACACAGCAGTTGATTTATACGAGAAATATTATTCCAAAACCGTAGTTAGACTAATTGGGGTAACCCTCCAAAATCTATTTAACCCGAAAGATGAGGATATCCAAATGAGTCTCTTCAATTACGAGGAATATGAGAAAGAAGACAAGACACGTCTTCTAATAAATGACTTAAATAGAAAAATGAGGAAACCCGCTTTAATGAGAGCCAAGGAGGCAAAGAAAGATGAAGGAAATCGAAATAAGTGACGCCATTGATCTTTTCTTTCAATCCCTAATCGTTGAAAAAGGCGTTCAGAAGGCAACGATCGATAACTACAGAGAAGACCTAAAAATCTTCTTAAAAATCTTGCCGGACGCAAAAATGACCTCTGATTTATATGTTAAGAATATAGAGGATTATATCAAATACGCCGACGGGGCAGGATTATCGGCCTCAACTATCCTTAGGCGAATCAGTGTTATTCGAAACTTCTATACATTTTTATCTGGCGAAGGGTACATCGATGAGGAAGTCAAAAAAATAGACACCCCCAAAATGCCAAAAAGACTTCCAACCGTTTTAACGGTGGATGAGGTGGAGACATTGTTAGAGATGCCAGATATCACAACAGACTCCGGAACTAGAGATAGGGCGATGCTTGAAACTATGTACGCAACAGGGCTTCGCGTCTCCGAACTTTGTTCTTTGAAGGTGAGCGAGGTCAATTTTCAATCCAAAATCATCACCATCATAGGTAAAGGGAATAAACAAAGAAGCGTGCCAATCTCAGACTTCGCTCTTCAATATCTATCAAATTACGTATATATGGTTAGAAGACGCAACCCAGGAAGAGATACAAAATACATTTTCCTTAACAGGGGAGGCAAACCAATCTCGCGCCAATACTTCTTCAAACAAGTAAAGAAATACGCCGAGATGGCCGGAATCGAAAGCGATATCTCCCCTCATACATTAAGGCATTGTTTTGCCACCCATCTACTAGAAAGAGGCGCGGAGCTTAGAGCGGTGCAAGAAATGCTTGGACATTCGAATCTATCAACAACGCAAATCTACACAGAAGTATCCACCAATAGAATCACCAGTGCTTATGATTTGTTAATGGGCAAGAAATAGATTATTATAAAGGGCGTTAAAAATAACGCAGGGTTATTTTATGAATTATAAAAAATACAAAAGAGTATTCCTCATCGTTGCAGACTCAGCTGGCATCGGAGAAGAACCGGATGCTGCTCGTTTTGACGATGTAGGAACAAACACGTGGGTCCACACAGCAGAATCAGTTGGTGGACTACATGTTCCATATATGGAATCTTTCGGTATTGGCGAGCTCGCCGATATCCCAGGAGTTAAACCCGTTCACGATCATCCACACGCGTTCTCTATGAGATTGCGCGAGATGAGTAACGGCAAAGACACCATGACAGGCCATTGGGAGATGATGGGTGTTTATACAACCAAGCCATTCGTCACCTTCACCGATACAGGATTCCCAAAAGAATTGATGGATGAGCTTGAGGCTAAAACAGGCCACAAGCTAATCGGAAACTACGCTTCTAGCGGAACTGAGATTCTCGTTAAGTTAGGTGAAGAACAAAAAAGGGATAATTCTCTTATCGTATACACCTCGGCAGATTCGGTTCTGCAGATTGCCGCTCACGAAGAGACAACAGGCGTCAAAGAGCTCTATAGATGCTGCGAGATTGCTAGAGAGATCTGCATGAAGCCAGAATGGTATCTTGGCCGTATTATCGCTAGACCATTCGTCGGCAATGACAAGAACTCATTCAAGAGAACTCCCAATAGACATGACTATGCCTTATCCCCATCAGTAAAGACTGATATGGATATCTTAAAAGAGAATGGCTATATGACATCGTGCGTTGGAAAGATTTCCGACATCTTCAATGGCGCAGGCGTCACCAAGACCGTCAAGACAGTCTCCAATATGGATGGCATGGATAAAACCATCGACCAAGTTAAGAACGATGAATGGGAAGGATTATGCTTTGTAAACCTCGTCGAGTTCGACAGTGAATACGGACACAGAAGAAATCCACAGGGCTATGCAAAGGCCCTAGAGGAATTCGATGTGAGAATCGGTGAACTCATCAAGGTTATGAGAGATGATGATTTGCTCATGATTACGGCCGACCACGGAAACGATCCAACCTACAAAGGAACTGACCACACTAGAGAGAAAGTGCCTCTACTCGTTTACTCACCATCCATCAAAGATGGAAAGTATCTCGAAGAAGGCGCTAGCTTCGGTGATATCGGTGCAACAATCTTAGATAACTTCAATTTAAAGAAAGAGTCACACCTCGTTGGAACCGTCATCAAAGAAATCAACGAATAATTAGCCATGGTTGCAAGCATCACATCAGGCGATTGCTTAAACAATATCTTAAAGAGGGGCGGGGAGGTTTGGATTCCATTCCGAGAAGCGATGGAGAGAGGCAGCTATACCGCTCCATTATTCAGTGAAGAATTCTGTAAAGAGAGAAGTCAAACCCATAACACGACCTTAGAAGATTATCTTGATAAGCTGACACCATACATGAACTTCCTGAAAAATATCAAAAGATATGATGAGGTAGTCATGTGGTTTGGAGATGATGACTTTTGCAAAGCGAATCGAGCAGTGGTCCTGAAGACAATCAAGGACAAAAACTACAAAGGAAAAGTCATCCTAAATATAGTGGATGAGTTAACCGGGAAGATACTCGAGCAAAGAGTAGAACAATAATTCAAAAAAAGGCAAAACCAGGGAACGGAACTAAAAGATTTGTTCAATTCATAGGCTGCCTTTTCTTTTTACCTTGCGCAGCCGAATAATGCGTTTTTACGAAATATGGTGTTTACTTTACGAAAACAAATCCGATTGAAAGCACTCCGATGCGATGATAGTCCCAAACAAAGGAGTTCATTCTTATGAAGAACAAAAACAAAATATGTTTGTTTGCTTTGCCTTTAGTCGTAGCTTCCTTAGCGGGCTGCGGTGCCAAGCAGACAACCGCATCAATCACTTACGCAGGTGATTCAGCGCCAATTGCTTTTGGTGTGTCAGAAATCAAAGACGCTTTAGCCAGAAACAACGTCAAATGCGTTGAGTCTGGAGGAGATTACAACATTGTAATCAACGATCTTGATTCCACCCTTGGAGAACAGGGTTACAAAGTAAAGGTCGATGGAAAGACAATCAACGTCACCGGCGGAGACGCAACAGGAGCCATGTATGGCGCTATGCAGGTCGCTGAAAACATCAACATCGAAGATGGCATGTCCAATATGGTCGATGCCGAGGGAACACCTTACATCGGCTTACGTGGAGTTAGATGCAGACTTCTCACCGATATGAGAACACCATGCTATATCAACAATTCCAACTCCGCTTGGGCAAATATCGAAAACACATGGGATATCAACTATTGGAACGATTACTTCGCTCTCTTAGCGAGAAAGAGATATAACCTCGTTAACTTTGCAACGGTCAACTCACTCGCATCAATGGTCAAGGTTCCAGGCTATGAAGACTGCGCCTTAGACGATGTTTGGGCATACGATGGCGAATATAACGACGGTTATTACGGAAACGTCACAAATATGTTCCAGGCTTCTCAGCTCGACAACTATCACGTTGTTAAGAAGATGACAATCGACGAGAAGACAAAGTTCTGGTATGACGTCTTCCAATCCGCAAACGACCACGGCATCAAAGTCCAGTTCGGTGCAATGAACATCTACGCATTCGCAGAAATGCAGTTCGCTCCACAATATGGCATCACAGTGGACAATAGAGAAAACGAAGTAACCAAAGATTACTTACGCAAAGGGTACACAGCCTTATTGAAGGCCTTCCCTCAAATTGAGATATTCGGAGCTGGTGAAGGCGAGAATATGGATTATCCTTCCGGAACAGAATTACAGACTCATCAATGGATTTATGATGTCTATGGCAAAGCTGTCTTAGACGCCATCACTCCAGAAGACCCAAGATACAATTCATTCACAACGGTCATGGGATTATCAACCGAGGGCGAAGATTCTCCATACGAGAAGATTTGGACAGGATTCCCATTCCAAAGATGTTCAAACCCACGTTATAGCGACGTTCACATGTATGCAATCACAGATGGCAACCAGAACGACACCAGCGAAAACGTAGACGAGCACTCAACTTCAATCAACACGCTTCCTTCTTACGGCAAAGTCTTATTCAACACAAGAAACGAAGACGCATATCACTACACATGGGGCGACCCAGATTTCTTAAGAGACTATTGCAAGAATATGTATCATGAGAAATCTCTCGGCTTCTTCTTAGGAACAGATGGATACTTCCTCGGCAAAGAATACGAGTTCAAAGATGAATCATTGAATGGCGGATTCTATTACGACAGACACTGGGTCAACTACACCGGATTCGGAAGATTCTCATATGATCCAACAATCACAAACGAATACTTCGAGAAGATGGTCATCGACCACTACGAAAACGGCAACGTCAAAAAAGAGACCATCAAGAAGGCTTATGAAATCATGCAGGAAGGTTCAAAGTTCTTACCTGAGCTCCAGAAAGAGTTCACATTAAGAGGAACCGATGCCGCATGGTATCCAGGCAACTGTCAGTCTCATCCAACCATGGGCGGATACATCGGAGTTAAGAAAATGGTTAACTCAGACAACGTATTCTATGGTGCAGAAGATAGAAACATCTCCATCGCCGATTACGCCAAAGCGCTTCTTAATGGTGAAGAAGTCAAACAGAAAAACCCATACCAAGTCGCTCAGTCACTTGCAGACATCCACAACGCAATCGACGCAAAGGTGAAGGAGTGGGAGAGCATGAACGCAGTCAAATCAACAGCTCTCAATCAAATCATCGAGGACCAGAAGACAGTATCACTCTTAAGCGATTACTATTCATCCAAGATGGAAGGCGCAATGAACTTGAGAAGATATAACGATACTAAAGACACATCATATCAGGAGAGGTCAATCAAGAATCATCAGGACGCATTGGAGAAGTGGAAAAAGTACTCCGATTCATTCTTAAGCAGATTCATCGTTGAGAGACTTCCTAGAGTCGGCGTCATCGATCCAGCGGCTTATACTTCAGAGGTTGAGAAAGACATTTCAGTAGTCCAGAAATGGAAGTGTAGAACATATTAATTTTGCATTAAAGAAAGCATCCTAGAAATAGGGTGCTTTTTCTTATTTTCTAATACGTCAATTTAATATAAGGATAATAGATAAATAGATTGGATATGCAATGGATGAGTGTGGTTGATAGTGGACTAAAGTGGAGTTAAGTGGGAGCAGACAAAATAGAACCATAGTTGAAATAGCCAGGCCTAAATCAAACAAAAATAATAAGCAGGGCATAGAGAATCCGAAGTGGCCAAAGAAAGAGAGATAGTGATGTCCAGGGTTCAAAGAGAAAGCAAAGTGTAACTCAATGTCAAATAGGACACGAGCAAGCCATGGT
>CAVIJK010000009.1:0-49688 GCA_963643345.1 bacterium | reverse complement strand
TCATCCTTTAAGAAAAGATTTTCTTCTAAAATGTTGCCTGCCAAATAAGACGATAAGCCAGCAGCCGTCGGCTCAAACCCCAATTCAGCAAGGTGCATAATTCCTTTAAGGACTTTCTTTTCGCTGGGTTTTAATTTTTTCTCTTTAGAATCCATAACTATTATTTGATTATAAAGAAGTTTCCATCAAAAACCTTATATTTCAATAATTATTGAAAGAAAATAATCACATTTGTTGCAAGAAAATATAAAGATAACTAGAATAATCGGGCGATGGAAGAAATAGACATTCAGATTGAAAACACATTAGATAAAATCCGCCCATTTATGCAAAGAGAAGGCGGAGATATTGAATACATCGGATTCAAAGAAGGCATTGTATATCTGAGAGTGGTCGGAGCTTGTGATGGCTGCGCATATATAGATGCAGACATTTCAGAAGGCGTTGAAATAATATTGATGGAGGAAGTCCCTGGCGTCATAAGATGCGACGCCACAATGAACGTTCCAGAAGACGTTATGGAACAATACGCAAAAAGACTTGAGGAAAAGAAGGAAACAAGATAAATGTAAAATGTACCCCTAATCCTGGGCAAAAACAGGAAAGGGGTATTTTTCATGAAATACGATTGGGAATTAAATAATCACAGCAATTTTATTTAAATTATTAATGGGATTGGATATGGAAAAGAAGAAAAAACACCACAAGAAATTGATCATAGCCTTAAGCTCAATTGGCGGTTTTATCGCAGTTTGTTTTGTAGCATTTTTTATTTACGCTGGAATATATAATCATGCGACTGATGATGCGTTAAATTACTTAAAAGATTCTGAAACGGTGAAAGTAGAAGATACTGATTCTTATGTTACCTTTTCTCCAAAGAAAGATGATAAGAAGATAGGCTTTATTTTCTATCCAGGTGGCAAGGTTGAATACAAAGCGTATGCACCTATTCTTAATAACTTATCTTCTGAAATCGGCATTACTTCGGTGCTTGTGAAAATGCCGTTTAATCTTGCCGTTTTTGATATGAACGGCGCAGATAAGAAACAAGACTTATACCCAGAGATAAAAGATTGGTACATAGGCGGTCATTCTCTAGGCGGAGCAATGTCTTGCTCATATTTAAGCAAGCATCTTTCTGATTATAGAGGCGCGATTCTATTTGCTGCATATTCAACGGAAGACTTAACTGATAACAGTGATTTAAAGGTCCTTTCTCTTTTAGCAAGCAATGACCATGTCTTAAAGAAAAACAAATACAATTCAAACAAGAAGAATCTTCCTAACCTTATTGAGAAAACAATCGAAGGCGGAATTCATTCTTACTTTGGAGACTATGGCATTCAAAACGGAGATGGCACTCCAACAATAACGGTTGCAGAGCAAAGAAAAGAAATTGTTTCGCATATAAGCAGCTTCGTATTATAAAAAATGTAAAAAACCACGATAAGATAGTGTCCCCTAAACAATAGGCAAATTAGTTCGATGTTTGAGAGATATCTCAAATAGGTCAACAGCCTTTCATTCATATACGCAAAAGAAAAAGTGGACCGAAATCCACTATCTTTTCTTGAGATTAGATTATTCCTTGAACCAGAAGATTCTGTTGAAGAGAATGATCCAGATGATGTCAAGAACCCATCCAACTGTGCCTGCTGCAAGGATCCAAAGGATACCAAGAACAAGGTGAAGCCAATTTTTATTCTTAACTGCGCCAAGAATACGATAGACAGCCCAAGTAATATCAAGAATCCAAATGCAAAGGATAATCTTGACTAAGCGTGACTGTTTATTCATCCATGAAACATATGCCTGCATTGTTATTTCCTCCGTGCAATATTTTATTCATTTTTAAGATATATACAAAACATTTTTGGAATAAATTTTCATAATAAGAAGAATAGACGAAATTTCCGATTACAAAAGGACATTCTCCAAACAATTTGCAAGGATGTATCCTTCACGATTGTACGGGTCTTCACGATTGTATGTGTAGGTGGTCAAATCCGGTTTTACCATAACCCCGCCCGCTTCAGTCAAGATGAGATTTCCTGAGGCAACATCCCATTCTTTGGTGCTCTTGGAAAATCTATATTGAATCTCGGCATCGCCCTCGGCTAGCTTGCAGAATTTCAAAGCTGCGCCATAAGATTTCACAGCGGTGATTTGGTCCTTGTGTTTTTCCATCATTTTCGCTTCTTCTTCATTGAAGAAAGAACGCGACTTTAATGCGGTAAGACCACTGCCAATTTTGTTAGAAACATGAATTTGTACCGCTTGTTTCCCTTTTTCCAAACGCCAAGCACCTTGTCCCTTGATTGCATAATACAAAACGTTATGCATGGGGATATTAATGACTCCAACCACAATTTCATGATTATGACACAGGGCGATATTTGTGGTGAATTCGCCATTTCTATTCACGAATTCCTTTGTTCCATCCACCGGGTCAACAATGAAAATGTTCTCTTTAGATAGTCTTTCTTTGGTATCGACGCTCTCCTCAGTTAAAAATCCGTAATCCGGAAATTCTTTAGATAGTATTTCTCTTATAAGTTTATCTGCCATCTTGTCCGCTTTGGTGACGGGAGAATCATCCGATTTAATTTCTACGGCAAAATCAGTGTTATAAATCTCTTTGATTTTCGTTTCAGCTTCATAAGAGGCTTCAATCATTTTGTTAAGTTGTTTTTCCCACATAAAAGTCTCCAAAAAAAGCAGGCGAACCTGCTTTCTTATTTTTTTGATTAAAGAAGATCCGCAGCATCAACCTTAGCAGGCTTATCTTCATCATCCTCTGGTTCTTCTTCATCAGAGATGATAGAACCTTCGACTTCGGCATTGTATTCCTGTTCTTCCTTAAGGTCTTCTTCATCCTTGTTGGCGTTGTCTTCGACTTCTGTATAAACGTCGGCGACGTCAATGTGAACCTTATCGTAGGTATGTCTATCGCGGAGGTCCCATGAATTGTCGGTTAACGCGACGAAATGACTATCAAGTGTTAATTCTGTATAGAATTCGCCAAGATGCTTATTTGCTTCCTCGTCGGCTAAACCTAATTCGGTTTTAACTGCCGCAAATAAATCAGCGAAAGACATCTGATGTCCTTCTTTTGTGATGACCTCTAAGGCCACGTCGAGCATGCTCTTGTTCATATTATTATTTTCTCCTTAAATTACATTTTATCTGGTGCTGAGACGCCAAGAACCGCCAAGGCGTCTTTGACAACGATTTCGCAAGCTTGGATTAAGCCAAGTCTAGCTCTTGATCCATCTAAGTCATTTCTATCAATGATCTTAGTTGCCGCATAATATTCATGAATCGCTTGCGCAAGTTTCTGAATATAGCCTGCCACCTTGTAAGGTGCTCTTATCTCCGCGGCACTCAATATCATACTAGGAAATTCCGCAAGTTGCTTTAAAATATCACTTTCTTTTTCTCCGGAAAGTTTTGTTCCGGTTGGGTCAATGCCAATATCTTTGCCTAATTCAAGCAACGAATGGCATCTCGCATGGGCATATTGAGCGTAGAACACCGGGTTCTCTTTGCTTTTAGAAAGCGCCAAATCAAGATCGAAGTCAAGATGCGTATCGCCGCTTCTTTCGCAGAAGAGATATCTAACCGCGTCTTTGCCGCACCATTCGACAAGATCACGGTGTGCAACGGCTTTACCCGTCCTTTTGGACATCTTAACCTCTTCTCCATCTTTATAAACTCTGACAATTTGATAAATCTCAACCTGAAGAGCATCCTTAGAATAACCCCTCATCATTAAGGCGGACTTCATACGATTGATATAGCCATGGTGATCGGCCCCAAGCATATCAATGATTGTGTCATATCCTCTGGACATTTTATTGTAGTGGTAGCAGATATCAGGCATGAAGTATGTATAGCATCCATCAGCCTTAATGATAGGCCTATCTTTATCATCGCAAAATGCCGTTGTCTTTAAATAAGTCGCGCCATCTTGTTCATAAACGTATCCTTTATTTCTCAATTCTTCAATCGTAGATTCGATAGTGTTTCCTTTGCGGATGTCTGACTCATAAGAAAATTTGTCAAATACAACTCCGAAATCAGACATATCTTTTTTGATACCAGCCAGATTGGCATCAATGCCATATCTTACAAAGAACGCTTTTGTTTCTTCGTTATCAACAAGTTTTGAATCGCCGAACTTATCTTTTATTTCCTGGGCAATCTTGATCAGGCTCTCGCCATGGTAATCATCATCGCCAAGCTGGCAGGTCTCGCCGAATAACTCATGATAGCGGCACCTAATAGAATTACCCAAGTGGGCAACCTGATTACCACAGTCGTTAACATAGTATTCTTTGGTGGTTTCATATCCAGCCTTTTTATAAAGATTTGCGGTAGCATCGCCCAACGCAGCACCTCTTGTGTGGCCTAAATGTAAATCGCCAGTCGGATTTGCGGAAACAAATTCAACATTGATTTTCTTACCATTTGGCTCGGCTTGTCCATATTCAACACCCTTTTCGATAATCGTTTGAACAACGCTTCCTAACGATTCTTTCTTCAAGAAAAAGTTTATAAAGCCAGGACCAGCAACCTCGATTTTTGAAATATTATCCGAATGAATTTGACCAATTAATTCGTTAGCAAAATCCAAAGGTTTCTTTCCAACCTTACGAGATAAACGCATTGCGATGTTTGAAGCGTAATCCCCATGAATCGAATCCTTGCTTCTTTCGATGGCAATCTCATTATCCAATACATCAACACCGCAACCGGAAAGGGCTGCCTTGATGGCTGATTTTAATAATTCTTCATTTGTCATAATCAGTCCTCCACTAAAGATACTATTGCGCTTGATCTAATCGCTTGCCTTAATCCGACCGAATCAAGTCCTTCATTTGTTTTTGCTTTAATTGAAACCAAATCAACATCACATTCAAGAGCAAGAGCGAGATTCTCCCTCATTGTATCAATGAAGTTGCGAAGCTTCGGAGCCTCTGTATAGATAATCACATCCACGTTATTGATTTGAAATCCCTTTTCCTTCATAAGGGAAATGCATTTGCTAACAATAATCGCACTATCAATTCCTTCAGTGGTTTCGTCTGAAGGAGGAAAATATTTGCCAATGTCTCCAAGCGCCAGAGCGCCAAGAATTGCATCACACACGGCGTGATAGCCAACATCGGCATCGGAATGTCCTTCAAGTCCCATATGGAACGGAAGTTCAGTTCCGCAGATAATTAATCTTTTATCCGGCACAAGACGATGGATGTCTTCGCCATAACCAACTCTAAATCTCATGTTATACGTTGAAACGGAAGAAGACGATATCTCCGTCTTTCATCACGTAATCCTTTCCTTCCATACGAAGTTTGCCAGCTTCTTTAACACCAAGCTCTGTTTTGTATTTAACGATGTCTTCAAAACCGTAAACTTCCGCTTTAATAAAGCCCTTCTCGAAGTCCGAGTGAATGATGCCAGCACATTGAGGAGCCGTCATTCCGTTGATGAATGTCCATGCACGGCATTCATCGGTTCCACAAGTCAAAAATGTTGAGAGATTAAGCAGTTTATATGCCGCTTTGGTTAATTTGTCCAAACCGGATTCGGTTGCGCCTAATGTCTCAAGGAACTCTTTTTTCTCGCTTTCTGCCAACTGAGAGATTTCATATTCGATTTGGCAGGAGACAGGAATACAAACCGTATGTTCTGAATCCGCAATGGCTTTGACCGTTTGATAATGCTTGCATGATTCGATATCCGTATAATCGGTATCAGCAACATTGGCGACATAAAGTATTGGCTTCATCGTTAATAAGAAGAAATTTTTCTTGGCGTATTCATACTGTTCTTTTGTCAAGCCTTCAACTGCACGAGCTGGACGTCCATCTTCAAGTAAAGGCTTGATGGCGGTGAGGATAGCCATTTCGTAAATGGCGGTCTTATCCTTTGCCAATCTCGCTTTTGCGTCTAATTTACCGATTCTATTGTTAACGGAGTCCAAATCCGCCATCGCCAATTCGAGGTTGATGATATCGATGTCTCTAGCCGGATCAACAGAACTCTCGACATGAATGATGTCTGCGGATTCAAAACATCTAACAACTTCGACAATGGCGTCGCACTCCCTTATCGCGGCTAAGAATTGGTTACCAAGGCCTTCACCCTTTGAGGCGCCTTTGACAAGGCCTGCGATATCGTAGAATTCGAATGTCGCATTAATCTTCTTTTTAGGATTGAAGAGATTGGTTAAGTAATCAAGCCTCTCGTCGGGGACCTTTACAACACCTGAATTTGGGTTAATTGTGGCGAATGGATAGTTCTCCGCCAAGATATGTGAATTTGTAATTGCGTTAAATAGTGTGGATTTTCCTACGTTTGGAAGACCAACGATACCTGCTTTAAGTGACATAAATACCTCTTATTCCGTAGAGATTATATATCTCTAGGGAAAATAAACAAACAAAAGACAAAAGAAAACCCTGATAATTCAGGGTCAATCTGCAATTTTAACTAGACAGATTAGTCAACTTTTTTAATGTCGCCGGCACGTGGACCACGATCAGACTCTTTGACTTCGAACTCGACATTTTCGCCTTGTTCTGCAGTCTTGTAGCCTTCCATGTTGATGTCGCTGTAATGGAAGAAGTAATCTTTGTTATCTTCGCCGTGAATAAAACCAAAGCCTTTTTCCTTGTTGAACATTTTTACTGTTCCCTTCATAGACTCCCAACCTTTCTAGTATGTTCAGAAAAACTTACTGTAGAAAATTTTAGCTTCTTAATAGCTTAAAAGTAAATATTAATTTATCTTTTCTCCAATCTGTAATTCCTTCCGTAAGTCCAACGTTTCAAAATGAAGGCCACAAACAAGAGAGAAAAGATTGCGAAAACAAAGACTGCAGCAATTGGTGTTGCATCGAAGTAAAAAGGTAAAGAGACTCCAAAATTTTCTTGGATAGCCTTATCCACTACAACTTCCCCAACGGCAACCGCCACACAAGCGCCAGCCGCAGAAGATAAAATCAGCAAGGTTGAATTTGTAACATACATGTCATGTATATCTGAAAATTTAAAACCCATATAGAAGAGACTCCTACCATCTTTCTTTTGCTCAATTGAAGTAAGTACGCTTACCGTGACAAAGAGTATAACGCTAACCATTAAAACCAAGACTGTGGCAAATGTAAGTTCAATCGAAAGATATGTCATAACAGTTGAAAGCGAATCGGAAATCGAGAGAGATGGGCAGGAAAAGGAATAGTTTTGATAATTGCTAGAAACATCCTTCAGCAAGGCTTCATTGTTTCCGTTTGTATAAAAAACAGCGGTACAAGGCTCAAGTAAAAATGACGACATCCCCAAAATATCCCTCCAAAAATCGATATTCCATGTAGGTATGCCGTATATAATTTGAAAATCGGATTCGATAACGCCAACTACCTTCAATTCCGCTGTCCTGAAATTCCTGATTAGATAGTCATCATCCTGTTCCCAAGACACAACACCCGATACATAAATTGAAGAAGTGTCGCCGATGATGTCCGCAACACCCTTTGATACGCAGATTTCTTCAACACCTTGAGGTTCTCGTCCTGATATTAGATTTCTAAAATCAGATGAAAAAGTTAAACCTTTCGTCCTGGGTAACAAATAATTGCCTTGAAGAACGTTGCC
Source organism: bacterium (assembly GCA_963643345.1). Taxonomy (GTDB): domain Bacteria; phylum Bacillota_I; class Bacilli_A; order RFN20; family CAG-826; genus UBA4951. The sequence goes on along the minus strand of CAVIJK010000009.1, from coordinate 42,024 downwards.
GGTTGTTTCAAACGCAGAATAAGCCTTATCAATAGCAATTCTAGAGGCGGAATCACTCACTTGTTCGACACTTTCCAAACTATCGCTTAAGAAAAAAGGATTGTAGAAACCGCCCGCCAGGGAATCCGGGTAGACAACATATGAATATTCTCCCATCAGCGAAAACGAATTAATCGAATTCCATTTAGAAATTTCTTTGGGTTTTTGGAAACCCAACGAATGCTTGTCGGCCTCATAGACATATAATCTATTAAGATTAGAGGCTTTATTCTCTACCTCATGAGTTTTTTCATATAAATAACTAGATGGTTCAAAAATATAATCACTGAAGGAGTTATCTTCCCTCACCTTCTCAATAAATTCCCCTTTTGGAATGCTTGGTTCAATATAAAAAACCTTTTGGAGAATCCAAGGAAGGCTTTCATCCTTTTCATCAGATGATGGAAATCTCATTTTTTCTTCAAGGACATATTCATTGAAGGAGTGATCCAGATGATAAATTGTTGGAACGGCTGATTGAGTTATCCCTACAATTGAGAACGATTGCTCATCTGTATAAGACCAAGAATCGTTTTGCATCTTGATGAGTAACTCTATTTTTTGATAAAGAACATAATTACCCAAATCCTCAAATGACCTGGTGATACCAGCTCTAAAACAAATCTGCGACATTTGATCGAACGGAAGACCCAATACAATTTGACTCCTTTCCATCACTGACGGCCTTTCGGGGTAAACTTTTAAATCGGTCTGAGCGTCTAACCATAAATAATCGGAAATCGTTCTAATTGAAAAAGAATCGATTAAGTACTCGTAACCATTGAGCAAAATGTAGCCATTATTTTCTTGAGGAAAGTAATCCTCAAAATCGGCGATGTAGGTAATTCCTGAATCAAGCACATCATCTTTAAAAACACTTTTGATTGACGATATCGATTCTTTTGGGCAAGCGATAATTCTCCCCAATGTTTTTTCGTTGGAGTTCTTTTGTTTCATAACGATTGAATCTTCTCCAGTTAGCGAGGTTAAGCAAGAAGACAATCTACTATTAAGGTCCTTGTTCAAATAAATCGAAAGGCCAAGAGAAAACAGCGAAAAAGACATCAAAGAGATCGACAAAAGAGTTCTCCATTTTTTCTTCTCTAGAACATGAAATGCATGAGGAAGCCACCTAACGCTTCTTTGTTTGGGTGTTTTTGATTCCAATAACGGACTAACTAAAGCCGTATCTACCGAGGATTGTGCGATTTTTTCTACAATTGCTTTATTTTTAAGGGTTAGAGTCTTATCTGAAAATTCATTTGCGAGTTTCTTATCGTGCGTAACCACGATCACTAGATGGGAAGCACTGAACGATTTCAAGGTATCGAATATAAAACGAGCGTTATCTTTATCAAGGCCTGAGGTTGGTTCATCTGCCAAGATGATTTCCGGGTCAATCATCATAATGGACGCCAAGGCTAATCTCGATCTTTCCCCACCTGATAATTTATTAACAGATTGACGTTCTTTTCCTTCAAGCCCAAATGTTTTTAGCAAAGCCCGGGCTTTATCCAAAAACAAGTGATGTTTGGCAATATTGTTCTGGCATCTAATCGCCATATTATCGATGCAACTTTCAAGTTCAATCAAATCTGGGACTTGTCTCAAATAACCAATTTTTCTAAGTCGTAAAAACGAAGAGGCATTTTCTTTTAAGGAGGCTATCTTAGAGCCAAACACCAAACAGTCTCCCGCATAATCTTTATCAATGCCGGCGATTATATCCAATAAAGTTGTCTTTCCACTACCGGAATCCCCGACCAGGCAGTAAAGGCCTTTGTCGCCGAACTGATAATTAATGTCATTAAGAATAACGGTTTTGCCGATTCTTTTACAAATATGACTAAGCGTTACATTATTCATCTCTTAACTCCTTAACTAACGAGCTTCTTTTCCTAAAAATATTCGGCGCAATCATCCCAAAAAGAGGAAAACCCAACGAAATGATCAAAGCAATTAGAAGAGGAAGGAACGGTATCCCTAGACATGTTAAGTGAATGTCTACCAGATTTTTTAGGCCTATTTTATTCTGGAGAAGTTTAGAGAGAAGCCTTGAAAGAGGAACCGATATCAAAAAAGAGAGGAAGGAACTTAAGGAACTAACGATCACGCTTTCATAAAATAGAATATTGAATGTGTCAGAGTCCCTGCATCCCAAAGAATTCAAAATCGCAGATTCTTTTCGCTTCGATAAATAAAGCGAATGAGAGGTAAAGCTATCGATGGCAATAGTTCCAACGAGAATCAGAACCAGAAAGGGAATCAATGCCCCCGAAAAGGAATCAACTAGGTTTGAGAAGGTATCCGCGACTTCAAACGCTTCTGATTTAATCTCTAAATTGTCATTTGTTCTAATCAACTTCTCAACGGTCTTTGCATATTCTTCGGAAAAAAAGATATTGTACGAATAAGAAGCGTATGGGCTATCTCCATCCGCTTCATCAAGTAAATCAAGAACATCGTACACCTGGCCTTTATATTCAGAAATATTCTCTAAATTCATTCGGTCAAAATAAGAGCGAAGGGAATAATTCGAATAATAGACCCTCGGAGAATTAAGGAACGAAAACTCCTCCACGACTCCAGCGACATAAAAATTGAATTCCAAGTTCAAGTCATCCTGAACGCCATCAATCTCAATAGAAACCGAATTTGATAATTTAATCTCGTGCTGAAGAACCGATTCACCAAACAAAGAAGCGAATTCCTTGTTAACAAGAACATACTCAAGCGAATTTATATTTGGGGCAGTCCCTTCATACACCTCAATTGATTTCCGGTCTGAAAGCGAGATATCTGAAATCGGAGAAAACGAAACGGGATCCATTGCCTCTCCGTTGAAATAATAGGCAGAGTATGACGGGAGAAAATAAGAATAATTATTTTCGATTGTCACATTGTCGCCAAAGACGCTTTTAACATTGTCAATATTTGGCCGTTTGGTTCTAGTTAAAACGAGTGGCGAGCCTTCTATTTCGTAAGATTCTTGAACCGAGACTGACGCTGTTGTGTAGAGCAACGTGTTCGTTTTCTCTTCGTTAAGTGTCTCTTTCGAACTAGACATAAAGCCAAGTGAGATGAGAAGACCAGAAGTGGAGACAAAAGTGCCAAGAAAAGACAAAAGATTCCTTTTCCAATCTTTTTTGAGTCTTTCTTTGAGGATACTGAACATCCAGTCTTTCCCTTTTCCTCTTTCACGTCTGCCATTGCTTTTCATATCCTTTCTAATCCTGGCCTTTGTCAGGCACATTAAAGAACCATCCTTGAGTTCGAAAACCATATCAGAATATTTGTTGATTACTCTCTGATTGTGCGAAACCATCACCACCAAGTGATCGACTGAATAATCTTTCAATGAATCCATCACGATTTTCTCGTTTTTGGAATCTAGAGCACCGGTTGGCTCATCGGCCAAGATAATCTCTGGATTACGAATTATCGCCCTTAGGAATGCCACCCTTTGTTTTTCGCCGCCAGATAAGAGCGAGCACTTCTTTTCTTTCAAGTCTTCAAGACCGTATTTCTTAAAAATGGCATTTGTAGCGCTTTCGTTAAATTTCGACCCTTCCCCTTGAATGTCCAAAGCCAATTTAACATTCTCATAGGCATTTAAATCATCGAATAGATTAAAATGCTGAAAGATTAGTCCAACGGAAAATAAACGCATATCCTCCTTTTCAGATGAGGTAAGTTTGCTCACATTTCTACCGTTAATTTTAATATTTCCTTCGTCTAGTGATTCTTGCATCGATATAAGATTGAGTAGCGTTGATTTTCCACTTCCAGATTCACCTTTTATGGACACAAGACCTTTTGAAGGAAATAACGCATTCACATTCCGCAGAACCCATCTTTCCACATTTGCTTCCGTATATTTTTTGCCAACATTAATTAACTCAATCATAAAAATCCCTCTACTAATTAATAGAAGGGTTTTTAAGATTTTTTCCCAAAAAAATTAAAAAAGAGGGGATTTTTATTTCCCCTCAATTTTTAGTGGACCCTCATGATTGGCTATAACACGTTTGATACGCTGATTAAACGCATCCCTATCAAGCATGATTACGTTCCCGCATCCAAGGCACATCATCTTAATGTCGGCGCCGACTCTAACAATCTGAAATCGCTTTGTCCTAGCCTTACAAGGGTGGGGTTTTTTCATCTCAACTTCATCATATAATCCATAGGGTGGAACAACCATAATCGTCTCCTCTCGTTAATCAATAACTATTTAATCGCTTTAAGAATATCATCAACGGAACTTATCTCTATCAAATTAAATTGATGTCGGAAAAAAGTTTCCTGGCGTTTGATGTAATGACGTGTATTTGTTTTTATTGCGATGATGCAGTCTTCCAAAGATGATTCTCCGTTAATATATGGCAAGAATTCTTTAATGCCGATGGCCTTAAAGGCTGGCGCATTCTGCCCATATTTACCAATCATTCCAATCGCCTGATCAACAAGACCCGATTCAACCATTTTATCAACTCTAGCTTCAACAAGAGGATAAAGCTCTTCTCTATCTCTTTTTAATTCAAAAAAGAAGCAATCGTTATATATCGGTTGATGGCTCTGAGAATTAATCATCTCGGTTTTAGAGATTCCATTTGCGATGCAAACTTCAATCGACCGCATAACCCTGATTCTATTGTTTTCGTGAATCTTTCCCGCCTCAATAGGATCGAGTTTCTCTAATGCTAGATGCAACTCGTGATTTGAAAGAGCCTCATAAGGTTTCATGTCAACGTTTTTTGAATTAACAGACAGTTCGTAATCGTACAAAGCACTTCTTAAATAAAGGCCACTTCCACCGACGATAATGGCGGTCTTACCGCGAGAAATGATATCGTCTATCTCGCTTCTTAAATCATGTTGATAACGATAAATATCATACCCGTCATCACATTCTAAAAAGGAATACAGATGATGTGGGACTTCTTGTTTTTCGCTTTCAGTCGGGGCAGCAGTCGCTATTTCAATGCCTCTATAAACTTGAAAGGCATCGCCATTAACAATCTCGCCATTAAGCTTTTTAGCGAGTTCAATTGCAAGGCGCGATTTCCCAGACCCGGTTGCTCCAGTCAAAACGATAATCATCTAAGGCCATCCCTAATTTCCAACAAACGCTCTTCTACGAGCGATATCAATTCGTTCCTATTTGCAATCAAAGGGTTGTTCTTTAAGGCTTCTAAAGCCTCTAAGTATTTGATTTTATGTTTGGCGTGTTCGTCGCTGTTGGTGAAATTATCCGCCATCGCTTTCTTTTCTTCGACTATTGTGTTAGCAAGATTCTTTAATTCAGAATCGTTTCTTATCGATTCATCAAGGGATAAATATTCCTTTAAAATCGGGTCTTTAGACATATGGAAAGAAACATCCTTTGCTTTTAAAATCAACGGATCCTCAGTCAATTCGCCTATAAGAGAATAAGTATGCGTCTCAACAATTTTAACAGGAACGATACATCCCGTTAAATATTCCGGGCCGACGAAATTAACGGGTTTTCCGTTATCTGCGTAGCCAGTAAGAACTTCGCCATTCTTTTTTGATGGTCCGATTACCAACACGTCGTATGTTTTTCCAACCATGGCGGCAGAATGTTCAGCAGTTGTTTCTTCAATTACCATCTTCAATCTATCAAACCTTTCGTGTTGGATAGATGGGTCGAGTTGGACCATCTTTGCAGCAGGAGTTCCTTGTCGAGCCGAATAGATAAATGTAAATGCTGAGCTATATTTAACCTCTTTGCATAAGGAAAGAGTGTCTTCAAATTCCTCCTCTGTTTCTCCAGGGAAACCAACAATGATATCGGTTGTTAAAGAAATGTTAGGAATCTTCTCTCTAATTTTCCTGACTTTCTCCAAATACTCTTCTCTTGTGTAGCGTCTACCCATTCTTTTAAGGCAAGATGTTGAACCTGATTGTACCGGGAAATGTAGCCATGGAATGATATTGGAATACTTAGCCATAACATCAATCATGTCATCGCTAAATTGACTTGGATATGAAGTCAGAAATTTAACCCTAGGGAAACCGAGTTTTGCCACTTCCTCAAGAAGAGAGGCAAAGCTTGTTCCGTCGTTTAAATCCAGACCATACGAGTTGACATTCTGACCAAGAAGGCAAACTTCTTTATAGCCTTCATTATTTAATTTTTTGCATTCTTCAATGATGTCAGAGGCCTTACGTGAACGCTCTCTTCCTCTCGTGTAAGGAACAATGCAATAGGTGCAATATTTGTCGCAGCCATAGGATATATTCACGAAAGCCTGAAAATTCGATAAACGGTTAGACGGCATGTTCTCAACTATCTCGGAGGCGAAAGACCTGACATTGATAAGTGACTGTTGTTTTTCAACTACATTGTTCAACAAAGGCAAAAGATTATGGACGTCGTGGGTTCCAATAATCAAAGAAACCCAAGGATATGTTTTAGTAAGCTGGACAGCAACCCCATCCTCTTGCATTACGCAACCGGCGATGACTAGCAAGAACTGCTTATTTTTTTGGTAATTTCCTTTGAAAGAGCCAATTTCGCCGAAGACTTTATCTTCAGCATTCTCTCTTACAGCGCAAGTGTTGATAACGGCTAAATCGGCTAATTTCGGATCTTCAGTTCTTGTCATCCCTGCCAACGCAAGATAACCAGACATAATCTCCTCATCCCTGACATTAGCCTGGCAACCAAAGGTTTTGATGTAATAATATTTGCCATTTAAAAATGCTCTGAGTTTTTCAGGCACCTTATTTGGGTCTGTGATTGTCTCAATGTGTTCAGGCTTTCTAGATGCCTCTTTCTGATTTGGGAGTATGTTGTTTTTGCTTTTCTTCATATTATTCCTCCACTATTTCGTTTATTACCTTAATAGATTTTGATTTGTAGGTCTTTTCATCCGCTTCAATCAAGACTCCGTTCACCATCAGTCTTCCCGATTCCGCAATTTCAAATCGCCCTTTTTGGCCTAGTACTATTTTATTTATGACTGAGCTTTTCTCAAAGCCAATCACGCCATCTGGGTCACCGCACATCCCGGCATCAGAGATGAAGGCGGTGCCATTTGGCAGTACTCTTGCGTCATTAGTTTGAACATGCGTATGGGTTCCAACCAAAGCTGTAATTTTTCCGTCTAAACTGTATGCAGCTATTTGCTTTTCGCTAGTTGATTCCCCATGAAAATCGACTATGTGAATGCAATTGTTATTGTTGTTCACGATGTTTTTTATAGAAAGAAGAGGTTCGCGGACATCTTCTTTCATGAACGATTGACCCAGAACATTTGTAACTCTCACTTCAATCCCGTTATAAATGAAGGCCGTGGAACCGGAACCTAAATGATAATGGAATAAATTCAGTGGTCTAATAAGGTTGTCGGCTTTGGAAATATAATTATCAATGTCGGGTTTTGAATGCCAATGATTGCCAAGAGTAACGGCATCTACACCAAGCGAGACAAAATAATTGTAATCATCCTCAGTTAATCCTTTGCCATGTGATGCATTTTCCCCGTTCAAAATAATAAAATCAACCTTATATTTCTCTATGAGATTAGAAAGAGAAAGCCCAACAGCAACCATGCCGCGCTTACCGACAACATCACCGAGAAACAATATGTTCATAAGAGCGAAAAAACCGCCAAATTATTTAGCGGTTTCAACAGCACGGTATTCGCGGATTACCGAGATCTTAATCTGACCTGGATAAGTCATGGTTGTCTCGATTTTTTCTCTCATGTCCTGTGCCAACTTAACGGCGTCAAGGTCTGAGATTTTTTCCGGTAAGACCATAACACGAATCTCACGTCCCGATTGCATGGCGTAAGCCTGCTGAACACCGTCATATGATTTGGCGATATCCTCAAGTTGAGTGATACGTTTAATATAGGTTTCCATCGTTTCGGATCTTGCGCCCGGTCGAGCTGCGGAAAGCGTATCGGCTGCTGCGACTAAATGCGCGATAACAGACTTAGCTTCAACGTCACCATGATGTGATTCGATGGAATTGATAACAATTTCAGGTTCGTTGTATTTTCTTGCAAGGTCTGAGCCCAAAAAGACATGTGAGCCTTCCATCTCAAAATCGACCGATTTGCCGATATCATGGAGTAAACCGGCACGTCTAGCAAGATTGACATCAAGCTTTAGCTCACCTGCCATGATTCCACAAAGATATGCAACCTCCATGGAGTGTGTGAGTGCGTTTTGACCGTAGGAAGTTCTGTACTTAAGTCTACCAACATATCCGAGAAGTTCTCTGTTGATTCTTGGCAAACCAAGTTTAAAGGCCGCTTCTTCTCCTGCTTTCTGAGTCTCAGTTTCGAGGTCTTTCTTCATTTTTGCAGCGACTTCTTCAATTCTTCCTGGCTGAATACGTCCGTCTTTAACAAGCGTCTCAATGGTTCTTCTCGCGATTTCCCTTCTGATAGGATCGAAGCACGAAACAGTGATAACTTCTGGCGTATCATCGATAACAAGATCGACGCCTAATGTTTGCTCGAGAACTCTGATGTTACGTCCTTCACGCCCGATTAAACGGCCTTTTAGATCATCGGAAGGAAGCGGAATAACAGCCACTGTCCTTTCTGTAACGACATCTTGAGCATATTTGTCACATGCAATTGAGATGATATCCTTAGCAAAGGCTTCTGCTTGCTCTTTTGCGTCATCCTGAGAATTCTTGATGTACTGAGCAATTTCGGTGGACATCTTGGATTCAACTCTTGCCATGATTTCATCATGGGCTTCTTTGACGGACATTCCTGCGACCTTTTCTAGTTCGGCAAGAATCGCATTAATCTTCTCGTCTAACTGAGCAGACTTGGCTTCATAAGCCTCAATCTTCCTATCAAGATTGTCATTCTTAGCATCCAAAGATTGTTCTTTGCGATTGATGTCCTTCTCACGCGAGGCCAAAGATGCTTCTCTAGCATCCAATTTAGCCTGTTCGGTCAAGGATTCTGATTTCATGACACGGATTTCATTCTGTGCTTGCTGTTTTGCTTCAAAAGCAGCCTGCTTGGCATCGATTTTAGCGTTCTTGATAATCTTCTCGCCTTCAACCTCAGCATCATGGATAATGCTTTTAGCCTGCTTTGATGCAGTTTTCTTCTTTAAAGAAGGAATCAGCATAAACACAGCCGTTGTAATAGCGATACCGACTAAAAGTCCAATTAAGCCAAATACCACGCCAGCAATTACTGGATTTTCCATATTTAAAACTCCTAATTAAAATAGTCGAAAGGCACGTCATACTCAAAGAAGAGTTTTGCTAAATTGTTATATATTTACGGGTTAACCCCGATAAATCAATTCCCAAATCAATCTATGGGTTAGTACCTTTGGTACGATGTTATTTTAACAACATAACACTTATTCCGCCACCATTTACACATCTTTATCTAATTAATATAAGATTTAATCGAAGAAAAATTTTCGCCAAACGGTTGATAGACAAAAATAAAAGGCCTAAATTTTAGGCCATTTTATTAAATGTCAACTTCTCCGGTTTCCGCATCCACCGAAGGTTCTTTGTCCTCTTTCATGACGTTGCGCAGCTTTGCTTCGAGTTCATTAGAAACTTCTTTGTGGGATTTAATAAATTCCTTTGCAGCTTCACGCCCGTTTCCGATTTTCTCGCCGGACATTTCATACCAGTTGCCTGTCTTATGGATGAACCCTTGTTCAATGGATAAATCAAGGATTTCCCCTTCTTTAGATATGCCCTTGCCATATATAATTTCGATTTCGCAAGTCTTGAATGGCGGTGCAACTTTGTTTTTTACAACTTTAATCTTGACCGTGTTGCCAATAATATCAGATCCGTTTTTAATTGCGTCTGCTCTTCGCAAATCCATACGAATTGATGCGTAGAACTTGAGTGCGCGTCCACCGGTTGTAGTCTCTGGGTTGCCATACATTACCCCAACTTTTTCACGGATTTGGTTGATAAACATAACGGCACATCCGGTCTTGGATAGAACGCCCGCGAGTTTTCTCATTGCCTTTGACATGAGTCTCGCATGTAAGCCGACCTGATTGTCGCTCATAACTCCATCAAGCTCAGCTTGTGGGACAAGTGCAGCAACAGAGTCTACGATGATGATATCGATTGCGCCAGATTGAGCAAGCATCTCAACGATTTCTAATGCCTCTTCGCCGCTTCCCGGTTGCGAAAGGATAAGTTCATCGATATCAACGCCTAATTTAGCGGCATATTCCGGATCGATGGCGTGCTCAGCATCTACGTATGCAGCTCTTCCACCCTTCTTCTGTGCTTCCGCGACTGCTTGCAAAGCAAGTGTTGTTTTTCCCGATGATTCAGGACCATAAATCTCGATGATTCTTCCTTTCGGATATCCACCGATACCTAAGGTTTTATCAAGAAGCAACGATCCGGAAGGGATAGCATCAACATCGACATGTGGTTGTTCGCCCATGCGCATGACAGCACCTTTTCCGTACTGCTTCTCGATAGCTTTTAACGTCTCTTTAAGAGCGACGTCTTTGTCAGTTAAGACAGTTTCTTTTTTTGTAGCCATTTTTCAGCCCTCCACTAATATATAGTCGAGTTTTTGCAATTTTTTACCAAAAACTTATGAAACAATCAAAATTAATTGATCTAGCATGCGGTCAACGCATGTTTCTCTGACTTCATTCCTCAATCCTTCAAAATCTTGCTGGAGTTCAAGGACACCATACTTTGAGGAAATCGCCATATTCACACGACCAACCGGAGCGCATCCTGGCTCAGCCATCGGCCCGGCATTCCCGGTAAAAGAAACACAGATGTCAACTCCTAATTTCTTTCTGCCTTTGATTGCCATTTCATTGGCGATATGTTGAGAAACAACGCCATACTTTGTTATTTCTTCTGGGGTAATACCAAGCAGTTTAATCTTCTCTTCGGCACGATACGTTATCAATCCTCCGTAGAAGACATCAGAAGCGCCGGGAACAGTCGCAATAGTGGCCGCAAAAAGCCCAGCCGTTAATGATTCGACGCAGCCTAAGGTTAATTTCTTTTCCCTCAAAGCGTTGATTATTTGAGAAACTTTTGTTTGATTACTCATGTTTGTCCTCCTTGAAAACGCTTAAGTTCTTAACAACATAAATAACGCCTGACAACAAACTAGCAAAGGCGGTTATGTAAACCATGATTCTTGTAATCCAGCCACCATCAAAATAAGCAAACGGGAATCCGTTGAGCAAAACCAACGGAATCGCAATCATTTGGCAAACGGTTTTGATCTTTCCGAAAATATTTGCTGCGAGAACAACCCCTTTTCCTGCGGCGATGAATCTCAAGGCATCAACAACGATATCTCGCGCAACCATTAGGATAACCACGTAGGCGAAGAAGGGGATATCAATCTGGTTATCAAATCTCTCAACACAGAGATAAATAAAGGTGGTGTTGATCAAAAGCTTATCGGCAACTGGATCAAGAAACTTTCCTAGATCAGTGACTTGGTGCCATTTTCTTGCAAGATATCCATCAAGGAAATCTGTGAAAGATGCAACGACAAAGACAAAGCAAAGGATTAAATATAGGCCATGGATGGTTACTCCATTGCCACAATCAATAACAAATGTTTTAAGAGGGCTTGAAGGCACATAGAAAATAAAAATATCGCACACTACCATTGCGATAAGCATCGCGACGATGAGGGCAATTCTTGAAACGGTTATCTTTGTTGGAATATTCATAATGTTGTCCTTTAAATTGAGTATCCGGCCCTGTAAGCCATGTTTTGTCGTGGGCGACAATTAATCTCAGATTTCTCTGGAGAATCATCCTTCATTTCGGAATCATCTCTTCCCCTACCAAATTTGGGTTTCTCGCTTGTGGGGTTTGCCTCGTTTCATCTTACTGTCGCCAGTAAGCTCGTCTCTGTGGCACCTTAGGGAATCCGATCTTAGAAGACCTTCATCCGCCGTTACGCGCTCCCGCGTACCTAGATTTATTTATTGATCTAGCGCAATCACTACAATCATCGCAGACTGTGCGAGCATGGACTTTCCTCTCCCATATGGAAGCAGTCGCCTGGGCCGGAATTATTTATTTCATCTTTCTCCTGAAAAGCTCGTCGGGATTTACGCCTTTTCTTAAAAGGAATTCCTCATAGCAGTTTTTCCTGTTGATAAGTTCGAGGTTGTCGCTGGTAACATGATCGCCTGGCTTGATGTATTTGTACTTCTCTTTGAGGGAAGCATTCTCGGCTTCAAGCGCTCTGATTTTACTTTTGAGAGCATCGATATCTGTTTGAGGTGTTGGACCGCTCTTTTCAAGCGAATCAATCTTCTCTTTAAGTTGAGCAATGCGAGTAGATGCTGCAATGGTGAATCTCTCAAATGTCCTGTAGTCTTGGATGACGATATCAAGGAATTCGTCAACCTCATCAGGGTTATAGCCCTTCACATCCCTCGTAAATTTGCGAGCGATAATAGTTTGCGGTTTTAATTTGATTTCATTCTCCATGGCTTCAATTATATTGAAGGGCGATAAAACCTTCAATAACACATTGTCTTTTTATATTTATAAAAGGAAAAGATTGAATGATAGTGATAGAATCTAACGCATGAAAGCATTAGAAAAAGCCTTAAAAGATAATAGAGTGCTCGTGTTCATCGACTTGGAGGGAACACAGTTTAGCCACGAAATGATTGAAATAGGTGCATATGTGGCCATTTTAAAAGATGATTTAACAATCAAAAGGGTGTTGAAGGGATTCAGCACATATGTAAAAGCCAAGCATTCAATCGGCGGAATCGTAACGAAGCTAACGGGCATTACCGAAAAAACGCTCGAACAGAAAGGAAAACCATTCCCTGAAGTTTTGAAGAAATTCAGAGGCTATGTCGGAAAATACTGGAACAAATGCAAATTCGTCACATTCGGCAGCCATGATATGCGCATTATCAATATGTCCGTTGAGAATAGTCCTAAAGATCCGGAATTATCCGAAATTGCCCATACAATCAACAAAAACCACTTCGATATGTCCGTTTTCTTAGGGCAATACATTCAAGATCAAAACGGGAATCCTTTGTCACTATCTAATTATCTAAAGGTATTTAATGTTCCGTTTGAAGGCGTTGCACATACAGCTCTTGCCGATGCTTATAATTTAATGATTCTATATAAAGCGCTGCTCGAAAAGCATGAAGTCCTCGAAGCAGAATATAAAAAGGCCTTAACTCACGTTCACCACATGCCGATTCCGGTGCAGATTGTCATTGATAGATTAATAAAAGGCGAAACAGTCACACCGGAGGATTACGACGAAGCCATTAGGGAGGCACTCCGTTAATGGTAAAATATCCTTCAGGAATAAAAATGGACGCTGAATCGACGCCCATTAAGAAGAAAGAGAAGAAACATATAGAAAGCGCTGCCAATCGTGGCATGGGTTTTGAAGCCGATATTAACGACACCAACGCATACTATCTAGAGAAAGAAATGGCGTTGATTTATAAAAGGCCGACACCAATTAACATCGTGAAGGTCGATTACACTAAAGGCGCAAAGATTACCCAAGCCTATTTCGAAGCACAATCAACAACCGACTACAACGGAGTGTATAAAGGACACTACATTGACTTCGAGGCCAAATCCACCAGATCCGCGACCTCATTCCCTTTGTCAAACATCGCGCCACAACAAGTCAGACACCTGAGAAACGTCAAAAAACATGGTGGGATAGCCTTTTTCCTAATAAATTGCTATGCAATCGGTCAGGTCTATTTGCTTGATGCCGAATTTGTATGCGATTTTTATGAAACAAAACCAAGGAAATCAATACCGATTTCCGTGATAAAAGAAAAAGGCCACCTTGTAAAAGAGGCTTATAGACCAAGATTTGATTATTTGCCTTTAGTGGATGATGTCTTCTTGAAATAATGACAATGCTCATGAAGCCCACAGAGCTCGCATCGAGGGCTTTTCGCGTGGCAGATTTTTCTTCCGAAGTGAATCAACTGGTGGTGAATCTGACCCCATTTCTCCTCAGGGAAATTCTTTTGTAGTTTTATCTGCAAATCATATGGAGCCATCGAGGGCTTAGAATAGTCAAGACGATCGCATATTCTATGAACGTGAGTATCAACAGGCATTGCCTGAACGCCAAAACTCTCCAATAGAAACACTCCTGCAGTCTTTGTACCAACCCCGCATAGCGATGTTAAATCATCCATTTTTTGAGGTACAACACCATTAAATTTGGTAACTATATCATTTGCTAAAGAAATAATGTTCCTCGCTTTATTCTTATATAAGCCAAGAGGTTTGATAATGTTTTCAACGGCCGTTTGGTCGGCTTTAGCGAGTTCAAAAGGGGTTGGATACATATCAAATAAACGCGGCGTAACCTTGTTGACCGCTTTATCGGTTGTCTGAGCGCTCAAAGAAATGGCGATAAGACACTGAAAAGGATTCTCGAATGTCAATTCGCATCCGACTCCCGGAAATTCCTTTTCTAAATATGCAATTACTGTCTTACTCTTTGTCGTCAACATTCCAAAGGCTCTTTGCGATTTCTATAGTCTTCTCAATGTCGGAGTCCCATGAATCGCTTACGCCGGAAGCCCCTTCTTTAATGATGTCTTCTTCTCTTCTATGATTGCGAAGTATTTTATCAACGGCCCTAATAGATGTCTTGCCCTGCTGTTTCGCATCTATCAAAGCATCTTTGATTTCGTCATCTGTAAAATCGGCATTAATCCAACCGTTCAAAGAATCTTTTTCCAATGGAGACAATGTCTTGCCCATCTTCTCCTCGAAGAATTTAAGAAGTGAGGCACGTCTAACTTCAATTTCTTTATTCATTGCGGCATTCTGTTCTAGGCTAAACTGCTTAACAAATTCCGCTCTAACCTGTTTTTTTACATTATCAATAGACCACGAACTCTCTCCGCCCATGCTTTCTAGAGTAATAAGATTCCTTTTGAAAAGACCAGCCATTATCTTATCTATCTCTAGAGCAGTTAAGGACATTTTCATCGCCAAATCCTGAGATGTAAAAAACGTATTTCCCTGTTCAAGCAACCTATCAATGACCAAAATAACCACCAATTCGTTTTCGCTTAAACCCAATTTTTTATAACAATCCAGGATAGTACCACGAAAGCTTACCGCGGAAAATATTGCATTATTTGTCATATCTATCTGTCCATCCTTTCTTTTTTTCTTCATTTATCTTTTCGGGTTTAAGCTCATCGAGCAAACCTCTATTTCTCATTATCGCTTCTTTGGACTTCTTGTCGATGTCGAACCCAAGAGTCTCCGCGAATCTTTCAGCTCTGATGATTCTTAGCGGGTCCTCGATTACTCTTTTATCCGGATCGCCGATGAATTTTATTATCCCGGAATTCAAATCGTCAATCCCGTTGGCGAAATCATGAACTTGATATGCCTCATCAATGTACAAGGCGTTAATCGTGAAATCCCTTCTAACATAATCTTCTTCGATATTTTTGACAAACTTCACAAAACTCGGATGACGTTTATCGTTATAATCGCCTTCTGTTCTTAAAGTCGTAACATCTACCTTTGTTCCTGCAACCTTAACCCTGATTGAGCCGAATTTAGCATATCGATACTCTGCATTAGGAAGAAATTTCTTTTCTTCTTCAGGAGTGGCGTCAGTGACAAAATCCCTATCTTCATAATCACGTCCAAGCAAAAAGTCCCTACTCGTTCCGCCAACCATATAAAGCCTATAACCGTTTTGATTAAAAAGAATTTTTAGGATTTCAAAAACTTCGTCTCGCATACTAAGTATGATAACACAAATAAATTAAAAACCTCGCATAAGCGAGGCATTAATTTCAAAACTCAAGAAAATTAGTTAAGTTTTGCTTTTAAAGTCTTTGAAACCTTAAAGCTGATTGTGTTGCTTGCTGGGATTTCGATCTTTTCCTGGTTGGATGGGTTTGTGCCAACTCTTGAAGCGCGTTCCTTCTTCTCGAAGATGCCGAATCCTGAGATCTTAACTGTTTCTCCAGCTGCAACCTTAGATGCGATAACTTCGAATGTAGCATCAACGATTGCTTCTGCATCTCTCTTATTTGCCTCTGTTAAGGCTGTGACTTTTTCAATTAATTCCGCTTTATTCATTTGCGTTTCTCCTCCTCTTTTAAATGAGAGCGTGAGAAGATTAACACTCAACACCGATTCATTCAAGTAAATTATAGTAGAATCTACGAAAAAAATTTCGATTGTATCAAATGTTTTTATTTTCTCATTCTGTAGACGATTTGAATTGGCGTGCCCGAGAAATCAAAAGATTCTCTAATTCTGTTCTCAAGATAACGCGTGTAAGAGAAATGAGCAGTATTAGGGTCGTTACAGAAGAATACAAAGGTAGGAGGTGCCACATCCACTTGATTCGCAAAAATAATCTTCAAACGTCCATGATTGAAATTCGGAGTAGGGTTCATGTCCTGGGCGTCCGCAACAATTCTATTCAAAATAGGGGTTGGTATTCTCCTATGATACGCTTCATGCGCCGTTTTGATGGCAGGCAATATCTGCTGACATCCTTCCCCGGTTGCGGCAGAGATAAAATAAATCGGTGCATAATCCAAGAATTTGAATTCTTTTCTGAATTTTTCAGTAAATTCGTTTTTAGATAATTCGCCACCTTTGCCCAAATCCCATTTATTGACTAGGACTATGATGGCCTTATTTTTCTCAACGGCATATCCGACAACATGTTTATCTTGTTCCAAAATACCAATCGAGGCATCGATCAAAAGCAAACAAACTTCGGACCTCTCAATTGCAGCCATTGCCCTTAAAGCGGCATATTTATCAACGGCCTCGTAGATCTTGCCCCTTTTAACCAAACCAGCAGTATCAATAACAACATAATTCTGACCATCTTTTTCAAATTCGGAGTCGATTGAATCCCTTGTTGTACCAGCAATATCGGAAACAATGGTTCTTGTATTACCGAGCAATCTATTAGTTAAAGATGATTTACCAACATTAGGACGCCCAATCAAAGCAAATGGAATTGCATTACCGTATGAAACGGTCTCTTTGTTTGGGAGGCTTTTCACTACTTCATCAAGCAAATCTCCAATTCCAATACCATGCGCACCAGAGACAGCCATCGGTTCTCCAAACCCTAATTTAAAGAATTCAGAGGTGTTCGCAAACTCCTGAATTGAGTCGATTTTATTGGCGGCCAAAATTACCTTTTTACTCGTCTTATGAAGGAGTTTGGCGATAAACCTGTCATTTGAAGTAACGCCAAGTTTGGAATCTACCAAGAAAATGATGATATCAGCCTCATCTATTGCAATTTCCACTTGTGTCCTGATTTCTTGCTGAAAAGGGACATTCTGAACTTGGATGCCACCGGTATCGATAACCGTAAATTCTTTAGTAAGCCAAGTGGCTTTGCCATATAAACGATCCCTAGTGATTCCAGGGGTCTCTTCAACGATTGACCTTCTCTCACCAACAAACCTATTAAATATCGTTGATTTGCCAGCCGAAGGCGAACCAACCAATGCAACAACACCAAGTTCCATTACGCTTCAACCCCCGTCTTTTCTTTAACAATATTCAGAATTGCATCAACAACCTCTTGGATGCTCATATCCGAGGTATCTAATTGAATTGAATCATTCGCAGGCTTTAAGGGCGCAAAAGATCTATGCGAATCAATGTAATCGCGTTTCTTGACATCCTCTACAACATCTTCCATTGATGTCGGGATACCTTTAGCAAGATTTTCGTCGTATCTCCTTTTTGCCCTACATTCTACAGAGGCAATTTGGAAAATCTTAACCTGCGCGTTTGGCAAAACATAGGTTCCGATATCTCTGCCATCCATTACAACGGATTTTGAGTTTGACATAGCTCTTTGCATGCTCACTAAAGCAAGCCTGACCGGCTTCATGGCAGCAATGTAACTGACTTCACTTGAGACCATCGGGGTCCTGATTACTCTTGAAACATCTTCTCCATTACACAAAACCGTGCCATTTTCCAAAAGATCAATGGTCATTCCAGGGAGAACTTTGACGGATTCTTCTTCATTTTCCGGATTTAGACCCGCCTTAATAACCGCATATGTGACAGCGCGATACATAGCACCTGTGTCGATATATGTATAATTGAGCGCTTTGGCGACAAGTTTTGCTACAGTTGATTTTCCGGCTGCTGCAGGACCATCAATTGCAATTGATATAACCTTATCATTCATAATTAGGCTCCTTTCACAAAGACAAAATAAACCACGACGAATAATACTATTAGTATTAATGCGATGCCATATTTAACCGCTCTTTTGATTTTTATTCTTTTCAAATAAGCGCCATAATAAGCATTTCTTTTTGGCCTCGATGAATCGGGTGCCAAATTTTTAGCGGAAGTCGCGTTTAATACAGATTCCTCGTCATTAGGAGAAATGCTTCTCTCGTTTTTTGAATTATGTGGAGGAAATTTATTATCAGGGAGTTTTTTTATCTTCTCCCTATACTTTCTCCATTTCTCTGTCCTTGTCTCTTCCATACTTTGATATTCTACATTGAAATGGTTTCTTTAGAAACAACGGAGATGATATTTAATTATTAGTTATGACTAACCACAATAACATCCTATAATCGTAAGTAAATCCGGAGGAAAAATAATGGCAAGAAAAGTTAAAGTTAATCAGGATGCATGCATCGGCTGTGGCGCTTGCGCTGCCGTTTATTCAGATATCTTCAACATCAATGATGAAGGAAAGTCTGAAGTTATCGCCGATCCAGCTGATGATCAGGTTGATGATATCGTTGCAACATGCCCAGTCGCAGCTATCGAAGAAGAATAATCTCCTAAATACAGTAAATCAGTTCACCAAACGGTGAACTTTTTTATTTCTCAAATCGGAGGAGCTTGTGGATCGATCTATACACAATAAAAGTAACCACAATAACTATTGAATCTTTTATGAGATTAAGGGGAACCACTGCCAATAACCCATAGCCCCATTTCCAATCCGGCAATAGTTGCAAGATGGCTGGATTCGCAGCCATGCACATGCCTTTGATTGCAGATTCTTGCAAACCCATTACATACATATAAAACGGTAACATGACATAGACGTTAAGAACTGTGGCGATAACAACTTGCAAAATCGTTGAAATCGCAAGTCCAATTGCAACGCCTTTAAGATTTCTCTTATGTTTGTACACGATTGTGGCTGGAATAATGAAAGCGACGGAGAAAACGAAATCCGCAAATTCGCCCACGCAAAGTGTGGAAGTCATAGGAAGTTTTATGAGAGTCTTTGCTACTATAATAATAAAGGCGGTAAAAGGTCCATAGGCGTATCCGGCAATAAAGATTGGGATTTCATCAAAGTGCAACGCAAGAAACGATGGCAAAAAAGGAAGATGTATCTGAAAAATCGGCACAACATATAGAATTGTTGATATGGCACCGAAAATAGCAGTTCTTGCAATGATTCTTGTCCAATTCTTCTTTGCCGACGGGTAGAATGCGCCGTAAAGTTTAACTGCGAAAACGCAAAAAAAGGCAACTGAGACAAGCATGACGATGTTGGTAATGTTCATAAATAAAAAACCCCCGAACAAAACATGCCACAGGGGTTGATAGGATAAAATCGTATCAGCTTCTAACATCCGGACTTTCCGTTGGCGCTGGAATTACACCAGACTCCTGCTCAAATAGAGCTCGCGGGCTATAACCGCCAGTCGACGAAACAATCGTCACCCTGAAGCAATTGATATTTTACTCTTACAAACGCAATAAACAATACTACGCTTCACCGACCGGTTTTTTATCCTGAAGCAAATCATCCAAATGATCAAATCTCATCGCGCTCAAGAATGACAACGCAGGAACTACTTGCGAATTAGGTATCGGCGTTCTCATATCCTTCTGGAAGAATGTGTATTCAACCTTTGAAGCATTCTCAAACTTATTAACCAATAATTCCTTAGTAACAGGATAATGGAGCATCAAAGCTTGTTCATCGGTATGTATCTCATCCAAAACCAAAAGAGAAAGAACGAAATAATAATCAACAATTCTTGATACTTCCACATAATCGTAATCGTTTCCAAGTAATGTTGATATAGCAGAGCACAACTTGCCGTGTGCAATATCAAATTCCTTTACAGATTTTGAATTACGCGCCATATCTACCGTAGATTCCTTCATTATAGACACTAAATCAGCATAAGGTTTTCCTGATGGAATCTTATCTGGGACCAAAGCTTCTTTAACGGCGCGTTTAACAATTGAATCCTTAGTTTTAGACTCAGACATGTTAAAACCAATGCCTTTTCTAAACGAGGCAATATAAGAACGGGTTGAAGGTTTTAAATAATGAAGTTCTTTGGCGTCATTTGAAATGTACGATAATTGATTTTTTGACTCAAGATCTTTGCTTAATTCCTGTATCTTTTTGTAGAACTCAACGACGTGGTTATTCCATCTCATCTTCTTTTTGTCTTTAGAAGTGAAATCATCTCTATTAATGAGTTCATCTGGAAAAAAAGCAAAATTCCCGGTGTAATACTTTTCATTAAACGAAAAAGTATAATCCATGCTCTTGACGCCATCTACATGGTTCTCAACCGGAGCATCTTCAAAAATATGAACATACTCCTCAACAATTTTATTGAACTTGTCCATTCCTTCCTGAGATAACTTATAAGCATATCCAGATGGGCGTTCATCGGTTGAAGAAAGGGATGTGGTTCTAATCGTGTAAACCCCACTCTTCCAAACCGAAAAGACCATACTCGTATCCTTCTCGTTAGTTTTCGCAGGTTGAGTTACCTGAATGGAGAACAATTCCAAATCTTTGAAGTAATTCATATTTTCTTAAGCCTTTCGATAAATGTTTTTTTATCTTCTTCGTTATCGAATGAGAAGAAGATGCCATTCTTGTTAATGTGGACGAATGACGAGTCAAATTTTTCTTTGAGAATATCTTCGTCCGACCTCTCAAAGGATGATGGATTATCTTGCAATTTTTTAACCAACGTTTCCGTGTCGCGAACAGATAAATGCCCATCCTTAATAATTGACACTGCTAAGAATTTACTCTTTTCGTCAAGGGGTTCAATAGTTCTAGCGTGTCCGTAAGATAATTCTCCTCTTGAAACCATTTGAATGATAGAATCCGGGAGTTTCAGCAACCTCATCGTGTTGGTGACTTGAGATCTTGACTGATGGGAAATTGTAGCAATATCCGATTGTGGATATGAATAATCCTCGAACAACGTTCTAAAGACGTAAGCAAACTCAATAACGCTAGAATCCTTTTGATCGCGAATATCGGATAAAATCATAAGAAGAGCTTCTTCATCTTCAATATCAATTATCCAAACTGGGACATCCCAATATTTAAGGTGTTTTGCAGCGTACAACCGCTTCCTGCCGCACAAAAGTTCGTAACGGTTTTCTTTTTTTCTTACAATAAGCGGGACAAAAACTCCTTTATGGGAAACGGCTTCAGTGAACGTTTCAATTATTGAAGGAGAAATCTCTGCGTTTTTAATAAACGGATTGTCATCAATCAACGTCAAAGAGACTCTCGTAGAAGATGACTTCGAAAGATTCTTTTCAATATTTTCAATAACGCCAACTTTGCAATAGCGTTTAAAGAGTTCACTTGAATTGGACGGTAATTTTGTTCTTGCCATGAAATTATTCTAAGTTAAAGATGATGCTTTTGCATCTCTCCCCATGTTCTCGGATATTTTTTGTTCGTCTCTTTATTTTTTTTGATGATGATATTGGATCTTGTTCCAACGTCATTAGGAAGAGATTCGGTATTCATAGAAAGAACCCTGCAATCAAGTTTTCTGAATGCGTCACCCGCTTCTTTTATTTCTTCTTCAGCTTTTGAACCCTTCATTGAAAGGAAAGTTCCACCAACCTTAAGTAACGGCATGGCGAGTTCGAGCAATAAATATAGAGGAGCAACAGCACGTGCGCTGACCAAATCAAATTGTCCCCTCATGCCGAGTTCTTCTGCTCTAGCATTGATGACTGTTACATTGGTTAAACCCAATTCTTTTGCGGCCTCTTTTAGGAATGTGCACTTCTTATTGGTGGAGTCAACTAAAGTTACTTTCCACGAAGGCATAACAATAGCGAAAACAAGACCAGGGAAACCCGCACCGCTCCCCAAATCAAGAGCCTTGATGTTATCCATTTTTATTGATTTGAACGGTAGAAGACAATCGTAAAAATGTTTTTCAATGACTTCGCCCTCATCTTTAATGGCGGTTAAATTAAACTTCTCGTTCCATTCACGTAGTAAATTTGCATATTTTTTAAAACATTCAATCTGTGAATCGGAAAGAGGCAAGAATGATGATGTCAATTCTTTTAAATCTTGATAATTCATATATGGCCCAACTTTCTTAATGTTAAAGCTAATATCGTAATATCCGATGGATCAATGCCGGATATACGGCTGGCCTGTCCAATGGTTCTCGGCCTAATTCTTGCCAGTTTCTCTCTTGCTTCTAAAGCCATTCCATTAATGTTGGAATAGTCCATATCTTCAGGGATGGCAATTTTCTCAAGCTTAACCATGGACTTTGCATTTTCAGCTTCTCTTACGATATAGCCTTCATATTTAATCTTTGTTTCAAGCGCCAAAATCGAATCGTCGTTCAAATGATATTTGGCGAGTTCAGGCATCAAAGGATATATGCCTTTGAAAGTGAGATGCGGTCTCTTTAACAGTTCTAATCCCCTATGCCCAATGTTGACATCGCTATAGCCTTTTTCTAAAAGATATTTAGCCATACCCTGTCTATCAGATACAAGGTTATCTTTCATCACCTGAATGACCTCATTAATCTCGTCATGCTTTTTTGAATATGCGTCATACTCTGCATCTGAAATCATACCCACCCTGTGAGCATGTTCCGTTAAACGAACATCTGCGTTATCATGCCTTAAAAGCAAACGATATTCCGCTCTTGACGACATCAAACGATACGGTTCTTCCGTTCCTTTGGTAACAAGATCATCTATCATAACGCCAATATAAGCCTCGTCTCGCCTAAGAATAAGAGGTTCCTCGCCTTTAATCCACATAGAGGCATTTATGCCAGCCATAATGCCCAATCCACCTGCCTCTTCGTAGCCAGATGTACCGAGAATTTGTCCAGCGCCATACAATCCTTTATATTTTTTAATATTCAAGGTTGCGTCAAACTGTAATGGCCTTATAGCGTCATATTCAATTTGGTATGCATACTTAAGGATTTCAGCATGTTCAAGACCCGGAAGAGAATGAACAAGTTGTTCTTGTATATCGTGTGGCATGCCGGTTGAGAAGCCTTGTATATAAATGGATTCCCCATCTTCAAATTCTGGTTCAAGGAAAAGTTGGTGCCTTTCCTTATCGGCAAAACGCACAATCTTTGATTCAATGGATGGGCAATATCTAGGGCCGGCGCCTTTAATCACTCCATTAAAAACCGCCGATTTATCCAAATTATCCCTAACCAATTTTAGAGTTTCTGGACTTGTGTAAATAAGCCAGCAAGGAAGTTGGTTATCTAGAGTTCTATTGATATGATTTTTGAATGAGAAATTAAGTTCGCCTTCCATGCCATACTCAATTTCGGCCTTCGAGAAATCGATTGTGCTTTTCTTGACTCTTTGAGGAGTGCCTGTTTTTAAACGGAAGATATCAATCCCCATTTCTTTGAGGCAAGCAGATAAGCCAATGGAAGGTTTCTCGCCATCTGGGCCGCCTTTATACGAATCCAATCCAGATATGATGTTGGAATCCATATAAGTACCGGTCGTTATGATTACGGCCTTACAGGTAATCTTTTCTCCCGTTTCAGTCACAACGCCATAAACGGTGTCGTTCGTATAAAGCAAGGATTTGACTTCGCATTCTTTGATTGTAAGATTTTCAACATTGTCCAAAAGCTCCTGCATATGTGCTGGATAACCTTTTTTATCGACTTGGGCTCTAAGGCATTGAACGCCTGGGCCTTTGCTGGTATTGAGCATTTTAATCTGCAAAGGATGGTAATCGGCTGCAACGCCCATTAATCCGCCTAACGCATCAATTTCCCTAACAACAATTCCTTTGGCCGATCCGCCAATATGGGGATTGCAAGGGGTATTAGCAATCATCTTTTTGTTGAGAGTGCACAAAAGAGTGCGCATGCCGAGCTTAGCGGCAGCGTGACAAGCTTCTACACCGGCGTGACCTCCGCCGACAACAATAACATCGTAATCCATGGCTTATCCTACCGAATTAGACATATCGAGTTTGATCAATTGATTCAATTCAACTGCATACTCCATAGGGAGTTCGCGGGAGAATGGCTCAATGAAACCCATGATAATCATTTGTGTAGCATCTTCTTCCGATATTCCTCTGGACATCAAATAGAAAAGTTGCTCTTCGCTGATTTTCGAAACAGTGGCCTCGTGTTCAATGAAAGAATTGGCGTTTTTGATTTCGCTTGTCGGAATTGTGTCCGATTTGGAAATATCATCCAAAATCAATGTGTCGCATTCAACATGCGAATGCGCATTATCAGCGGTAGATTCCATACGAACCGTACCTCGATAATTAACAACACCACCATTTTTGCAAATCGATTTTGAAATAATCGTCGAGGATGTGTCTTTACCTTGATGAATCATTCTTGCACCGTTGTCTTGGAACTGGTTTTTGCCGCCAACAGCAATAGAGATTACAGAACCTTTCGCTCTATCTCCATGCAGAATACAAGCAGGATACTTCATATTTCTAAATGAACCGATGTTCCCGTCGACCCATTCCATAAGTCCATTTTCTTCAACAAGTGCCCTTTGGGTAACCATATTCACAATGTTTGTGGACCAATTTTGAACAGTTGTGTATCTGCATTTGGCATTCTTGAGGACAATGATTTCAACAACTGCCGCATGCAAGGATTCCTTAGAATATATAGGTGCCGTGCAACCTTCTACATAGTTAATATCCGCACCTTCATCAACGATGATAAGAGTTCTCTCGAATTGCCCAGATTTCTCGTTGTTAATTCTAAAATAAGACTGAAGAGGTTTTTCAAGGTGAACGCCTTTAGGGACATAAATAAATGAGCCACCACTCCAAACGGCTCCGTTTAAAGCGGCAAACTTATTATCATAGTAAGGTACAACCTTCCCAAAATACTCTTTAAATATTTCAGGGAATAGTTTCAACCCCATATCAGTTGAAAGGAAAATAACTCCTTTTTGTTCAACCTCTTCAAGCATATTATGATAAACGACTTCCGATTCATATTGAGTCGTGACGCCGGCCAAATATTTCTGCTCAGCTTCAGGTATTCCCAACTTGTCGAAAGTGTCTTTGACGGCAGATGGAACCTTGTCCCAGTCTTGCCTCTCAGAGACGTCATAACGGGTAAAATAAGTGAACGATTGATAATCCAAAAAAGACAAATCAGGCCCAAAAGACGGGTTTGGCATCTTAACGAAAGCGTCATACGCTTTGAGTCTATATTCAAGCATCCATTCAGGCTCGCCTTTGGCTTTAGAGATGGCCTTAACTACATCTTCATTAATCCCTTTGCCAGTTGTAAAAACAGCCTTGGCATCGGTTTTAAAATCATATTTATATTGTTCGTCGAGGAAGTTGGTGTCCGTCATATTATTTCCCTTCCTTTTTAATAAGTTCTTTCATGGCGTCCCATCCCATTGTCGCGCAGTGGATTCTAGCAGCTTGTTTTCCGGTGTTGATAAAAACAATTGCTTCATCAAGAACGGAATCATCATAGTCTTGCAATTGAATCATCTTCTGATATTGCTCAATGGTGTATATGGCATCCTTATAAGAAGAATCAATCACGCGATCGCATAAAATATCCGTAGAAGCACTCGAAATCGTACAGGCAACCCCATCCCACAAAGCGTCAGTAATTTTCCCGTTTTCGCATTTAAGGTAAATATCAAAATTATCGATGCAATTTGTGCTATCTGCGTGAATGGAAATATATCCACCGTCTACGGGGGCGTGTTTATGGCTTGGGTTAGAATAGTGTTCCATGATGATTTCACGCATCATCATGGGAGTAAGTTCAAATGAAGTAGGCATCTAAGAACTCCTTTCCATGCTTCACAGCATCAACAAGCATGTCTATATCTTCTTTGGTTGTATAGAAATAAAAACTAGCTCTGACAGTGGCAACGGTTCCAAGAAATGTGTTTAAGATTTTCGCACAATGTTGTCCAGAACGGCACGCAATGCCTTTTGAATTCAAGAAAGTAGCGGCGTCCTGTGCAAAAACGTTATTGATATTAAAAGCAACGATTGCAGCTTCAGAATTGGCATTATAAATGGTGCAGTTCTCAGTTTTAAGTAACTGTTCTACCGCATATTTCTTAAGTTCCTTCTCGTATTTATTAATATTTCCAATTCCAATGGAACTGAGATAATCAACAGCCGCTTTAAGACCCAAAATTCCTTCTATGTTTACTGTCCCTGCTTCAAATTTCATTGGAGAATTTAAGTAACCGACATTGCCACACATATCGAATTTTGCATTCATTCCACCGCCAGACATGAACGGGTCCGTATTTTGAAGCAAATCAAACTTGCCATACAAAACTCCAATACCCGTTGGCCCGCAAAGTTTATGGCCAGAAAAGGCTAGAAAATCAACATCCAAATCCTGGACATCCGTTGGAAGATGAGGCACAGATTGAGCGCCATCGCAGACAAGAATTGCGCCAAACTCATGCGCAATTTTAGTGAGTTCTTTGATTGGGGCAACAAATCCTAAAACATTGGTCACATGAGCAACGGAAACGATTTTTGTGCTCTTGGAAATCACTTTCTTTAAATTCTCAGCAGTTAGCCTTCCGTCTTTTGTTAGAGGTATATACGAGACCTTGCAACCAGTAACCTCGGCCACTTTAAACCAAGGCAACACGTTGGATGCGTGTTCAGCTTCAGTGATGAGAATTTCATCATCCTTTTTAAGATATTTCATCGCATATCCATACGCGACTAAGTTTAAACTCGCTGTTGCACCGGCAGTAAAAACAATCTCTGCAGAATTTTTGGCATTGATAAATTTGCGAATTGTTTCTCTGGTTTCCTGAATTTTTACGTCAAGATTGTAGCAAAGATCGTAATCGCCACGATGCGAGTTACTAGTTTCGTGAGTGTAGTAGTTCTCGACCGCCTTCAAAACACAATCCGGTTTGAATGTTGTAGAGGCGTTATCAAGCCACACTAAAGGCTTCCCCTGCATTTCAATAGAATTGCGATACATTGGAAAATCTTTTCTGAGAATATAAGGGTCTAACATTTATACGCCTCCCTCAATTGCTCTGTCGATAATGCGAAGAGTTTCTTCATCGTCGAAATAATCCTCAATAGGCTTTAAATAACCCAGGGAAATAATACGTTTTGCATCTTCTTCAGATATGCCTCGAGACTCTAAATAGAATAGATGTTGTTCGTTTAATCTGCCAACTATCGCAGCATGTGAAGCCGACACATCATTTTCGTCAATCTTAAGTATAGGAAGAGCTTTTCCGTCGCTTGTGGCATCAAAGACAATAATTTTTGCCTCTTGCCTCGTGTTTGTTTTTTTAGAGCCGTTCTTGATATAGCTTGTGCCAGAGAAAACAAGCTTGGATGAATCTCTTGCAATTCCATAGTTAGACATAAGCGCATACGTTTCTATGTCGTTGTGATAGACAGATGGGGCAAACGTCTTTTTTGAATCGCCCCTTGCAAGAGAAGCAAGATGCCAATTGCATTTTGCACCTCTTCCGTTGAGGTTGATATTAATAGAGAATTTGCCACTTCTATCGGAAAAATCGGCAAAAGCGCCTTCGAAATAGCCGTTTTCGTCAACATCGATGTCCACTTGCCCATCAAGGGAATTTGCAAAGCTTGCAAAGTTAAGTTTTAAGGTTTCGCCTGAAGCAACATGAAAATGAGCGTCGCTTGGAATCTCATCAACGTACAGTATTGTCTTCTTATTTTCCCTTATCTTATTTCTTATCATTTATCTTAACCTTTGTTCCGCATGCACCGATTGATATGGTGTTCATTGAGGCGTCCACTTCTTTCTCGATTGAGATACCGAGTTCACGCTTAATCCACTCATATCCTTCTTTGTCAATTCTTTCAACCAATTCAGGTCCACCTTCAACCGCAATTCGACCATTGATAAGAACGGCGGCTCTAGTTGGATTGATCATATTGTATAAACGGGCGTAATGAGAGATGACCAAAAAACCTGCGCCCCTTTCCTGTTCTCTTTTGATTTCGTCTGCAACGGTCACCATTGCATCAACGTCAAGTCCCGAATCGATTTCATCGAGCATCGCGAATTTTGGCGACAATAATTTCATTTGAAGAATTTCATTTCTCTTCTTCTCACCGCCCGAGAAGCCTTCGTTGAGGTTTCTCTTAGACATTTCAAAGGGGATTCCTAATGCAGCATAAGCATCTTGGAGAGCTTTGTAGAATTGAAATAACGTTAGAGGTTTCTCCCTATGAGCATTCATTGACGCCTTTAGGAAATCCGCCGAATTAAGCCCGGGTATTTCAGCTGGATACTGCATTGCAAGGAATAAACCCGCTTTACTTCTTAAGTCGGGAGTCAATTCCAATACGTTTACATCGTCGATATATATTTCACCGTCAGTCACATCGAAAGCCGGGTTTCCCATAATCGCGGCGAGCAATGTTGATTTACCATGGCCATTTGGGCCTAATAATGCTAGAGTCTCGCCTTCCTTCAATTCGAGATTAACGCCTTTGAGGATTTCTTTTCCCTTTACGGAAGCATGTAAATTTTTAATTACTAAAGTAGACATACGCATTCCTCCAAATTCGGCACATATTGTAATTTATACGCCATAAGTGTTCAAATGATATGATAAAAGACGCTAAAAATACGATATTTTCTATGCTTTGTTAAAAGTCTAAATTTTACCGCTTGCACTAATTCTCTTAAGAGAATATGATTACTCCGCAACGTTTTCGTGCAAGGAGGAACGAGTCCACACTATGAATAAGAAAAAATGTGCTCTCGGACTAGTCGCTTTATTAGCCGCAACCACCGGTTTGGCTAGCTGCGATTGGCCAACCAAAGCAAACAACGGCATTATCTTGACCTACACTGACGCAACTGGTCAGCGTGTTGGTTATTCCGCCGAAGAGTTATTTGGTTCATATCGCCAGTCATCAAGCTCATTAAGCACTGAGTTCGACAAAGTTTACGAAGTTCTGGTTCGTAAATATTATGATGAAATCAAGACATCCACGAAGGCAGACCTCGAAACAGAGGCTAAGCAAAATGTCTTGTCAGACAAACAGAAAGCAACAACAAACGCAAATAACAACGGCACCACATTCGAGGAAGAACTTGAGAAGATTCTCGATAATGCCGACTGCGATAACGTCGATGAGTTGTATCAATATCATCTCTATCAGCTAGAGAAAGATAAGTTCCAGTCAGATATGTATCAGACATTCGGAACACACGACGTCAGCGTCAACGGTGTTGAAGCCATGAAGAATGGCGTGTATGTAGATCCAACTACCAAAAAAGAGACAGAAACATTCCCTAAATCTGATGAGTGGGGTATCGGAAATGATGGATGGTTACTCGAGCAGATGCCATACCACATCCGTCATATCTTAGTTAAGTTGGCATCAGGCCAAGCCGGCAACTTCACGCAGGATAAGATTTCGGAATCCACATCAGTCGACGCTGGTGGCGAAACAACAAAATTAGCTAACGTGTTGTTATCGCTTGCCGGTGGCTATGTCGCAGACGATGGTCTCATCAAATCAGCTACCAACCCAGCAACATTTGGCGAAGTCGCTCAGCAATATTCCGATGATGGTTCAGCCTCATCTTATGGCGAATATGGAATCATGTCTAAGACCATGGCGTCTGACTTAGTCCACGAGTTCAAACTCGGAACATACGTCTTTGAAACGCTTTATAACAAGAGAACACAGACAACCGACTACGGCAAAAACAACGCTTATCGCTTGGCACCTGGACTTCAGGACGGCGAAAAAACGACAGCTGACAAGTTGTCAGATATTGAGGATAAGGATCAAAAACTCAATACAATCGATGGAGAAAAATCTGTTTATAGTTTCTTCAACGATAAGGGTGTCGGCCAGATCCCATTCGGAGCAGCAGTCGCACTTCTCGATTACGCTAAGGAAGTTAAGGATGATAACGGAAACGTCGTCAACGAAGACAACGATGCATTCTATCCAAGAAATATCATCTACAACAAATATTTCAATAAGCACAACGTATGCGTAATCACACCTAACGCAATTGCATCAAATATGAATAGCAATTATTGCGACGCGGATACAAAGAACGCTGCAAAGAACAGTTATGACACATTCGCAAACAACTTCGGTGCTGAATCCGCAAGCGAAAACGGCGTGCCATCAACACAGTTTGCATCACTTCCTGGATTCTCAAGAGACACGAAGAATGTCGTCCAAGGAATTGGCAGCAACGTCTTAACGGATACACAAGGAAATGTCATCCTTGCCGTTAGGGCTGGAGCTTCTTCGTATCAAGGTATCCACTTCATCATCGTCCAAAGATCAGGTCTTTCCCAATATGGATTGAAAGAAGAGAACGGACAGATTGTTGAAGCAACCGAGGAAAGCGCAACGGACAAAAAATCAACTTCATTATCCGATTACTACACAACCTACACTCCATCTCAGGATAACTATCCAAAAGCAGAAGGAGTTGAGAGATCCACATACGTTAACTATAACGTTCAGCAGACATCCGATTTCAATACTCGCGCAAACACAATCACCGACGAAATCAAGGGATACAACAGCAATCTCAATACATATTGGTTCCAGTATCTTGTCGAATCGCAAAAAGAATCGCAAAAAATTGAGTTTACAGATGACGCAAAAGACATTAAGTCAGACATCATGACTTATTGTCAGACTAAGCGCGATTCCACGCTTGCAACAAATGTCACCACATGGGAAGACAATTGGAAAGAATACGCGGAGCAAATCGCTGCACAGGATGAAGCGCGCGCCCAAGGCAAAGACACCGCAACCGGTTCACTCTTAAGCGAAGTTTGCGCAATCGGTTATGGCAAGGTTGACAAATCATCCGATCCT
Source organism: bacterium (assembly GCA_963643345.1). GTDB lineage: Bacteria > Bacillota_I > Bacilli_A > RFN20 > CAG-826 > UBA4951. Next base: position 10,828 of record CAVIJK010000009.1, on the reverse strand, counting down.
AACTGGCAGAAAGGAGGAGCTTGCTACTATGCTACCAAGTAACTTCAAGAAAAAAGGACTTCTTGCACTCATTACAGGAATCGCTTCAATCACCATGCTCGGAGCATGTTCTGATATCGAAGTGAAACCAGTCGACAGCAAATATGAGGCTGCACTTGTTACAGCGAGCAATAAAGTTGTCAACAATGAATTAAAGGAGATTTATGATGCGCTCGTGCACACGGGCGATTCCAATTCGTCAAAAGTTTTAAACAACATCCTTTATTCATATTCCAAAGCCATCTACGGTGACTTCTGGGAAATTCATAAGGCTGTTAAAGAAAACAACAGCGCCGCAATTGAAACAATCGCCAAAAATCACAAAGCATATGACGGTGACTCATCAAAAGTCACAATCTTCTATGATGAAGTCGTATATAGAATCAAGAATACATTCCTTGGTTATGTCAACGACACCTCATATCAGACAAGATCACACTTTGTCGAAAAGAAATTCTACGATGCGCAGGTTAAGAACTACTACGATCTAAGAACTGAGGCCGAAGCAGGATATAAGACCTACAACGACACAGAGAAACTTATTGTCGGAGGATTCCGCCTTTCTGAAACACATACGGAAACCGGTAAGATATTGCTCGATGGCGCAAAGCAGTCGGATGGAGATGCTACAAACGCATACTTCAAAGACATCTTTGGAACCTATGAGAAATATATCGATTTGAACCTTCTCCCAGATATCTATAGAAGTGAATTAACAGCTCAGTACCTTTACACACAAAACTACGGTCAAATCAAATTGACCTCAGCTCGTAAGGTCGAGACCATGAAAATCTCCGATAACGATCGTTATCCAAACGCAGTCCGTGACTTAGTCAAGGCATACTGCGCCAATGTAATCGGCACAGTTGATAATCCAAAGAACCTTGAATCAAAATTTGACTTCAGATTCCTTGATGATATCAATCAGGGCACGATGGACGACTTCGATGATGAAGAAAAGGCGATGGCCAAGACAATCCTTGATGAAGCGCACTGGACACTCAACAATGCAGGCACTCCAACGAATGATAGTGACGATTACTACAACGAATCCGCTAAGGGTACCGTCATGGCTCAGTATGAGAAACTCACAAACGATCGTTTCTCTGACGACTCATCTATTAGATCAGACTTCACAAACTCTGGTGCATATACAGTCGAAACCGGCTTAGAGATTAAACTCAACAACTTGAAAGCAAAAGACTCATCATCTTATGGCTGGTATACAGCCGGCGGACTTGATTCAGCACTTCCAAGCTCATTATCAAAGAGATTATTCAAGGTTCAGGTTGCTAACGAAGTCGACCACAAAGGCGATTCATCCGTTAAGTTCAAATACGGCTCATACGTAGGTGAGGACTACTACCTAACTCCAGAAACATATGAAGACGATGCAACTTATCCATATGCAGTCTATGAGTCAGGCAGCTGGTACATCTGCAAAGTTGAAGAAGCAGTCAAATCATCAAAGATTTCTGGTGGTTCTGATTCTTATAACACAACAGAAGATCCAAACGCCGAAGAAAGAGTCGCTCGTAAGATTGGCTACTTGCTATCTTCAAACGACACATGGAAGAATTCCGCTCAAAAGTATTTCGTAAACGAAATGGCAGTTCTCTATAACGATTCCTACGTTTACAGCTACTTCAAGGATACATTCCCAGATCTCTTCGAGAACTAAACAAAAAAATTAAGAGGCAGTTAATCCTGCCTCTTTTTCTTTCGCATATGTGTGCGTGTAATGCGCGTGTAATAATAAAAGAAAAAGACTATACTTTTATCGAGGTAATTTTATGAGTGATATATTTTGCAAAATCGCAAATGGAGAAATTCCATCCGCGAAAGTCTACGAAGACGAAGATGTTTTGGCGTTCTTGGATTTGTCGCAGACAACCTTAGGCCATACTTTAGTCATTCCGAAAAAACACTGCGCGAACATTTTAGATGCCGACGATGAGACAATTGCCAAAGTTTTTAAAGTGGCAAGAAACATCGGTAACTCTTTGATGAAGATGGGCGCTAAAGGCGTGAACATCTTATCAAACGCCAACGAAGTAGCAGGACAATCGGTCTTTCATTTCCACGTCCACGTCCTTCCAAGATATGGCAACGACGAGAATCTTGTTATTGCGTTTAAGGAACATGACACATCTTCAATCGATTTAAAGGCTCTCGCCGAAAAAATTCACGAAAACCTTTAGTTACACAAACAACATAAAGAAAAGTCCAGAATGTCTTATTTCTGGACTTTTTGTTTATTTTTCGTTGTCTTCAGAAGTGTAAAGTGGCTTATAGAAATATCTATCATCCATCGTCATAAGTCTTGAGGTGAACTCACCTGGTTGGATGACATCATATGCTTTATCAAGAATATTCATCTTGGCATCTAAATCATCCACCATTGCAACCACAAGTGCCTCTCTAGTCAAAGGCATGACAGGCGATCCGAAATCTGGTTTTGAATGATGGGATAAAATCATATGCTCCACAAGCACCGGGATTTCTCCAGTGAGGCCAAGCTGATGGGCAGCTTCCCTAACTTCGGCTTGCTCAATTGAGATATGGCCTAGAAGCTTGCCTTCAAGCGTGAATTTAGTTGCAACAGGCCCTGACAATTCAACGAGTTTACCGAGGTCGTGGATTAAGCAAACCCCAATAACGATATCTCTATTCAATTGAGGGTATAGTTTGCAAATGGCATCAGCTGTATCAGCCATGCATAGGGAATGATAAAGTAACCCGGATACGTAATTATGATGATTGCGGACTGCGGCAGGCCATTCGATATAGTCTTTATAATGTTTTCTTAACAAGTATGTTACGAGGGTTTTGACATCGCCTTCTTTAAGGGAAGTAACATATCCCTTCAGTTTCTCGACAAGAACATCTTTAGCAACAGGCGCAGCAGGCACGAACAGGGAGGAATCCACTTGATCCATTGGAATCGGGGCTCCTTTTAAGACCTTGAGTTGCTTTGCTCCTTTATATTCAATAACCTCGCAGGCGACTTCCACCACATTTCCCGGTACAAATATATCCAAATCCTCTTGTGAATAATCCCATTTTTTGCCATCTACCGCCCCGGTTGCGTCCTGGAATGAAATCGTCATATACGGCTTCGACTGATTGGTCACGCCCTTTGTCATATTAATGACAAGCAATTGCGTGGTAATCGTCGAATTCTCAACCATATCTTTAATACTAGTCATTTTCTAATTCCCCCAATACTTTACATATGTTCTTACTCGAATATCCTTTTCTCATAAGCGATTCGAATGTCTTCTGTCTAGCTTCTCTCTCATTATACTTTGCTTTGTATTTTTTAAGAGTGTTATTTGCGAGTTTCTCGAGATTTTCATACTCCATTGTTTCGTCTTTAGTCAGTTCGCCGATGACGGAATGGATGACATGCTCATCGAACCCTCTCCTCAGAAGTGAATCGCGGACTTTTCTCTTTTTTTCCTGAAACGATATCCTTGAATACTTTTTCTCGATATTCCGGAGATACATCGAAGCGTGTTCTTTTTCATCCATAAACATCAATTTAGAGGTTATCGAATCGGGAATTCCTTTTTCATATTTAAGAGTCTCTAGGATTCTATTTTTCCCATAACATGCTTTTTCTTTTTCTTCTTTATACTCCAAAGCATAGTTTTCGTCGTCGAGGAGACCAGTATCATTTAATCTTGCCATAACTGACTTGTAGGCATTTTTATCATCGCTTTTAGCGATCAACTTATCCCTTATCTCCTTAGATGAATAAGACATTTTTGAAGCTAAGCCCAAACCGTATTTGTATAAGGTTTCATTTGCGATATCACGTTTGATTTTTTTGATATCGTCTTCGCTTATTTCCTTTCCCTCAAACAAATAGTAATTAGTAAATACATTTGGAGGAACAGTTAAAGACTCAGCGCCAACCTTTATGACCGCCTGACCTTTTTTATTGAATTTAATTTCTGATATTTCTCTAGTACCAATCACATCAAGCCCTCTATTAATATGTATCCGAGATTTTTGTCTTTTTTCCCAAAAACTTTAATCGTCGCTTAAATCATCAACCGTGACTGCGTGAGTAAGTCTTTTGTTTTTTGTCGGTAGAGGCCCGATAAAATCATCACCTGTATCGATTGCCCATGTGTTCGATTTTTTTTGCAAACCATTCTTATCACTTATGCCTAGCATCGCCCTTACTTCTTTTCTAGACAACTGCTTAGTTTCATAAAGAGTGTCAGAAGACGCTTTTCTTTCTTCGTAGGTTGAAAGCTGCAAATCAACGAATGTCTGCCTATTGGCGTACTTAATGTTATCCTCAGCATTGGAATGATATAAAGATGCCACCAAACCGGAAACAACCAAGACTAAGTAATAAGTTGAAAGCCTCCAAATGATTTGAGCCGCCATAACGTTTGCAGATGTGCTTCTTACGATGGTTATTCCCGCATCTGTAAAGGCGGTAGTTTCAACGAACACATCATTGAACATAGCGGCGAAAACGAGCTCAGAAACACCCGCATTGCCAGGAAGTGGAACAAGACCGGCAACCATCTGTTGAAAGGCTGATCGGAAACAGAAATCATACATATTAGCAATGTTGAACGTATAACCATATCCGAAGGCATCTAGAGCAAGTCCGGCAAAATAAGGTATAGAGAAAGTGACCGTCCAGACCATCAAAAACAAAACAATAACCAAAATGGTAACTGGAATATTAGATTGCAAACGCCTTAACTCAATCTTGAAGTTCTCAACCTGGACGCGGAGATTTTCCCTGGTTTTATCCGGATTCTTAATCAATTTAAGTTTTGCACCAAGACCTATCCCATAATGCATGATGAAATTGTGAAGCCTACGGGAATAACTCATCAGGAACAAGAGAAGAATAACCGAAATATTAACAACAAAACCGATTATAATAAGCGGCAACATAGGAAGTTCTCCGGACCAGTTTCCAATGTGGAATCCAGGAATTGAAATAGATTTAATTGACATAATGGTATTCCATTCAAAAGAGATGGCGGCAACATCAAAAATTATCAAAGAAACCTGGTATAAGATGAACCACATAACCATAATGGATGCGGCGTTTGAAACCTCAATCCCTTGGCGTTTCATCGTGTAGACCTGCATGACCTGTCCGCCAGTAGAACCCGGAGTAACATTGTTATAAAAAGAACCGATTAAAGCATTGGCAACGCCCTGATGCAAATGATAATGCCTCGTATAAAGACGGCAGAATACTTGAATAATAATTCCCTGTAGGAGATAAACGAGCATCATGAGGATTGCTATAACTACCATCCACATGGTCTTAGCTGAAATGATTGCATTGCCAATCGTCATCACGCCGTCACCAATATTTCCGTCGCCCGCTGAATAAAATGAAAACAAAAGCGAAGCGGATGTTAGCCCTATGACAAGCAAGAAATAAAATAGGTATTTTTTAGCACCCGACTTCTTGGTTTTAGGTTTAACCTCTTTTATACGTGATGACATAACTGAAAAACGATCTCTAACATTCTATCAAAATATGAATGTTATATCTTTAAAAAGATGATATTTGTCAGAGTAATTTGAAAAATACAAAAAGTTCAAGCAAGCAGACCCGGTTAAGCCTTCGCTACAACGATTGTTACATCGGTTAAAGCGTATGAACAACAAAGATGTATTTGATTATAAAGTTTATCGGCCTCTCTTAAAGCGTCCATGCTTTCGGGAATAAACACCTCGCCTTTGACAAGAGATGAGTGGCAAAAACCACAAACCCCACTGCGACATTTGCTTAACACGGCAATGCCGGCGTCTTCGAGATTTCTCAAGATAGTTTTTGATGTATCCGCAACAACCTTATGGATTTCGTCTTGAATCATAATCGTGATTTCTACCGATTTTTTTATACCTTTAGGGCAATCAGCAAAATCTTTTATACTATGGGCTTCGCCTAGCACTTCGCATCTTATATGTCTTCTATCAACCCCTAACTCTTTGAGAATGCCAAGATCGGAATCATACATTGCTCTAGGTCCACATATAAAGAATGACGTATCATCAAAATTATCCACATTTTCTTTGATCAACTCTTTATTGATAAAACCATGTGGATATCCTTCGCATTCTTCATCGCTTAGAACATAGATAACTTTGAAGTTACTGCATTTTGATGCGATTAAATCGAATTCATTTTTAAAGGCAATATCGTTTCTAGTACGGCAACCATAAACCAAGGTTAGATTTACATCAAGGTAGCCTGCCTCAATTGATTTAGCCATAGATAAGAAAGGGGTTATCCCACTGCCGCCAGCCAAAGCAACAACATTTTTTTGGTCTCTTAAAGGCTGATAGCAGAACCACCCTTCCGGTGCCGAAATATCAAGATTAGAGCCTACAGCCCAATTCTCGAATGCATATTTTGAAGTTAAGCCATTCGGGTCCATCTTAATTGTTATTTGATAATCCCCACCCCATGAGCAGATGGAATACGGTCTCGTAGTTCTAACTTTGCCAATCTGGTATTTAACGGATATATACTGGCCAGGCTTAAAAGGGGCTAATCTAGAAGTGCCAGCTTCAATGTTTGGAGAGAGAGTGTATCTCTTCATGTTACCGGTAATATCCTCTATCTTTGTTATTGTAACGTGTTGCACTTTTGGATGGTTGATAGATGCAATCTCGTTTGCTAAGAATTTATACTCTTTCGGCTCAGACGAGGCATCATCAACGCGTTTTTTACGTAACGGCTTCAATTTAAGGAAGTTTTTAAAACTAGTTTTTCCCATTGTTTAACTCCTTAACTATTCTTAATGCTGCATTTCGGCCTTGAGTGTATGTGGATGAATATCCGTCGGCAATCTCCTGATGGGCACCTACAAACGCCAATCCAGGAATGAAATGTTCATCAGGAATGCTCACGGATCTAACGGTTGGGGAATCCCAAACCTTTAGTTCATAACCATACGGGGTTCCATGCGGTGTCCCCATATATCTTGCAAATGTCGCAGGAGAACACACTTCAATCTCTTCAATATTATTCCTGATATCGACATGTAAAACGTCCTCGCACTTCTTAATCAGCTCGTTGGCAATGGAGTTTTTCCATTGATCATAGTTTTCCAATGTCATACCAGTTTCGGCATCTGCATGCCAGAATCCTGTGATATAAAGCATAGATGTACCTTTTGGCGATGCCTCCGGTATAGCGCAGTTTAAACAATTGATAAATAAAGGCCCATGACGAATGTCCTGCATGGCCTCACATTGCTTAACAGGATCGGAATTCTCGTTAATTACTATTGTATAATCGTGGAATCCAATTTCCTCTGCTGTCTTATTTAAACCGATGTATATGTTCAAAAATTTAATGCCATATTTCCTTGCGTTAACAAGTTTCCAAGCTCTTTCAGGCACAGCTTCCGGCGGCAACATCTTGGCATAAACATTTTCCGGAAAGGCGTTGCAGATGACGAATTTTGACCTAATTTCACGGTCTCCGATTCGAACGCCACTGACTCTTCCGTTCTCGTAAATAAGAGACGTAACCTCGGTGTTGTACCATATTTCTCCGCCATTATCGATAATGGATTTTTCAACAGCGCAAGATATCTCATGTGATCTGTGAAGCGGTATTGCTGGATATTCGTTGATATAGCTATCAAACATGCTCATATAAAGCATGCAGTCCATTTCATCAATTGAATTGCCAAGATATGGCCAATATGCGCTGACAATGGATTGTGCCTTACGGGGCATTCCGATATCATCAAGAATTTCTTTGACCGAATGAGCGGATGCTCTCATGAAATCCCTATATTTAAGGAAAACAACCAGAGGATTCTGTTTCCCTGTATTAAAATAATGGCTAGCATCGCGAATGTTCTTGTTGATTTTCCAAAGCTTTTCCATTGGTTTTCTAGAACCGGGACAAGCTTTATCTAAGGCATCAGTAAACTCTTTAACACCAACGGGCATTGTGACATCGTAAACGTCATCGCCATCTAGAGTTATTGCACGATAAGCGTCTTTAGGGATAATCCAATTCACATTGACGCCCATAGATTTATACCATTTAAGTATTCCGCCAGGATTTTTCTCGGTCCCAATAGCGGCATATTCGTGAAGAGACGGTTCAAATTCAAAACGTCCACGCCTAAAGCTTGTCGCGCATCCTCCAGGAACCAAATTCCTGTCGATTACCAAGACTTTTTTACCTTCGCTTGAAGCGGTAAGCGCCGCAGCAAGACCGCCGTTACCGGCTCCCACGACGATTATGTCATATACAGTTTTATTCATGTCAATAAATATAATAATATTTAAACAATTTGTTAATAACAAAATATAGATTTTTCCTAGGCCAATAAGCCAAATACATAAAATAAGTTACATTTCATCAAAAGACACAATTTGGCATTCAAAAAAGACCATCAAGACAACTCTTAATGGTCTTTAAGTAATGGGTGTTATCTAGATTAAGCGGCTTCGGTTTTGTCGGCAATAGTGACTTTAACACCAGCAAGATTCGAGGTTACTTCGATTCCATCCACTGTGTAATTTCCATAGTTGAAGACGGCATTCTTAGTTACGGTTTCTGTTCCGTCAGAATATGAGATTTCAACGGTGACAACGAAATTCAGGCTATATGTGCTGTAATCGTATGCGTTAGAATCAGAAACACTTACAGATATAGTATCGCCAACAACAACGTCGTATGTGGCATTGCCGGTACCTTCAGCGGCAACCGAATAATTCGATAAAGATTCGCCTCCTCTCACGGAACGGATTGTAACGGAGCTCACCGTTGAAGTTGAGTCATTAACATACTCGAACTTGACATTGGTCTTTGCGCTTTGATCAACAGTTGCAATCAATGTGACATTTTCTGATGGCATATCAAATTCAACATATTTATTGCCATAGCTATCGGCCTTGATTTCCAATTCAGCCGTAGTTTCAGAAGAAGCACCCTTGCATTCAAGTTTGCTTAGCGAATAGCCAAAGGTTTCGCTGATATTGACAGTAACCTTATTTCCTGCAGCATAAGAAGTCGTTGAATTTGCAAATGAGAATCTGACTTGTGAAGAAATGCCGCTTTCGTTATCGATAGTGACCGAATACATATTTCCAAAGGTGAATGTGACATTTGCAACGCCATTTTCTGGCATGGTGCATTTGACATAACTGTAAGTGACATAACTGTAAGTGGAGTAATCATATTCACTAGCCGTTCCCGCTTGGACTTCAGTGGAATTTGTACCATCAGAAACTGAAGCTCCGGTCAATCCAAATCCGCTAAGAACGGTTGGGAATAGATAGAACTCATCCCCTGGGGCAAAGTCTGTTAAACTCTTTGTTGCTCCGGAAAGCGATGAAGAAGACCCTACCTTGCATCCTGAATAATGTTCAGCATCGGCAGTCAACGTAATTGTGCCAGCCTGTCCAACCTCAATGATGATGTTTGCTGAAGATCCATCCTTTGGCATCGTAAATGTATAACCTGACTTGTAGATGGACGTATACGTTGATGAATCGTAGCCAAAGTAAATATCGCTTACTGAAACTTTATTCTCTTCATCGCCCTCAATGTAGGCCTTGCCAAGTTTGTATCCGCTTGTGGCCTCGGCAAGAACATAGAATGTGGATCCAGGAGCGGCTGAAGTCGCTTCGACCTTGTTGCCATATTGACCGTCTACATAGATGCTACTTGAAGTAACATTGGTGTTAGTTGCAACCGTAATCTTTCCATACTCAGTGCCGGTAAATGTAATAGTGACATCATTTGCAGGCATAACGAAGCTAATGTACGATGACTGACTGTAGGTTGCTGCATTTTCAGCGCCATCAATTGTATAAGTGACGTTGTATCCACTCTTGGATGTGAAGCGGAAATCAACCGTTTCGCCTTCCAAATAATGCGAACTTGGAGTTGTGTTGTAAGTGATAAATTCCTCGCCGACGATATTCAAGGAATGAGAAGTGACTTCTTTTCCTTCAATTGTGATAACAACATCGTCCGAAGCGGTTTTGGAACCAAGAGACAACGTGACGAAATCGTTATTCCATTGTAAGTTAGAAACGCTTAAATCATATGACTCGGTTCCAATTTTCAATGCCGCTTTTGTAAGCATAATTGACTTTGATCTATACAAAGTTATCGAATAAAGGTATGAGCCTGATACAAAACTTGATGGGGCAATTGCAACAATACCATCGCAAACGTTGTAAGTTAACGTCTTCTTTTCGGTTGATTCTGCGTTGTTATTATAGATGCTAAAAGGCGCTGCATAGAAAGTGACATCACCATCTCCTTCAACATCAGGCATTACGAATGAACCCACAAATTTAGTGGAATCATTTGAATCCGCCTCCACGTTAAAAGCAATAGATACGCCTCCAACAACCATAATAGCCTGATCATTAAATGCGGCTTTATCATAGTAGGCATTAGCACAGCTGATTGTATAAGTTACCGTTTCTCCGGATGCATAAGATTCTTTATCGAAACTGATTGTGCTCTTAACATCACCATTTCCATCTCTAATGAAAAGAGCTGGAGCGATTTTCTGCACAAGTTTGTGTTTAGCAACAACAGGTTCCTCTGAAGAAGAACTTGATGAAGAATCTTCGCCGCTTGATGACGAACTCTCTGAAGATGGACTATTTGTTGATGAGTCCTTTGATGAGTTTGAATTTTGGCTAGACTCTGAGGATTCGGACGATACCTCTGAATCTGCATTTGTGACACCACAGCCTGCAAGCGTGAGAACGAGTGCTGAGGAGAGCAGGCATAACTTGATTT
>CAVIJK010000008.1:0-53202 GCA_963643345.1 bacterium | reverse complement strand
CTATTTGGACTTACTATAACGGTGACACCGAAACGTCTTTCCAAAAAACAATCGAAGAATATAACAATACCCAAGGCAAAGATGACCATATAGTCGTTAACACAATTTCTCAAGGTTCAAGAGTAAACGATTTGCTTGAAGCGTTATTAGCGGCTGCAAATGAAGATTTTGGTGCGCAAAGCATGCCTGACATGTTTTTGGCATATCCCGATACCGCCTTTGAGCTTGATAAAAAAGACAAGATAGTTTCCTTAGATAAATATTTTTCGTCCAGTGAGCTTGCTAATTTCAACGATGGTTTCTTGAACGAGGGGAGGTTTGGAAACGACAAATCTCTAAAAGTTCTACCGGTTGCCAAATCAACAGAAGCCTTATTCATTAACAAAACGGATTTTGACAAATTTCTATCGGAACATTCTGAATTAGGGATCCAATATTCTGATTTGGAAACAATTGAAGGGTTAATCAGCGTTTCAGAAAAATATTATAACGCGACAGGGAAGGCTTTCTTTGGCAGGGATTCCCTAGATAATTACTTTGTCGTTTCTGCAAAACAGCTTGGCATCGATATCATTGGGTACGATGAAGATGGAAAATTCGGTATCAATTACGACAAAGATGTCTTTAGAAAATTATGGGATTCATACGCAGTTCCTTTTGTTAAGGGATATTTCAATGCGGATGGTAATTTTAGAAGCAGCGCTCTTAAGGCTGGTGCAATACTTGCCTACATAGGTTCAACTTCCTCAAGCTCATACTTCCCGAATGTTGTTATTGATGGGGACGAGGAAAGCCATTCAATCGAATCTTATGTAATGTGTACGCCAACGTTCAAAGGGAAAGAGAAATATGCCGTTTCTCAAGGTGCGGGCTTCTGCGTTACGAAATCCGATTCCGGAAAAGAAGAAGCGTCTGTCAGTTTCCTTAAATGGCTAACAAAGAAAAACAACATCAACAACTTCTGCCATTCTTCCGGATACTTCCCTTCAACAAAAGATGGCTTCAATGACGAATTCATTTCTGCCCAAACCGATGAGAAATTCAAACAATCATTCAATGTCGCTAAAGAAACAACGGAAAAGTATACAATGTACACAAATATCGTTGGAGAAGGCGGAACAAACTACCGTGACTATCTTAAAAAATCTTTGACGACTTACTGCAATGATGCGTTGGATGCAATCAAAGCGTCAAACTATGACAAAGATACGATCGCTACATATTCTAGCGATGCTAAATTTGAGGAATGGTATGCCTCATTAACTTCCGCAAAATCAAAAATTAGATAAAAATGAAGAAAAAGCCGGTAAGAGTTTTCCACACAATAAATTTTAAGATCCTTGTTCCGACGATTTTTATCGTCTTGGCACAAAGCGTCACCATTTTCGTTATCTTGGTTTTCAGTATCGGCATTAAGACGTTGAACAATTCGTTGATTGGCGATTTTAAATCATCCGTTAACATTCGCAAGAATTATATGGAAAGCTCGATGTCAACCAAATGGTCGAATATCACGAATTATTATGATCAGTTTATCTTAAACACAAAAACTTATTTAGATAGAAACAAAGAAAAAATCGATGATGTTTTAAATAACAAATCCGAAACCGATTCCTACCTTTTAACTCAGATGGATATTTTTCATGAAATGATTGAAAGAAATCATGTTAATGATTCGTTTTTGGTTCTAAACACATCCTATTCTGATAACAAAGAAATGGTTTATCTAAGAGCTAAGAACCCTTTGAAATCGGAGCGTTCAGAAATTGAAGTTATTTACTCGCCATATGCTGTTTTTAACAAATATTATCAAGATGGTTTTGGTTTATCTAACAAAGTTGATACGAATAATTACAAAGATATCGAAAACAAAGACTTCTATGAAAAAACGGTTGAATATGCCACCTCACATCTTGACGAAGACGCAGTTGGATACTGGACATGTACTTTAAATATTTCTTCTAATCAGGTATTAACCTATTCTATGCCTCTTATATATGAGGGCAAAGTCATAGGCGTTATAGGCGTTGGCCTTACTGGGCAATATTTAAGAAACTATATAACGACCATCTCTAAGGGCGATCGTGTTAACATCGCCCTCATAAAAAAAGGAAACGGAAAAAATCAATCGGCTTTTGAAGCGTACGTCGATTATTCTTTGCCAAATTTATCAGATATCGAGTTAACATCAACGGTATATGAGAATATCTATTCATTCAAGAATGACGGTGTCGATGAATATTATTATGAGGACGCAATCAACGTTTATAACGGCAATTCCCCGTTCTTTGATGAGTGGTATCTTGTTGGTGTAGCACCAACGAGTATCGTCCTATCCGCATCAAACAATCTAGGAATGCAGATTGGGATCGTTTTGGGAGTGGCTTTCCTAATTGCCTCCCTCGTTCTTGTTTTATCATCGGAAATGGTTTCCAAGCCAATCAGACGCGTTTCCCGCGATGTGAATGAAACGAATGTCACTGATATTCCAAAGACGAACATCTATGAGGTTGATGCCTTGTTGTATCAGATTCAGAATTCTTATAAGAAAAACATCGAATTAAGCGAAAAAGTAAATCGCATTATCAAGGATTCATCATCCAAGATGGCCTTCTTTGAATACGACAAAGAAAAAGATGAAGTAACCACCACGACAAGATTTTATTCAATGTTAAAGTTAGATTATCCAAATGAAAAAACCTCATCTAGCGAGTTTATTAAACGTTTGGGGCTTCTTGAACGATGCATTTACTCTCAATCCAACAAACTCGACGAAAACGCCCTAACAACGACATCCGAGGTTGTCTTCGCGATCGATTCTAGGTACATTCAATTCAAAATAACGCCATCGGAGAGAGGATCATACGCGACGTTGATTGATTTAACCGATGAGTACCTATCTAAAAAAGAAATCGAAAAAGAGAGGGATTACGATATTTTGACTTCTCTTTTGAATCGTCGAGGCTTTATGGACAGAGTTCAAGTGGTAATGAAGACCAATCTGAACGGATGCCTTTTTATGATTGATGTTGACAATCTTAAACTTATCAATGACAGGTATGGACACGAATTTGGCGATACATATCTCAGGGCTATCGGCTCGTTCTTCAATGATTTGTCGGAAAAGCACCAAAATTTGTATGCTGGGCATCTTTCGGGAGATGAATTCATTTTGTATCTATACAATTGGAAATCACATGACGAAAAAGAAAGCCTAATCGAAGAACTTAAAAAGATAAAAAAGGAATGTATCTCTTATAGAGGGAAGGAGATTTATATTTCTTTCTCTGCGGGCGTTTGTGATTATCGAGAAAACATTGAGTTCGAAGAACTCAGAAATAGGGCTGATTTTGCGATGTATGAGGCGAAACGCTCCGGCAAAAACAAAGTGGTTCTTTTTGATGATGACGAATATGACGAATATAAGAAACAGAACCTTTTGTACGGGGAACTCAACGAAATTATCTCCAAACGACTGATTGATTACGCTTATCAGCCAATCGTAGACATCCACGACGGGGAAATCTTGGGTTACGAAGCCTTAATGCGCCCAACCGTTCCTGGAATGAGCCCTCTAAAACTCATCGATGCAGCTAAAAAGTATAATCGTTTGTATGATATCGAATATATAACCTTCCTCAATGCGATAAAGAAATATAGCGCTTCTGGTAGTGATAAACGGATATTTGTTAACTCAATTTCCTCACAAATCCTTTCCGAATTGGCATGGGGCGAATTTGTTGAGCAAAATAAAGGGATTTTTGACAAACTAGTAGTGGAAATAATCGAAGAAGATTTTGGACAAAACGGCATTATGAGGAAAAAAGTCGAAATATTAACTTCTAATCATATCGACTATGCAATCGATGATTATGGAACGGGCTTCAACAGCATTTCCATGATTCTTAACTATTCCCCTAAATACATCAAAATCGAAGGGTCTTTAATCAGAGGAATAGACAAGGATGAGAAGAAGGCGCAACTTACGAAAACTATTGTTTCTTATTGCAAGGTCAATGGAATTAAGGTTGTCGCAGAAGCGGTCGAAACGCTTGATGAGCTAAAATTTGTTAAGGGAATTGGCTGCGATTATATTCAAGGCTACCTTATATCTGAGCCTAAATTCGAAATCGAAGATATATCAGACGACATAAAAGAAATGATTAGGAACTCATGATAAAGCGATAAAAACAAGTGTTGACCAAGGCGTTCTTGTCTCTTCTATTTAACAATCGCGGTTCCTGGTCCGGAAGCTTCTTATAAGCGTTTAAAAGATGTAAGTTACAATGGACAGTCAAATAAAATAAAGAGGGCATTTATGGCAAAAAACTGCATAAAACACGTATCTATCGAAGAGGAATTGTCTGACTATGTTCGCATGATCAAAGCGCTTGCGATTAATTACTTAAACATTTACACGATTAATCTAGGACTTGATAAAGGAAGAATCATTAAATTAAACGGTTACATCACCGAAGGGATTGTTGATGCTAATAACGATTTTAATTATTTTGCCATGGTCAAAAATTACGCAAACAGTCGCGTTTATAAAGATGATCTCGGATATTTCTTGGATAACCTAAATCCAGATTCCATCATAAAAACATTCTCTGACGGTAGGGAGCAGATGGAATTTTCCTATAGAGTTTTAGAAGATGGCGCAATCCATTACTACACCGCCCACTATATAAGAATTTCTAGAGCTAAAGAACCGCTTAGATTAGTTGCAGGTTTCCGCAATGTCGATCAAATCATGGCTGATAGAATCAAAGATCATGATATAGGCATGTCTAAAGCGTATGCGGCCTTGGCAAACGTTTATTATTCAATGTACAGGGTAGATGTAACGAATCATACGTTCATGGAAGTCAAAACTAGCAAATACATCAAACAAGCCCAAATACCTAATACGGACGATTTTGATGTCAATGCTGATTCCATCTTGCATTATGTTGTTCAACCTTCATTCCTCGATGAGGTTCTTGAGTTTTGCAATCTTAATAACTTAGAAGAGAAAATGAACGGCAAAGACACAATTTCAATTGAATTCATAGGATCTTTTTCCGGCTGGGTACGCGCTTCGTTCATAAAAGAAGATTTAACGCCTGATGGTAAACTTTGGCATGTTTTATGGGCCGTGCAAGTCATCGATGATGTCAAACAAAGGGAAAACGAATTGAGAATTCTCGCTGAGACAGATCAATTGACGGGTATCCTAAACCGTGGAACCGGCGAAAGAAAAATCAAAGAAATTATTGAACAAAGAAGGCCGGGCATCTTTTGTTTAATGGATGTAGATCATTTCAAAACCATCAATGATACCTATGGCCATGAAGCGGGCGATTATGCCATAAAAGAGATTGCTGCGTGTTTAAAAAAGAACAATTCTGAGAATGATGCCATAACAATGCGTCTTGGGGGCGATGAGTTTGCCGTATTCATTCCCGATGTAATCAGTAAAAGAGAAGCTGAGAAAAAATGGAATGAGGCCGTTTTATTATTCAAAAAAATATCGCTTCCACAAGACCCTGCAAAAGAAATATTTATATCAGCCGGAGCAACCATCTATGATGGAGGCGAAGACGATGATTTCAACTCCTTGTATAAAAAAGCCGACGATGTCATGTATAAATCAAAGAAAACCGGCGGTTATAAGATTACCTTCGATAAATAAAAGAATACACTCTTAAGTCTACTGCGTTTTTAAGTTCGTTCTTGCTTGCTTGAATATTTCATCATCAGTTTGGCTCATTTTTCAAATTGTCAGTTGTTACTAATGCATTTGGAATTCAGTACATGGAACACGAGAAGACTGTTAGGACAACAAAATATAAGTTCTATTCCGCCTCCAATCAATCCGCCATAGAATGTCATGGCCCATGTCCAAGTGTATTTAGTACCTAACACTATAAAGTTATAAATGTTTTGAGTTAGAATGGCGCATATAATGCCGACGATAACCGATGCACAGGCGTTGATTTCAATCGCATACATTATTTTCTTGCTAAGACCTTTTTTCCTATAGTAAAGCTCAATATATCCAAAACAGGCAGCAACGCCTAGAATCATCATCACTGAATATGTATCAATAAAACCGAATAATGTTGGGTATATGGCTCAATTATATTAATTCTCAATATTTTTCCAAATTATTTCTCTTTGTAATTGCTCTTTTTTACTTTTTTTTTTTTTTTTAAATTTATTAGTTTATTAGCGTATTTTATAACTTGGTTATATAATAATCTCGCTAAGGATAGGGAGATATCCTTTTATGAAAATTTTATTTGAAACCAGCGAATGCGCACCTTTTTCTAAATCTGGCGGTTTGGCGGACGTCGCTTTTTCGCTTCCGGGCGCTCTAAAAGATAACGGCAATGAGATTGCCATCATTACGCCTTTGTATAAATGTGTTAGAGATAGATTTGGTAACACTATAAAAAGATTTAAGAAGACCAATATTCAATTGGGTGCTAGGAAGATTTACTGCGGTTTGTATAAAGGCAAACTAGGCAGAGTCCCCGTTTATTTTGTGGAGAACGACGAATTCTTCAATAGAGATAAACTTTATGGATATGATGACGATAAACTGAGATTTGCTTTCTTCTCAAAAGCGGTAGTGGATGTCATGAAGTTTTTGAAATTCGTTCCGGACATTCTCCATTGCAACGATTGGGAGACGGCGTTATCTATTCTATATTTAAAAGATAACCAGGCAGTCAGCCCAGACTACCGAAACGTTAAAACCGTCTTTACAATTCACAATATAGCCTACCAAGGGCAATTCGGCGCTGATGAACTCTATTCAACATTCGGGTTGGTCGAAGGGTGGTATCAAGGCGCTTTGGCTTATGAATACCAAGGGAGGCATGATGTTAACCTAATGAAGGGCGCAATGATGATGGCTGACGCCGTCTCAACGGTTTCCCCAACATATGCAAAAGAATTGCACACTCATGAATTCGGCAAGGGCCTTGAAGGTGTTTGCGATATCATCGATGCCAAGTTTTACGGAATATTAAACGGCATCGATATGTCTCATTATGACCCAAGGAAAGATTCAAGAATCCCGCAAAACTTCAGTTTGAAGAAAAGAGACGGCAAAGATGTTTGCAAGGCTGAACTTCAGAAAGAATTTGGCCTAAGAGTAGAAAAGGACTGGCCTCTTTTTTGCTCGGTTGCCCGCTTAGTTGAGCAAAAAGGCGTAGAGCTTATAAAAGCCATCCTCCCTAAACTCATGGAAATGGGCCTTCAAATCATCGTTTATGGCCAAGGCGAACAGAAGTATGTTGATTTCTTTAATGAATGCGCAAAGAAATATCCGGGACAATTTGGATTCTCCAGCGATTATAACGAAGAAAGAGCGGCGCGCGTATTTGCGGGCTCTGACTTCTACTTAATGCCATCAAGTTTTGAACCATGCGGATTATCACAAATGATGGCCATGAGATACGGCACAATCCCGATTGTTCATGAAACCGGTGGATTAAAAGATTCTGTCAGGCCATATTCTGACTTCGATGGCATTGGAGACGGTTTCTCTTTCTCCGGCTATACTCCAAAAAGCTTATTGCTCGCAATTTCTCAGGCAATCAAAGTCTATTTTGGGCAAGTTAATGTTTTTTACACTCTCAGAGACCGCTGCATGAAAAAAGATTTCTCTTGGGCTAAATCCGCATTAGTCTACGAGAAGATGTATTCAGATGTTGCAGGAAAAGGCTCAGATCCTAGAATCTCATTCATTGAAGCGTATAACACCCTTAAAACATTGTATGAAGGGCTCGAAGATTCAAGAGTCGCTTACCTTGCAACCAAGAAAGATTCTTATTCGAATATCATTCAGATTAGAATCGAAGGGCCTGGAGAAGGGACGTTTCACATCAAATTCACAAAAGCCGGAATGGATATTCAACCGGTTAGTTGTTCAGAGGCCGATTGCTTCATCTCATCAACTCTAGATAACCTGGTTGGCATGGCCAACGGCACAGTAAATGCTGACAAGCTATTCATAACCGGGCAACTAAAAGTCGATGGAAACGTTTCAAAAGGCGCTCAGATGCGTTATTTAATTGGAAAGAAAGTTTTCTAATGATTTTACGGCAACCAAATCGTTAAAGCGAATGGTTGCCTTTTAATTTAGACAAAACATGCAAAAAAAGTTTATTTAGGCATATTTCAGGGTAATCGAAGGTTCCCAAGAATGCTATTTCTCCACGGCCCAGGTCGAATTGAACACCGAGCACATGTTCACCGACCGCAGCCGGCAGACAAGGTATGCGTGTACAAAATGGATGATGACACAAACGAAATGTGAAAGGCCCATTTTCTGGAGATATACGGTAAAACGCCAAAAATGGATGAGCAACAAGAGTAATTTAATAAAAAATATGTTCTTTGCCTCATTAATTTTTGTGGTCGTATATTGACATTTTATGTAATAAAACACATAATTTTTTTGTCCTAGAAATCATCAGAATTCAAAGACAAATTGGATTTTGACATTGGAGTCATAAATACAGCCCAATCCACTGCGAAATGGTGATAATCTTATCGCCTTATTGATCGATAACTTTACGGTTATCAAATTTTGTAAGTTGGTTACTTTACAACCATTAAATGCACTTGCGTGCCACTTGTAAAACTTATCAATAAGAGTAGTAAAAGTATCTTACTGTATAGACTCTAACGCCATCCATTTGATGCAGAAAGTTTAAGGTAGTCGCATGTGCTGCGGCTATCTTTTTTATTCAGGAGGTAAGGTATGGCCCGTGTAATTATTATTGGCTGTGGCGGAGTTGCCACGGTTGGCATCACAAAATGCTGCCAGCATCCAGAGGTGTTTGAAGAGATTATGATTGCTTCAAGAACCAAATCTAAATGCGACGCTCTCGCAGAAAAATTAAGACCGACGACGAAGACAATCATCCACACAACCGCAATCGATGCAGGCGATGTTAATCAGGTCATTGCCCTTATTAAAGATTTCAAAGCCGATATGGTTATGCATCTTGGCATGCCATTCCATAACCTTGTCATTATGGACGCTTGCTTAGAATGCAAGGTTCATTATCTCGACACCGCCGAATATGAGCCAGAGAACGTTGATGAACCGGTTTGGAGAGCAAGATACGAAAAAAGAGTAAAAGAGAAGGGATTTTCCGCATATTTTGATTATTCCTACCAATGGGAATATCGTGAAAAATTCGAGAAGATTGGCAAGGTTGCCCTTTTAGGGTGCGGATTTGATCCAGGAGTCACTCAGGCATATGTTGCCTATGCTAAAAAACATTATTTCGATGAGATTGATTACATCGATATCTTAGACTGCAATGGCGGTGACCATGGTTATAAGTTCGCCACAAACTTCAATCCAGAAATCAACTTAAGAGAAGTTTCCTCACCTGGTGCTTACTATGAAAACGGCAAATGGCACACAATCGCTCCAATGTCAGTCATGCACCCATATGATTTTGATGAAGTTGGCGTGAAGAATATGTATATGCTTCACCATGAAGAGACCGAATCAATTGCTAGATGGTTCCCAGAAGTCAAAAGAATAAGATTCTATATGTCTTTTGGCGACTCATATATTCAGCACATGAACTGTTTGCAGGATGTTGGTATGTTAAGAACCGACCCTGTCATGTTTAAGGGCGTGGAAATCATTCCGATTCAGTTCTTGAAGGCTTTGTTACCTGATCCAGCCACTCTTGGACCTAGAACCGTCGGAAAGACAAATATCGGATGCATCTGCGTTGGCAAAAAGGATGGTAAACCGGTCAGATATTACATTTACAATGTTTGCGATCACCAGGAATCCTATAAGGAAACAGGCTCACAAGCTATCTCATATACAACCGGAACTCCAGCTATGTGTGGTGCTATGATGATCCTCACAGGCAAATGGACAAAAGCAGGCGCTAGAACATGCGATGAATTCGATCCAGACCCATTTATCGATGCCCTTAACAAATATGGGCTTCCAACCAGAGAGAGCTTCAACCCTAAGATGATAGATGACTCATATGACAATATTGGATAATCGTTTGGCTTTTCTTCGTTTTAGAGATAAGACGCCAGAACAGGTTTTTGGCAAACTTAGAACGCCGTGTTATGTAATTGATGAGGCCATGCTCAAATATGATGGCGAAATCATCAAAAAGATAAGTGATAGAACTGGCGCTAAATTTCTTCTTGCCCAGAAGTGTTTTAGCAATTTCAATCTCTATCCTGTTCTAGAACCGTATCTTGCAGGAACTGAGGCATCTGGACTTTATGAAGCTCGCCTCGGTAAGGAAGAGATGCCGAATAAAGAGGTTCACACCTTTTGCGGCGCTTTTAGAGAAGATGAATTTGATGACGTATTAAAATATTCTGATCACATTGTCTTTAACTCGGTTGGACAACTCAAAAAGTTTGGTCCAAAAGCTAAAGCGGCCGGCAAGAGTGTTGGTCTTCGTTTAAATCCGGAATGTTCAACTCAAGTCGGGCACGCAATTTATGACCCATGCTCACCAGGTTCAAGACTCGGTGTCACAATCGACAGATTTGAAGAAATGGGTGAGGATACCATTAATTTGCTTGATGGGGTTCATTTTCACACATTATGTCAGCAAAACTCCGATGATTTAGCAAAAACGATTGCTGCATTGGAGACTAAGTTTGGTAAATATCTTCACAATCTGAAGTGGGTTAACTTCGGTGGTGGTCATCATGTTAGCCGCGAGGATTACGATGTTGAATTATTGGTTAAGATCATCGAACATGTTAGAGACACGTACGACGTTCAAGTTTATCTAGAACCTGGAGAAGGGGTGGTCCTTAATGCGGGATACATGGTTTCTAGGGTTCTTGACACATTCGATAATCACGACGCTCATATTGCGATGCTCGATTGCTCAGCAGCGTGTCATATGCCGGATGTTATTGAATGCCCGTACCTCCCTCCAATCTATCAAGCAGACCTTCCTGGTTATTCTTATAGAATTAGACTTGGTGGCCCGACGTGCTTAGCAGGTGATAACATTGGCTATTACAATTTCGAAGGCCCTTTACATGAAGGCGATATGGTATTGATTGGCGATATGGCTTTATACACGACAGTAAAGAACAACACATTCAATGGAATGCCATTGCCTTCCATCTATGTTATGCATGATGATTACTCAATTGAATTAATTACTGAATTTGGATATAAGGATTTCAAATACAGGCTCGGTAAGATGTAGAGCGACGTCTTAATGTTGCTATAGTTTACACAATAAAAGGCGCAAATCGCGCCTTTTTCGTTTATTCCATCGAGTTGATTAAATTCGTTAATTCCTCTTCCGTAAAATGATATGCGGAGTTGCAGAATTGGCAGTTAAGGGTTACCCCGCGATCTTCATCTCTAAGCTTTTGCAGTTCTTTCTTGCCTATTGAGATCAAGACCCTTTCCGTCCTTTCCTTACTGCAATTGCATTTGAATTTGACCGGTTTCTTTTCGGTTACCTTTACATCAAACCCTTCAAGCACGAAATCGAGCATATCTTCAGGTGACATACCCTCTTTTAGTAAATCAGTCAGAGCATACATCTTCTTCAGGTTTCTCTCGAGTTTTGAAATGCTCTCTTCTGGACAATTCGGCATGAGTTGAAGAATGATTCCTCCAGCCTTGTCAACAGTTGCGTCCTTCTTCATTAAAACACCCAAGGCCACGACTGATGGAGTTTGTTCACTGGATGCGAAATAATAGGCTAAATCTTCTGCGATTTCTCCTGTCTGCAACGCTACTGTTGAGACATATGGGTCCTTTAATCCGTAATCTCTAATTACTGTTAACGTTCCGTTTCCAAGAGCTCCTCCGACGTTTAAATGCTGAGCAGCGTTTGGTGGGAGGATTATATCGGTCGCCTTGGTGTAGCCTTTAACCTCGCCTTTGTTATTGGCGGTTACCACCAACCCTCTCATTTGGCCATCACCGTTGAATTGCAACGTGAGGGTATCATTCTCATTCTTGAGATTATTTCCCATCATAAGGGCCGCAGACATTGAACGTCCTAAGGCTGCGGTGCAGATAGGGGAGAGGTTATGGATTTCTCTAGCGTGATCCACTAGATTTCTTGAAGAGATGGCCCAGGCGAGTATTTGCTCATTTGCATTGGCTCTAACAAGATAGTCATTCTCGATCGGATTATCGCTATAAAAAAGTGTTCTTGAATATATAAACGTAACAAGATGCTTAGGCGCAACCTCCGTTTCTAGATCGATATCACCTTGAGCGCATAATTCAAAATGGTGTTTCTCATAGAATTGATAATTGCAATCGCTGTCAGTGATTGCGTAATATCTTTCTAATCTATGATTTTTTGATAATTCCCTTAATAAATCAGTGCCAAATCCCTGTCTTTTGAAGTTTTTATCAACCGCAAAAAGGAGGATTTCGCCTTTTTGACCGTCTGGAAGATATTTTCTCAGTTCCTTTATGTGGCTTTGATATTTTTCGACGAATGGAGTTAAGAGATGTTTGCCTAGTTTGAGGAAGTACGGCTTAGAAAATTCTTTAACTTGGGCTGAGGGATACATCTTTTTTTCGCCAGTATGTTTGGTGATTAAGAAACCGACGAGTTTGCCGTTCAAGATATAGGCATATGCTTCGGTTGCCTCTTCAAGACTATTGGCCAGATATACATGGCAGAAGGCATCTATAGTCTCTTCGTTTTTTAAGTATGTGTCGAAGTGCATATCATCTTTTATGATGCGTGCTGCTTCTTCGAAATCTTTTGGTTCAAATGCTCGAATATTGTTCATGTGGCTATTATAGAAACGATTTAACCTCGTTAAAAGACTATCAGTACGTTAATTGTTATATTTTTTGCGTATCTTGTATACAAGATTGGTGGTTTTGTAGGTATAATATTAGCAGCAGTTAATTTATAAGGAGATAAATTATGGCAAAAGTTGTTACTATGGGTGAGATCATGCTCCGCTTATCGTCAGCGGGCAACTCAAGATTCGTTCAGTGTCAGGAATTCGATGCATGCTATGGCGGTGGTGAGGCAAACGTTGCTGTTTCTCTCGCTAACTATGGACATGATGCGTATTTCGTTTCAAAGGTTCCAGCACATGAAATCGGTCAGTGTGCAGTCAATGCTCTCACAAGATATGGAGTTCATAAAGACTACATCGCTAGAGGCGGCGATAGACTAGGAATCTATTATCTCGAAACAGGTGCTTCTATGAGACCTTCAAAGGTCATCTACGATAGAGCCCATTCATCTATTTCAGAAGCAAAACCTGAAGATTTTGATTTCGATAAGATTTTTGAAGGTGCTACATGGTTCCACTGGTCAGGCATTACTCCAGCAATTTCTGATGCTTCGGCAGAATGCTTAAAACAGGCTTTGATTGCAGCAAAGAAACATGGTGTCACAGTTTCCTGCGATCTTAACTTCAGAAAGAAACTTTGGACTTCGGAAAAAGCCATTTCAGTCATGAAGCCATTAATGAAATATGTCGATGTTTGCATTGGCAACGAAGAAGATGCCAAGCTTTGCTTAGGATTCGAGCCAAAGGCAAACGTTGAAAAAGGCGAGACAAACGCTTCCGGATATTATGGAATCTTCAAAGAGATGATGGAAACATTCGGATTTAAGTATGTTGTTTCGACATTAAGAGAATCACTCTCAGCTACACATAATGGATGGAAGGCTCTCTCATATGATGGAAAGAACTTCTATGAGTCAAAGCACTACGACATTATGCCAATTGTTGACCGTGTTGGCGGTGGAGATTCATTCTCTGGCGGCTTAATCCATGGTTTGATCAAGTATAATGGCGATCAGGCTAAAGCTCTTGAATTCGCAGTTGCAGCATCCGCTCTCAAACATACAATCCCAGGAGACTTCAACCTCGTTTCAGAATCAGAAGTCCTTGCGCTTGCTGGCGGCGATGCTTCCGGCCGTGTTCAGAGATAACAAAGCCAAAAATTGAAATGCACCCAATAAAAATAACGGTTTAATTGGGTATATCGTAAATCATTTTGGATGCTTCCCTAAATTCAGGCGAGGCATCCTTTTTGTTTTGTTGTCGCTTATAGCGCTGCAGCTTTAAGCAATTACTTTTCCAATCTTTGAGTTTGTTTTTCTTGTGATAAAAAACACCCCTTTCCTTTTTTTGTTTAGGATTAGGGGTGTATTTCTCAAAAATGACTTAAGTTTGTCGGTTATTTAGGCTGTTTGCCAATATATGCGAGGATTCCTCCATCAACATATAAGACGTGTCCATTGACTGCATTTGAGGCATCAGATGCGAGGAAGACTGCCGGTCCACCGAGTTCCGAAGGATCTAACCAGCGCCCAGCTGGTGTTCTTGAGCAAATGAATTGGTCGAATGGATGGCGTGATCCATCAGGCTGTTTCTCACGAAGTGGAGCTGTTTGCGGAGTTGCAATATAACCAGGTCCGATAGCGTTACACTGAATGTTGTATTCGCCATATTCAGCACAGATGTTCCTTGTGAGCATCTTAAGTCCGCCTTTAGCAGCGGCATAAGCGGAGACTGTTTCGCGACCGAGTTCTGACATCATTGAGCAGATGTTGATGATCTTACCGTGGCCTTTCTTGATCATTGATGGAATAACTGCTTTTGAGCAGATGAATGGTCCGGTCAAATCGATGTCAATGACGAGTCTCCAATCCTTAACATCCATCTCTGTCATTGGGGTACGACGGATAATTCCGGCGTTGTTAACGAGTATGTCGATTGTTCCGACTTCTTCTTCGATTTTTGCAACGAGCTTTTTGACATCTTCCTCGTTTGTGACGTTGGCGACATATCCGTGAACTGGGATACCTGCATCTTTATAGTTTGCAAGTCCTTTAGCGACCGCTTCTTCACTTATGTCGTTGAAGCAGATTTTGGCTCCGGCTGCATAGAATGCCTTTGCGATGTTGAAGCCGATTCCATAAGAACCGCCTGTGATGAGAGCGACTTTTCCTTCTAGCGAGAATGGATTTGACATATTTTATCTCCTTTATTTATTTCAAATCTGTTGTTTTAATGACGTCCATATCGTTATATGTCTGGTTTTCACCGCACATAGCCCAAATGAATGTGTAATTTTTTGTAGCAAATCCTGCATGGATTGACCATGAAGGGGAAATGACTGCCTGCTCGTTTTTGATGACGATGGTCCGGGTCTCCTGTGGCTGTCCCATTAAATGGAAGACAACATCATCTTCTCCTAGATCGAAGTAGAAGTAGACTTCCATTCTTCTTTCATGCGTATGGCACGGCATGGTGTTCCAGGCAGAACCTGGCGCTAATTGGGTAAGTCCCATGGCGAGTTGGCAGGTTTGTAAAACGTCAGAGTGGATGAATTGGTTGATTGTTCTCTTGTTGAGGTGTTCTTGATCCCCACATGGAACTTTTTTTGCCTTAGCAATTGGTAGATAGACTGTTGGATATGTCTTATGAGCAGGGGATGAAGCCATATAGAACTTGGCTGGATGAGCGTAGTCAACGGACTTGAAGATTACCTCTTTAGTTCCCATTCCGACATATAAACAGTCGGTTTTGTGAAGAAGGTATTCAACCCCATCACAAGAGACGATTCCATCATCTCCGAGATTGAAGATTCCGAGTTCTCTTCTCTGAAGGAAGTAATCCGCTCTTAGAGCGTCTCCGGCTTCAAGCTTCAAAGGTTTGCTGAATGGATATGCGCCACCGGCGATGATTCTATCTTGGTGGGAATAAGTCAAAGCGATATCGTCTTTAACGAAAACTTCTTGGATCAAATAATGTCTGCGAAGGTCTTCTGTGGTGTAGTGTTTGGAATCATCAGGGTGATTCGCATAACGAACATCTAATTCTCTCATTGTGTCTCCTATCAACACTCATATGCAAAAAATGTGATTGTTTTGCGTGTAGTGTCTTTCTAGAAATAATTGTATAACAATTTTTGTTGTATACAACAATAATAATGAAAATGTGTATAATGAAAACATGCAAACAATACACGTCGGCGTTAATGAAGACATAAAGACGATTAATGACGCCATTTCAGCCGTTTCTGGGCCAACAACCATTATTCTCGAAGATGAACTTTATCGCGAGAAAGTGGTGGTTGATAAACCCAATATCGTAATCGATGGTAAAAATAGAGCAAAAGTGGTCTATAACGATTATGCAACCAAAATTCATGCGGATGGCAGGGAATACGTGACATTTAGGACATATACGATGATCGTGAAAGCGCCGCACGTCACCTTGAAGAACCTGATGATCGAGAATGATGCCGGGGAGGGCTATATCGTTGGTCAGGCGGTTGCCCTTCATTTATACGCGGACGACATTCACGTTGAGAATTGCCATCTTAAAGCAAAACAAGACACGTTGTTTCTTGGGCCTTTATCATCTGATTTGATTGAGAGGTATGTTACGCTGCTTCCGGACGATGAAAGATTCTATTCAGGCGAATTCCATCATTATTTGGATAACTGCGTTATTGAAGGGACTGTGGATTTCATATTCGGGGGATCCTCAGCCACATTCTCAAACTGCAAGATAGTTTGTTTGCCTCTTAGGAAACCAGACAGTGCTTACAGTTGGATTGCTGCGCCAAATCATGAACTTAAAAATGAGCATGGCTTCGTCTTTGATCGCTGCAAGATATTAAAGGGGGATGGTACATCAGATGACTCGTATTATCTAGGAAGGCCTTGGAGAGATAACGGGTATCTAATCTTCAGGGATTGCTATCTTGATTCCCACATAAAAAAAGACGGTTTCTCCGTTTGGGAAGGAACAAACCGTCATCTTGGGGCTAGATTCTATGAGGAGGGATCATATGGTCCTGGAGCCTCAAAGGATAGGATTGAGTGGTCTCACGTCAAATCACTTTAGAAGAATGGAGGTGACTTCATTCTTTTTTAATTCTTGTGTGAGTATATCGCACACCATTTTCGCGCCTTTTTCACGGAAGTGGGTGTTGTCATTTTTGCCCTCGGGATAATTTGGGTATAGTCCTGGAGCGAAATTCATGAACAATTCTTTAGATGCCTCATCTCCTAGTTTTGATAGGTACCCTTTGGTGAGTTCACACATATCGATATAGATAACGTGTTCTTTCTCCGCTAATTGTCTAACGGCCTCCGGGTAGTTGAGATGGACATTGTCTTTTATCTTTCCGTTTTCGTCAAAGTGTCTTCTGTAGATTGGGGATAGAAGGATTGGAGTGGCTCCAACTTTTCTAGCGGTGTTTATAAAGTAGAGGAGATTTTCCTGATATTTACCAAATGGTTCTGTAAATCTAGTTGGATCCTCTTTCTTTTCGTCATTATGGCCGAACTCTATGAAGAGATAGTCGCCTTTTTCTATATTGTCTTTGCATGGGTTGAACAATCCTTCGTCGGTGAAACTTTTGGTTGAACGTCCGTTTTTTGCAAGGTTAATAACTTTATAGTTATCTTTCACATAATTAGGAAAAACCTGCCCCCAGCCGATTTGAGGGTAAGTGTCCTCAAAGTTGGTCTGGCAGGTTGAATCGCCGATTAGATAGATGGTGTTCATCTTGATTCGTCGAAGTATCTCTTCGCGTTGTTATAACAGATATCTTCAACGACCTTCCCGAGGAATTCCATATCATTAGGGTATTCGCCATTCTCGACGAGATCGCCTAAGAAATTGCAAAGCACTCTTCTGAAATATTCGTGACGTGTGTAGGAGATGAATGATCTAGAATCGGTAAGCATGCCGATGAATCTAGATAATAAGCCAAGATTAGAAAGGGCGGTTAACTGCTTTTCCATGCCGTCTTTCTGGTCTAAGAACCACCAGCCAGAGCCTAACTGCATTTTGCCTGGCACTCCTGGTTCGGCAAAGCAGAAGGCGAGAGTGGCAAGGACTTCGTTGTCACTTGGATTAAGGGAGTAGACAATTGTCTTTGGAAGCTCGTCTGTTGAATCAAGAGTGTTAAGGATCTTGGATAATGGGGCGGCAATCTGCCCATCGTTGATTGAATCGAATCCTGTATCGGCTCCGACGCTTCTCATCATTCTGCCATTATTGTTGCGTAAGGCTTTGATGTGATACTGCTGCACCCATTTGTGAGCGTGATATTCTTTTCCTAAGAAAATAATGATGAATCCACGGTATTTCGCAATCTCAGACGCGGTTAGTTTCTCGCCTCTGATGGCTTTTACTGCAATAGCGTTTACTTCTTCTTCGCTAGCGCTCTCATACATGACGACGTCTAAAGCGTGGTCTGAGATTCTGCATCCTGCTTCGTGGAAGTATTCGATTCTCTCTTTCAAAGCTTTCTCGAGGGTGTATAAATCATTGATTTCATATCCGACAACACCGCTTAATTGTTTGATGTATGGGACATATGAATCCCAATCAACATTGATGACTTTATCAGGCCTAAAGGCTGGGTAGACATGGAATTTCATCGTCTTGTCCTGATACATGGCCTTGTGGTAGTGGAGGTCATCAACTGGATCGTCTGTCGTGCATAACGTTTCAACGTTGGCGGAGGCGATGATGTCTCTAGTGCCGTTCTCGGCGAGATATTTGTTCATAATCTCCCAATCTTTCTCAGCCGTTTTAGGTGAGAAGATTGTGTTGATGCCAAAGAATCTTTTGAGTTCGAGGTGTGTCCAATGGTAAAGAGGGTTTCCGACTGTGTATGGCACCGTTTCGGCCCACTTCATGAATTTCTCTTTGTCCGATGCGTTTCCGGTGATGTATTTTTCTTCGACTCCGTTATTGCGCATCGCCCTCCATTTGTAATGGTCGCCGAAATGGTCTTCGACGAGCCAAAGCTTCGTGATATTCTCAAAATGTCTGTTCTCGTAAATCTCTTTTACAGGAAGATGGCAGTGGTAATCATAGATTGGCATTTTTTCAGCGTGCTCATGATAAAGTTTTCTTGCTGTCTCTGTCTTTAAAAGAAAGTTCTCATCCATAAATTGTTCCATATTAATTATCTCCTCCGACGAAATAGTCTTTGTATTGTTCGATTACTGGATTTAAGCCGTCAAAACCTCTATCCAGATGTTCATCATACGCTTTTATTGCGGCTTCGTTATCTTTTGCTTTAAGCATATCGACGATTTTGCGGTGTTGTTCATAGACCGCCATGACTCTTTCCGAGTCTCTGAGATTTGCCATGATGCGAGCCCTATTAAGAGGCGTGACGCCTCCGATAACCATGTTCCAGACGTTTTCTTCGCCGGCGATCTTGAACATCAAACGGTGAAATTCGTTATCGGTTTTGTAGAAGGCAATCGATTTGTCAATTGATGGCTCTTGGGCGGCAATGGTCTTTTGCTCATCAAGTATCGTCATCAATGCGTCCAAATCCTCATCTGTTGCGACCTCGGCGACGATTTTTATAATTGCTAACTCAACGGATTTTCTTATGAATATATAGTCGTGAATCTCATTGATGTTGATTTTTGTGACAAACGTTCCTTTTTGCGGAGCCACTATCAAAAGCTTATCCTGAACGAGTCGAGAGATTATGCCCCTGATTGGCGTTCTTGAAATCTTGTATTCCTCCGCCAGATCCTCTTCGCGAATCTTTGTGTTGGGCGGCAATTCGAGATAAATGATTTTGTCCCTTATCTCCTCATATATTGAGTCAATTGATTTAATCACTGCTCTTCCTCCGTTTTGAACATTTCGGTTGTTATCTGTTCAACGCCACTAGTTCTCATGGGATTACCTACGTGTCCGGTAATTGTAACACTTTTAATATTTACAGTTTTGACATTATTGAAGACAAAACCCTGTTTTCTGCACTCTTCGGCGAAGCTCATCATAATAGGAGTGCCGTTCTTTGCATCTTCCCTGAAAGAGAATTTTGAATCTATGATGTTTATTTCACTGATAGGCATTTCCGGCAAACCGTAGCAGTACGCTGCTGCTTGCTCGGCATTTGTAGCCTCGATTCTTTCGAATGTGAATTTGCCTAGGTATGGTGTTCTATCATCTACTGGCAATTTATCCTTGCTCCAGACGTATTCTGTTTTTCCATCTGGATCGCAGAAATAGAACATGTTCATCGTGATTGGTGATAAAACCCCATCCATCTTGATGTCCTTGAAGTAGACGTTATCTATTATGGCTAATTTACCGCGTCCTCTCCTGGTCTTGATTCTCAGGCCTCTATCGGTTCTATCGAAATAGCATCTTTCTACGTTGAGATTGGTGATGCCTCCAGACATCTCAGAGCCAAGCACTACGCCTCCGTGGCCATATTGCATCAAGCAGTTGCGGATGGTGATTTTGTCGCATGGTCTCTTGTATCTATTTGCCATATCTATTTTTCCGGATTTGATGGCAATGCAGTCGTCTCCAACGGAGAAACGAACCCCGATGATCTCGATATCGCTAGATGATTGAGGATCAAGGCCATCAGTATTTGGAGAAATCTTAGGATTTTCAATGAACAAATCGTAAAACCCACAAGAATTTGCGAAAAAAGGATGAATTGTCCACTGTGGGGAATTCATTACATGGAGTCCTTGCAAATAGACATTGTTTGAGTGGGTGATAAAAACTAGGTGTGGTCTTGGGGTCTTCTTTTTATAGTCAATCCACCAAGTTGATAACTGGGCTTGGCCATCGATAGTACCCTCTCCGACGATCATGACGTTTTTAACATGATGAGCCATGATGATGGAACGTTTCATGATTTGAGCGGTTCCCTCCCAGTTGCCATAGACTTCTTCCTCACCTTTTTCGTTGGTAAAATAAGGCGGAATTTCTGGATAGTTATCTGGGTTTAAATCGGCTAGAAGCGTAGCGCCTTTTTTGATGTTGATGGTGATATTGCTTTTTAGAAGTAGCGAAGTGATGCAATAATCTCCTTCGTTGAGCTCGATTAAAGAATCGTCCTTCGCCTTTAGGATTTCGTTTTGTAAATCACATCCAGGAGATAAGGAAACGATTTCACTTACAGACGGCGTTCTGATGCTGCATGATTGCCCATCAGCTTCGATTTCATAATTCTTGCCTGGTTCTAAATCAAAAACGGAAAAAACATTGGTCCTAACGTCTTCCTTATAAAGACTTCCGTTGACTTTGATTGAGAATTTTTTCGATGAGAAATAGATATCTTGATTATCCAGTTCAAAAGTTGCACTGACGCAAGAGACAAAAATGGCTTTCATTATTCTTCGGCCTCCTTTTGGACGTTTCTAACATATTGAGCCTGATCTTGGAATAAACCAGGAACTTGCCTAGCAATGAGTAAAATAATTACTGTAAAAACAAATGAGAGCATATCCGTAAAGATAAAGCTGGTGATAACGGCAAACGGCTCATTAGAGACGATTATCGCCGCAATTCCGCGGAATACTTCCATTGAAATAAAACCGATTGTGGCATATAAAATCGTGTAATACCATTTGCCTTTGATTCTATCTTTCCCGAATCCTAGCAAGAACCAAAGCGTGATCATGAAACCGCCGTTTCCAATAAGGTAAATGACGTATTGCTGCCATGTTCCTGGCCAACCGTTAAATAAGACAAAAGCAGCGCCGAATAGCACTGCATGGATAGCAACATAGGGTCCCCATCTCATCATGATGAGGAGCAGCATAGGCAACATCAAAGAAACGCTATAGGCTTGGTCAGGAAACCATTTCGTAGCGGCTCTTACAATGATGAACTCAAACACTAGATAGATTACTAGCCAAATGCTTAAGTCAAGCGCTCTATACTTGCGGAAAGACATATTACTTGAGACCTAATATGTTCTCTGTCTCTCCGTCGAACAAATATACGTTCTCGTATGGGACATAGAAATCAAACTCCTCATCCATGTTCGGTGCATCATGTGGATCGAGTTTGATGATGGCAGTGACGCCGTCAATGTCGACATAGACGTTTGTAGAATCTCCAAACATTTCAGTTAATGTGGCTTTTGCATGGAATTTATAGGCGTTTTCAGTTTCGTGGACTGTGACACTTTCTGGTCTAAATCCAAAGAACAATCTATCGCCGGCAACTGCATATCTCGTATGTGATAAATCAACTGTCACATTGCTGTTATCGAAAGTCATGATGTTGTTTTTGACGTCGCCTTCGACAAAATTCATAGGTGGTTCGCCGATGAATCCGCCAACAAATACATTGACTGGACTGAAGTAGAGTTCCTCTGGAGTGCCGACTTGCTGGATATAGCCATCCTTCATACAGACGATTCTATCAGCGAGTGTCATAGCCTCAGTCTGGTCGTGTGTGACATAGATTGTCGTTGCCCCGGTCTGTCTATGAATTTGGAGGATCTCCGCCCTCATGGTGACTCTTTGCTTAGCATCGAGGTTGGAAAGAGGCTCATCCATCAAGAAGATATCGACTTGTCTAATGATGGCGCGTCCTACGGCAACACGCTGCCTTTGACCGCCAGACAATGCTTTTGGTTTGCGGTCGAGATAATCGGTTAATCCGAGGATTCCCGCCACTTTGTTGACTTTCTCGTCAATAACATCGGCATCTACGCCCGCTAAGGTAAGGCCGAATGCGAGATTATCGTAAACCGAGAGGTGTGGGTAAAGAGCATAGGACT
Organism: bacterium; assembly: GCA_963643345.1. Taxonomy (GTDB): domain Bacteria; phylum Bacillota_I; class Bacilli_A; order RFN20; family CAG-826; genus UBA4951. The sequence continues at coordinate 30,647 of CAVIJK010000008.1, read as the reverse complement.
GGAAAACCATTGCAACGCCTCTATCGATTGAGGACATTTGATTGGCGTGCACTCCGTCGATCAAAAATTCGCCTTTAGATATCTCTTCAAGTCCCGCGATCATGCGGAGTGTTGTTGATTTGCCGCAGCCGGATGGGCCGACGAAAACGATGAATTCCTTATCTTTGATTTCAAGATTGAAGTCATGGACGGCATGGAATCCGTTTGGATAGATTTTGTTAACGTCTTTTAGAACTAAGTCTGACATAAGCTTACCTCCGGGTTAGTTGTTCAGCTTTATTTTTCTTGAATAGATATACAATCAGGTTTTTCGCCCAAATGAATATCATGTCGTATGCGAGGTAGAAGAGGCCATATAGCAATGGCTCAACTCCTAGTGGAACGGAATCCGAAGCGTATTTGCTTGGATTCAGTTGGATGATTAATGCGTTTATGCCCTCGTATGTATAAACGACTAGAATTGTGATCGCAAAGCCATAGACAACGTCCACGAATAAGGCCCACAGTTTTTTGGTCGGCAGCATCATGTAGAGGTTGAATTCTCCATCTTCACGCTCAATCAGTCTTAGAAGATTGTTTGTGAGGAGGTTAGTTACGGCGCCTGATGCCAATCCGAGGATGAGTATCCTATCCCAATGAGCAGTGATGTAATTGCCAAAGCCCCATAGGAAGAAGAAACATACCGCTCCGATAAACCACCATTTCAAGAGCAAGGCTTTAATCCATGTTGGTATTTTTGCAAGGAATCCGGCGTGATATTGTTTTTCGTTTTTCTCAACATAGTCGTCGCCGCTGGCATCGCCATTGGAGGCTTCGACCAAACGGTCGACTGCGCTCTTTTGCTTCGTTTCCTCTTTTTTAGCCTTGTTTTTCTTATCCATGATTATTCGTCTGTTGTCTCAATTTTCGTCATGCCTTCATTTTCTCCAAGGTCAACTGAGGTGTTGATTAGGCCAAACAGTTTACCTAAGACTGGGATTAAGGCCGTTAGCAAGACGCTAACTCCAGTCATTATTATATGCGCAATTAAGATATTCCAAGCGGTCATAACGTAATTATGGTCACCGTCAACAATTATTTCAGCCCAGTTTGCCGTTACATCCTTCCAAGCTTGGATCTTTAAGAGATACCAGATATCGGCTCCTGCAACAATAGCCATCATCACGTATAGAAGGATTACCATCCAAAGGATAGGTTTCTTTCTTTTAGGGAACGCTCTAAGGAACATTACCATTGCAAGGATCGACACCAACATGATGACGAATGAGCACAAGCCCATTGGGTTTCTGTTGATATAGCCGGTTGTGTTGCTTATCGCAGTCATATTCAAGGCGAATACCAAGAACGTGATGAGCATGAACACAAGCGGGATGTTGTGTGGTCTTCTCTTGAGGGAGACGATGAATTTACGGAACGCTTCTTTTATTCCTTTTTTCCTTTTTGCTACCTTCATAACCCCTCCTTTAGAATATCGCCTCTGTTGTCTCTTTGTCGAAGAGGTGGATCTTTTCCTGAATGAAGCTGATTCTTACCACATCGCCATCTTTGTAACGTTGCCAGCCACGGAACTTAGCACAGGATGTCTTTCCAAAGATTGTGCCGTGCGTAAGGGTGAAGTGGCCGGTATTTTCATTGATGGTGACATGTAGATTGTAGTCATTGCCTGGAATGATGTCCTCTGGTCTGACTCCAACGACGAACTTCGTTTTTCCGCTTTTTGCTACCGCATCGGCGATCTTTTGGCTCACGTGGTGTTTTATTCCTTCTAGATAGAATACCCCGTCTCTCAATTCAAGATCGTATAAATTCATTGGAGGAAGTCCGATGAATGAAGCTACGAATATGTTTTTTGGATGATCGTATAATTCAAGAGGTGTGCCGATTTGCTGGACATATCCCATTGACATGCAAACGATTCTATCTGCGAGAGTTAACGCTTCTGTCTGGTCATGGGTGACATAAATCATTGTGGTGCCGAGTCTCTTGTGGAGGAGTTTGACTTCTCTTCTCGTTGAGCCTCTTAATTTGGCATCGAGGTTTGATAGCGGTTCATCAAACAAGAAAACCTTTGGGTTGCGAACGATTGCGCGCCCCATTGCGACTCTTTGTCTTTGGCCACCGGATAACTGATTCGGTTTCTTGTTCAACTGTTCGGTTAAACCAAGGATTTCAGCGGCTGCCATGACTTTTTTGTGGATGATGTTCTTATTTTCTTTTCTTAAGGTCAAAGAGAACGCCATGTTCTCATAAATTGTCATGTGAGGATAAAGAGCGTAGTTCTGGAAAACCATTGCAATGTCCCTATTTTTTGCTGGCTCTTTTGTGACGTCTTTGCCATCGATTAGGAGACGTCCTGCTGAGATATCTTCAAGTCCGGCGACCATTCTAAGAGTTGTGGATTTTCCACATCCGGAAGGCCCGACGAGAACGATCAATTCCCCATCTTTGATATCGAGATTGAAGTCGAAGACGGCCTGAACCTTGTTATCATAAATCTTATCGAGGTGCTGTAAGCTTAATGTTGCCATGTCTTACCTCCTTATTTAACGGCTGTGGCATCTGCCATGGCCTTTTTGTATTTGCGAGACTTTAAGATGCCGATTATTCCGCCGACTATTAACGAGACTGCAGAACATGCTAGCATCGCAGCAAGGAACATGAATGTAGGCATTTCGATTACATAGGCCCCATCTTTTCCTTCCGTTAGGTAAGCATTATATGGATAAATGAATATTCTTACTATCTGTATCACCGCAAAGACGAGCATTACGATGGAATATGAGAATTTGTAGCTTTTCACCTCTTCGCTCGAGAGGAATACCCCAAGCATGAAGATAAGATTTGTCAGCACCGAAATTGCAATCATGCCTGTATAGAAATATTCATGGTTGATTTTATAGACGCCGATGAAATAGATGACATCGAACACGATAGCTAAATAGCAAAGCCATGAAGGGATTCTGTTTTTGGTGAAACGGAGGCGGTCCTCTTTGATTTTAGGGTCTTTCTTGATGAGTTCCTCGTTATTTTCCATCATTTGGTCCTCCTGCTAAAAGTGCTTTTTCGGCTTTTTCGAGCTTGATTTTCCAGATTATGTTGAAGATTATGATTCCGACGGCCACTAAGCAGAGAGCGGCGAAAACGTAACCTAAATCGAACCAGATTGTGGTGCCCGAATAGAAATGTCCCTTCTTGTCGCACCAGGCTTTATAGCCTTCGATATCAACTTCTGTTAAGAATCTGTTTTTATAGATTGTGGTTTCAACGATTGTGAATATTGAATAGGCGGTAAGGACTCCGCTTTGAATTCCAAAGCCTAAGTAGTTGTCCCAGTAATACTTTCTTCTTGTGTTTGACGCAAAGATGAAAGGAGTGAGACTTGCTACCACAACAACAATGGAGAAAATGACTTCTTTCTTGTTATAAGGCTGAATTTCCGTAAAGAACTGATAGCCTTCCACACTTTCGAGAGCTTCCGCTAAATGCAGTGGATAGATATCGGTTGCAATTCCGATGGAATAGAAAAATGTCATAGCTGCAAGTATTAATAATGCGATGAACATTATCTTTTGAAATTTCATTTGCGGTTTAAACATATTATCACCTCTTCAACATTCCCTATTTTTATAGGGTTTTAAATTTGGATACCAAGGCACCCCCGATTCGAGGATGCCTTGGTTTTGTTGCCTAATCTCTAGAACGAAACTGGATTAATAATTGAATGTATCAACGCCTGTTGCGCCTGTTGCGATAAGGTTATAGAAGACGTTTGTTCCGCCTTTGCTCGACGAGAAGTTGGCTGTGATATCGGTCAATGCTTTTAATGCGTCTGTCTGAGGCGATGTTGTAGGCAATGTGGTTGGGATTGAGGTATACCACATGTTCTCTTCGTTGATTGCGAGAACTGGATGGTCAAGGGTTCCCGCTCCGATAGCTGTTGCTATGACCGCCGAACCTTTCTTGCCGATATCATTTGTGCACTGATATTCGAATGCCTGCGATTTAGGGAATCCGTTCAATGTTGATCCGAGGTATCTTCTTGCATAGTTGGTGTAGTTGCCGCTTGCCAAATCCTGGAGCTCTTTATATGTTTCGTCTTTGATGACTGGCATCTGGGTTCCATTGAAGTTGAATGTTTCGTACTTCTTGGCGACATCGCTCCAATCCTTGACTGTAACTGATGAATCTTTGACCTTGATGAATGAGTCTGGTCCATAAGACATTGTGATTTGGCCTTGGACTGAGAATGCAAAGTCAATCAAAGCAAGTGCTGCATCGAGTTTTGCCTGGTTGCCTTCAACTCCCGCTGCCGAGATTGCCCAACCATCGGTTTTTACCGATCTCCATGATTCTGTGAATCTCTTGTATTCTGTCTTCTTGCCATCTGACCACTTTGCGACTGGGACCATGATAGCGATATATTCTTCGCCTTCTTGGAGCTTTGTCGCATTCATGACGGTCTGGGTCTGGTTGTAGTCATATGACATGATTCCTGCGTCTTTTTCCAGACAGCTAGCGCTTGTTGAACCCGCTGCTAATCCTACAAGCCCTTCTGTTACGAGTCCATGCATTCTTTCCATTGCGTCGTATGTTTTTGCTTCCTGACGTGCATCGTGTAATTTGCTTTCTGTATCGAAGTAGAGGTAATCTTGTCTTGACTCTAAGCCACGGGCACCGAAGAGCGATCCTGCGAATCTTGTTAAGTCGACATCTCTCTGGTTGTTGCCTGTTTCACGTGAATAAAGTGGAGTAATTGGATTACCGTCGCTGTCATTTAATGAGGCACCTGCACAACGGAGGAGTGCGACCATTTCATCGGCATCCCAAGCTGCGTCGTAGCCAAGGAAGAGGTCTGATCTATTTGCATAGTGTCCGGCATACGTTTTGTCGATATATTCGCGGAACATCTGAACGGCCTTATCGCCTGTTAATTCAGATTCTGCATTCATCTTTGCGATGATGTTTCCGTATTTTGAATAGTCTTTTGTGAGTTTTTTGACGCTTCCCGCTGAATCCGAAACATCGACTTCAACTGAACCGCTTGTTGGCATGTATGCATTATATCCGTTGGTCTTGACCGTTCTATTTGCGCCTGTATATGTTGTATCGCCGTCGAGCAATTTTCTGACCATGTCAGCTCTTATCAAAGGCATTCTTTCGATATCATCAACGCCATCGAAATATGGGGAGAAGTAGATTGCGCCTTTATTATCACCTTCTGTTGAACCGGTGATGGAAAGACGTGCGATTTGATTGTTGTCGAGGTAGTTCTTAAAATTAGGGAGCTTGTCCATGTACTTGTTGAGGTCAACGACTTTCCCCTGTGATCCAGCTGCTACGAGGAGCGAGGCTGAGCCTGCGATGATATCAACTTCTTCGAGGTTGTTTTCCCATGCTTTATATTCTTTTTCAGCTGATCCTGAACCTTTGAATACATCTTTGAATTTGATTCCAAGTTGATTCTGGAGTGCCGCCCATGTTGGCTTCAAGTCGCTTGTGTGATATGTAACGCCGTCGGCTAATTTGATTCCTTCTTTTGTAATTGTGGCATCCTGGAATGAAATGGCTTCATTTGTCTTTTGATAGCCGCCAGCGACTCTTAATTCGGTTCCCTGGACGACTGTTGGCGCCGTGCCTGTAGTTGCTGTCTTAGTGAATCCTTTGTAGTAAGTTTGGAGTTTCTCCCATTGATGCTGTTTGATTTCAAGATAGTCGGAACCTTTCCAAGTGTTTGTGACGAATTCAGCCGCTTTTGTCGCATTTGCTGAATATGTTTCGCCACTTTCTTCGGATGTATGTTGAGATGTTGTATCGTCGCCTTTTTCCGAAGATTTTGGTGTTGTGTTACGTCCGCATCCTGCTAACGCTAAGACTGCTGTGATTGATGCGAGCATTAATCCATTAACTTTTTTGTTCATTTTTTCTCCTTTCAAAAAAAGTTTTTGTTTTTTGTTTTTTATTCCTTCACTCCGCCCATATTTGTGCCCTTGGCAAAATATTTCTGAATGAATGGATAAATGATCAAGATTGGGATGATTGCGCAAATGATGAGCGCATAGATAGCTGAGGAAGCTGAATAATTCTTGTTCCAGCTTGCGAGAGTATCTGTATTTGTGTAGTCCTCAAGCAATAATCTGATGAAGACCTGAAGTGGTTGTTCGTTTGGTGAATGAGCGGCCGCAATCATCTCTCTCGCCCAGAAGTAACCGTTCCATCTAGAGATTGCGAAGAACAATGCGACTGTTGCGATTGTTGATTTGCTCATTGGGATGTAAACATTGGTCAAGACTTGCATTTCGGTTGCACCATCGACTCTAGCGGCTTCTTCGATTTCACTTGAAACGCCCTCAAACGCATTTCTTAAGAGAATGATGTTCATGGCTGCCATACCCATTGCAATGACGATAAGCCATTTGACGTCCTTAATACCAACAGATGAGAAGATTTTATAAGTTGATAAGTAGTTGAGATACTGTGGGACGATGCCCGCTGAGAACCACATCGTGAAGACGAGGAAGAAGTTCCAGCCTTTTCTGAAGAGTAATCTCTTCTTTGATAGAGCATATCCGCCAAGGATTGCGACTCCCAATGCCCAAATCGTTCCGAAGAATGTTAAGAACAATGTGTTGGCGTATGAATTCCAGAACATATTGTTTTCGAATATCGATTTGAAAGCGTCAAACTGGATGTCTTTCGGGAAGAGAATGACTTCGTTGTAGTCAACCGCGTGAGCGCCTGATATTGAAGAAGATATTGCGTATATGAACGGGTATAAGCAGCTAAGTGCGAATAATGTAAGAAGTGTGTAGGAGATAATCTTGAAGATTAACTCGCTGGTCTCGAGTTTACGTTTCATTTTCAAGTCCTCCTTAATAGAGCGAGACATTGCTTGCTTTTCTAGCAATGCTGTTAGCTCCGATAACTAGAACCATGCCGGTGATGTTGTTTAGCATTTCGGCTGCGGAAGCAATGCCTTGCGATCCATTTTCAAGACCGATACGGTATGCGAATGTAGAGACAACGTCCGCGGTGACATATGTGTCGTTTGTATATAACAAGATGACTTTTTCGTATCCAATGGACAGAAGTGATCCGATTCTGTTAATCAACATGATGACGATGGTTGAGAGAATGCACGGAAGGACGACGCTCTTCATTTGCTGCATTTTCGTAGCTCCATCGATTTGCGCGGCCTCATACAAGGTAGGGGAAACCGCGATGATTGCAGCAAAGTAAACGATTGAGTCGTATCCTGCTCCTTCCCAAATGCCTGAGATTTGGTAGATGGCCCTGAAGTAATTAGGGTTGTGAAGCAAGCCTTTATCGGCGACTTCTTGAGAGATAAGTCCAATCTTGGCAAGTACCTGCGAGATAATGCCTGCATCGGAAATGTTGTTTGAATTCTTTAGTAGAAGCGTGACTAGTGTAGTCATAACAACCGTTGACATGAATTTAGGAAGATAAGTTAAGACTTGATAGCCTGAACGAAGGATGTCTGATTTGACTTCATTAAAGAAGATTGCGAGGATGATAGGAACCGGGAATCCGAATAGCAATCCATAGAAGGAGAGAAGGAATGTATTGCGGAATGCAGCCCAGAACTGAGTGGTTTGACTTGTGCCGCTGAACATCAATTCGACGAAGTTATAGTAACCGCAGTAGTTTTGATCTCTGACATTAACACCGACCTCGGTCACTTTAAAACATCCCAGCAATTCGTACATCGGGAAGTATCTCCAGAAAAGGAAAACTGCCACCATTGGAACGAGCATCAAGTAAAGACGCCAGTCCTTGAATATTGTTAGACCGTTATTTCTCCAACGGTGTTTTTCAACGTCATCTCTGACTCTTTGTTCGGCATCCAACTCGTAGCGATTGGTCTCCGGGTTGAGCTTTACGTACTCACTCTGCTTCATATGTGTCCCTCACAAGCCAAAACAGCAACTTTTTCTGTCTCGCGTGTTTTTGATATTTAAATTTTTGACTATCCATCGAACTTTTTCAACAGAATTTGAAACCCCTTACACAATGTTGTATACAACAAAAACGGGAAAAAGTACGATGCTGTGTACATATTCTTAAGTCTATTTTCTTTTTCAAAAAATTTAAATTTCTCTATCTTGTTGTATACATCACCATATTTTTATGCGCTTGAAAACGCATTGATGATAGAATTTCATTGCAATAGGAAGTGGTGTTATGAAGAAGATGACAGATGGAAAAATAGCCCCCCAATTATTCTTATTTTCTTTACCTCTTGTTTTGGGGAGCTTACTTCAGCTTACATATAATCTTTTTGATTACATTATCATGGGTTGGTTTTCTGCCGATCCTATCAATTCCCAAGCGGCTTTATCAATTGCCGGACCAATATTCAATATCTTTATCTCTCTTATTTCTGGGCTGTGCGTTGGATTGGCTATTCACACTAGCCAACTGTTTGGAACGGGCGATGAACATTCTCTAAAAAGGCAATTCACCTCTTGCATTATTGTTTTTGGAATCTTCTCCTTGGCTTTAACAGTGTTATTCAACTTACTTTTAACTCCTATCATGGCAATTTCTAATGTCACTGATCCAACGTTAAAACATGATGCGATGGTTTATTTGGGGATTACATCTTTAGGCCTTGTGTTCTCGTTTTTGTATAACATGTATGCTTCGTATCTTCGTGCGTTGGGCGATTCTTTAGCCTCGCTTATATTCCTTGGCGTTTCTTGCACTCTTAACATAGTTTTGAATGTGGTGTTTGTCGCCCAGTTCAAAATGGAGATTATCGGCGTTGCTTTATCAACGTTGATTTCTCAAGTATTGTCGGCAATCTCGATAATTGTTTATGGCAAACTGCGTTATAAATCTTTGCTTGTTTTATCGCCTAAAGAATATGCGATTGATGGAGCCTTACTTAAAGTTTCAACCGGATATGCGGTTGCTTCTGCAATGCAACAGATAGTCTTGTACGTTGGTAAATATGCCATATCCACGCAGATAAATAAGTTTGACGCTTATTATATCGCCGCTTTTGGAGGGGCATCTAAGCTTGATGATTTTGTTTTTGCACCTGGGCAAAACTTTGGACATGCCACAAGCATTTTTGTCGCTCAGAATAGAGGAGCGGGGAAAAAAGAAAGGTGCAAAAGGGGATATCTAACAGGTTTTGCGATGAATCTTATTTATGGTGTTTTAATCTCAATCACCATATGGTTACTTAGGAGGCCGGTATTTAATTTGTTTATCGGTTCTGATGTGGCGAACCGAGAACTTGTTGTAGATAGCGGAGTCTCTTATCTTTCCATTATGTGCTTCCTCTACATTTTTCCGTGCATCACAAACTCAATTCAGAGTTTCTTTAGAGGGACGGGGAAACTTAATATGGTTTTCTATTCTACAACAGTGCAGATTACGGTTAGGGTCATCTCTATGTTCGTCCTTATTGCGTGTTCGGTAGGGCCAATGCAATCTGCAGCTTTCTCTACGATGATTGGTTGGATAGCCATGATATGTTTCGAAGCCCCGTTCCTTATCTACAATTGGAAACATTTCGATAAATTCTTACCAAAAACCGAATAATAAAATTATTCAAAATTGTCTTGTATACAACAGATTGCGTTTGGATTTTTTTGTTATACAATCTAAATAACAGAACACGCGAAATAGCCAAGGGGTTTTATATGGAAAATTTAAGTGCGAAAATCGTTGAGAAGAAGACCGCTCCTATAAGGGTCATGCAATTCGGAGAAGGAAATTTCCTTCGTGCATTTGTTGACTGGATCATCCAGAAGATGAATGATTCTGGGAAATATAGTGGACATGTTGTTGTGGTTCAGCCTTTAGAATTTGGTAGAGTTGGCGATCTCGCTAAGCAAGACGGCTTATACACTCTTTATCTTCAGGGCATTAACAATGGTGAGGTCGTTAGAACTCATCAAGTGATTGATGTCTTGGATGATTTTATCAACCCATATGCTGAGTATGACAAATTCTTGAAATATGCAGAGTCAGAAGATTTAGAGGTCGTTATCTCAAACACAACCGAGGCCGGAATCACTTTGGATGAATCCGATACAGATTTCACGGTCACGCCAAAAACGTTCCCTGGCAAGGCTTTAGCGTTGTTGAAACACCGTTACGACCACTTCAAGGGGAATGCGAACAAAGGCTTGTCATTTATTTGCTGCGAACTCATCGACCATAACGGAGAAGAACTCCGCAAATGTGTATTGGCTTTAGCAAAAATAAAGGGGTTTGATGCAGATTTCGTCTCTTGGATTGAGAATGCGTGCCACTTCACATCGACTCTTGTTGACCGCATTGTTCCGGGATATCCACGTGATGAGATTGAAAACATCACAAAAGAGTTAGGATATATCGACAATTCGATTGTAAAGGGTGAAATCTTCCATTTGTGGGTTCTTGATAAAGAGGCGCATATTCAGGAAATATTCCCGTGTGATCAGGTCGGCTTAAACGTTATTTATGCCGATTCAATCGTTCCGTATAAACAGCGTAAGGTTAAGATTCTTAACGGCTGCCACACTTGCATCGTCCCTGTGTCATATCTTTACGGAATTGATCGCGTCATGGAAACAATCGAGGATCCAAATGTCGGAAAATTTGCTCATGACTTCGTTTTCGATGAAGTTGTTCCAACAATAAAGCTTCCGCACGATCAGATGGTTTCATTCGCTAATTCTGTCTTTGAACGCTATTTGAACCCGTTTGTAAAACATGAGCTTATGTCTATTGCCCTTAATTCAATTTCAAAATACAAAGCCAGGGTATTGCCAACGGTAAAGGATTATCTTGAGCTTAAAGGGCAATTACCAAAACACGCGATGTTCTCTCTTGCTGCGTTGATTAAATTTTATGGTGGCAAGCGTGAGAATGGCGATGTTATCGCTTTAAAAGACGACCCATCATATCTAGCCTTCTTTGTAGGCCTAGACGGTAAGAGCGAAGATGAAATTGTCACCTCAGTTTTAGGTAACACCGACTTCTGGGGAGAAGACTTGAATAAGCTTTCTAACTGTCACGATGCGGTTCTTGGATACTACAAGGATATCAATGCAAATGGCATGAAATCTGCTTTGATTAAATTTTTGAAACAATGAAAAAAATAAAGATCGCGTATATAGGTGGGGGATCAAAAGCGTGGGCTCGCGTATTCATGGGCGACCTTGCTCTTTCTGATGGCCTTGGCGGCGAACTGGCCTTATACGACATCGACATTGAATCCGCCGAGAGAAATAAAAGAATCGGCGAGAGGATAAACAATAGCCAAAAGACGAAATCTATTTTTGAATATAAAGTCTACGAAAAACTAGAAGATGCTCTTCAAGGGGCAACTTTTGTCGTAATTAGTATCTTGCCTGGAACATTTGAAGAAATGAGGAGCGATGTCCATGCTCCTGAAGCCTATGGCATTTATCAATCCGTTGGAGATACAGCAGGTCCCGGTGGTGTCCTTAGAGCGATGAGAACATTGCCGATTTACGAGGATTTTGCTAGAAAAATCAAAGATATTTGTCCAAAAGCCTGGGTTATTAACTTCACAAACCCAATGAGTGCGTGCACTAAAATACTTTATGAAATCTTCCCAGACGTTAAAGCCTTTGGATGCTGTCACGAGGTATTTCACGCCCAAGAATTTTTGTGTAAAGTTCTACAAGAGACTAGAGGAATCAAGATATCAAGAAAAGATTTCTATTCCGACGCCTGCGGCATCAATCATTTTACGTGGATTACAGAGGCTAAATACAAAGACATTGATTTGTTATCCTTAATACCGGAATTTGAAGAGAAATACTTCGAGGATGGCTATTATGAATATGCCGATACGCGCGGAAGATTCGCTTGGCATGATGATATGTTTGCTTACGGCAATAAAGTTAAGATGGATCTTTATAACAAATATGGCGTGTTGGCAGCGGCAGGCGATCGTCATCTCGCCGAATTCATGCCATCAACTTGGTATCTAAAGGATCCCTCTACAGTTGATAAATGGTGTTTCCGCTTGACGACAGTCGATTTTAGAATCAAGCAGCAACAAGAAAGAATAAAAAACACTATTGCCATGGCAAATGGCGAAAAGGAATTTGTCTTGGAGAAGAGCAATGAAGAAGCGGTTGAGATACTTAAGGCCTTGCTTGGCATGGGTGATTTAGTTACCAACGTAAACCTCCCAAATCGTGGGCAAATGCCACAGATGCCTTTGGGCAGTATCGTTGAAACGAATTGCATGTTCTCTAACGATAAGATTGCGCCAATTCTTGCAAATGAGTTACCAATTAATGTGTGTAATCTGGTTCATCGCTGCTGTTTAAATGTCGATGCAACGGTTGAGGCAATCGAGAAGAGAGATTTGAACGGACTTTATTTAGCGTTTGCAAACCAGGCGTTATGTAACTGTCTCACTCCCGAACAATCAAAAAATTTGTTTAGGACAATGTGTTATAACACAAGAAAATATTTGGATCCGTATTATGATTTAGATGGATACTTTAATAAATAGGAGACCGCATGAACAAAACACTTAAAATTAACCCGCACGATAATGTGGTTGTCGCCCTCACTGATTTGCATATTGGGGACGTTGTTGAAAACATTGAAGTTTTAGACGAGATTCCATGTGGGCATAAGGTTGCAATCAAAGATATCAAGATAGGCGAAAATGTTGTGAAATACGGTTATCCAATTGGACACGCCACTGAAAATATTGCTTCTGGGCACCATGTCCACACCCACAATATCGCTACAAATCTCAGCGGAGAACTCGAATATTCGTACCACCCAGCGTTTAAGGAACTTCAAAAATTCGCGGGTGAAAGAATGGTGAAGGTCTACAAGAGGAAAGATGGGAGGTGTGGTGTTAGAAACTCCCTTATCATCGTTCCGCTTGTTGGATGTGTTAATGAACAAGCAGAAGCTATTAAACAACGCGTAATCGAAGAAGTTGATTGTTCTTCTTTTGACGGAATTATAGTAACCAAACATCCTTATGGCTGCTCCCAATTGGGCGGAGATATGGAATTCACGATCAAGGCTTTACGTCAGATTGTTCATCATCCGAATGCAGGAGGCGTTTTGGTCTTCTCTTTGGGGTGTGAAAATAATCAAATTGAGCCTTTCATTGAAAGCCTCGGTGAATACGACCGGGATAGAGTCAGGTTCTTAAAGGCGCAAGCTGTTTCGGATGAGGTCGAGGAAGGCGCTAAACTTTGCAAAGAATTGATCGAGAATATGAAAGGCGATGTTCGCGTTGAGATGCCATTATCATGCATAACCATCGGACTTAAGTGTGGTGGAAGCGATGGTTTCTCCGGAATTAGTGCCAACCCGCTTGTCGGCATGATGTCAGATTATATTGTTTCTAAAGGCGGCATCACTATCTTAAGTGAGGTTCCAGAAATGTTTGGGGCAGAGCAAATTTTAATGGATAGGGCAAAGGATGAGGAAACATTTGGAAAAGTCGTTAATTTAATCAACGGATTTAAGAAATACTATGCAGATCACCATCAAGTTTGCTATGAAAATCCTTCTCCTGGCAACAAACAAGGCGGAATTACAACCCTTGAGGACAAATCCCTAGGATGTACTCAAAAAGCCGGGCTAAGTAAGGTTATGGACGTCCTTTATATGGGTGATACCGCATCCACAAAAGGGCTAAATCTTTTGAATGGTCCGGGAAATGACATGGTTGCTTGTACAAACTTAGCCTGTGCAGGAGCCCAATTGATTTTATTTACGACTGGACGTGGAACCCCATTTGGCACATTTGTTCCAACAGTTAAGATTGCCACCAATACTAGACTCGCCACAAACAAGAGTGGATGGATCGATTTTAATGCCGGAAGAATTGTTAACGGTGAACCAATGGATGAGGTCTTTGAGTCATTTTTGGATAAAATCGTCTCCATCATTAACGGAGAAGAGACAAAAAATGAAATGAATTCTTTCCAAGAGATTGCCATCTTCAAGGACGGAGTGACTTTATGATTGTTGGCATCCGCGGTCATGATTTGGGACCAAAGGGAACGGTTGAAGATTTGGTTGCTAGAGCTAAAGCGAACCATTTCGATTATCTGCAACTTGTATTTAAGAAATCGTTTATAGATTACCCCATTTTCAATGAAGAGAACGCAAAAGCGGTTGCCCATATTCTAAAGGACAACAATATTGAGGTTTCGATGCTTGGCGCTTACTTTAACCCCGTCCATTCGAATAAAGACTTAGTTCGCCAAAATATTGAATATTTCAAAGAACACCTGAGATTTGCACATTTTTTCAATTGCAAATATGTCGGAACGGAAACCGGATCCTATAACGATGACAAGTGGACATATAATCCTAAGAATCAAACCGAAGAGGGATACCAAGCAACAATGTCCGTTTTCCGTGAACTCATTAAAACGGCTGAAGAATATGGAACGACAATCCTAATGGAACCAGCCTGGGGACACGTCATTTATTCTGTAGATCAGCTTAAAAGAGCGTACGAGGAAATCAATTCGCCAAATCTAAAAGTCACAATTGACATATATAACCTACTTTATATTGGTAACTACATAAATTATAAGGATATCTTCCTTAAGGCTTTGACTACATTCAAAGAGAATATAAGGATTCTTCATTTAAAAGATTTCTATGTTGAGGGAGATAAATTGGTCCAATGCGGATTGGGCAAAGGAATAGTTGATTTTGATTTCATTGTTGCAAATGCCAAAAAGTATTGTCCTGAGGCAACCTTCATATTCGAGGGAGTGACGGGCGATGATATTGCGACCAGTCACGAATTAATCAATAAGCTTCTTTAAGAAAAGGCGACCATGCAGGTCGTCTTTTATTTCTCTAATTTTTTGATTTCTGTATAAGCCATTATAAATGGTCCAACCCCTTTGGCGTCGTTTTCCACGACTGGCTCAGAAATATAATATTCGTACGAGCCGTCTCTTCTTAAGTTGTTCTCGGGACCAAGGCCCGCAACGAGACATATTCCTTTGAGGTTTAATGAGCCATCTTCTCCAATTGACATGCATTTCTTTGCAATGCCCTCAAATATCTCTTTTCCGATATTTTGATATTCGGACTCCAAAATCCCAAGTCTTGCCCCTTTTAGTATTGCGTAGGCAATCATTGAAGAGCCCGATGTTTCAAGATAGTTACCAGTTCTCCCTGGGTAATTAGGGACTTGGTAAAACATGTCTGTTTCGGGATCTTTGTATCTTAGTATTCCCTTGATGGAATCCTGGAAAATGCCCGCTATTTCCTGTTTTTGCTGGGCTTTTGAATCATCCATAAAGGAATAAACATCGATTAAACCGGTTAGAAACCACCCGATTGACCTAAGCCAATAATTTTTAGACAAACCCGTTTTTTTATCAGCCCAGAATAGCGTTCTCGATTCGTCATACCCATGATAATATAGCCCGTCTTTTTCATTAAACATTATCCTTTTGACGTTTTTGAATTGATTGACGATGTCAGTGTAATTGCATCCGCCAAACTCGGTCTGATACCTGGTATAAAATGGCTGAATCATATAGAGCCCATCAAGCCAGATTTGGTCGTGGTAGATCGCTTTATGAAAGAAGTTGCCTTCTTTGGTTCTAGGGTGTTTTTCTATCTGCGTGTACGTAAGTTCAATGGCTTTAAGATACTTTTCGTTATTCGTATATCCATATAAATCGAACAAAATGCGAGATTCACATACGTCGTCGGTTGAATATTTAGTCGGGTCATAACCTCTTATTGTCCCATCTTCAAAAACATAATAATCAACAAACGATAAAACAAAGTTTAGATACTTCTTATCACCTGTCGACTTATACATTTCGATGAGGGAGGTCATCATGCATCCGTCTATATAATTCCAAGCGGGTTTCTTCCCCTGTTTGATTGATTCGATATTCCAGAGGGGCATATCGGGTTTCGAGGTCATCAAATAATCGATGTAATTATCTATTGCGCTGTAATTCATATTTACATTTTAAACCAACGGGAATCGTTTTCATATTAGCAATGATTTTCTTCCCTTTAATAAATTAAAAGGTTCTTTATAATATCCGTAGCACGGAGGGAATAAATATGTCTAAAGCGGATGAGATTTTCATTCAGAACATGAAAGAAATAATGGAAACGGGTTTCTCTGATAAAGATTTGCCTGTTAGACCTCATTGGGAAGATGGTACCCCAGCCCACACAATCAAGAAGTTCTGTATCGTGAATAGGTACAATCTTCAAGAGGAGCTGCCAATTCTCACCATCAGGAGAACCGCGTTCAAATCGTGTTTGGATGAGCTTCTCTGGATTTGGCAGAAGAAGTCCAACAACGTTCATGACTTGCATTCCCATATTTGGGATTCGTGGGCGGACGAAAGCGGATCAATTGGCAAAGCTTATGGTTACCAATTGGGCATCAAACATATTTACCCAGAAGGTGAATTCGATCAGGTTGATAGAGTCCTTTATGATTTGAAACACAATCCACAGTCTAGACGTATCATGACCAACATTTATAACTTCCAGGATTTGCATGAGATGCATTTATATCCATGCGCATATTCGATGACCTTCAATGTTACGGGCGATACATTAAATGGAATCCTCAATCAGAGAAGCAACGATATGCTTACCGCTAATAACTGGAATGTACTCCAATATTCATTGTTGCTTATAATGTTTGCCCAGGTTTCCGGTTTAAAAGCAGGCACTTTAGTTCATGTTATCAGCGACGCTCATATCTATGATAGACACGTTGATATCGTCAAGGAAATCATTGCAAAACCACAACATCCAGCACCAAAACTTAAGGTTAATCCAAATATTAAGAACTTCTATGACTTTAAAATCGAAGACTTTGAATTAATCGATTACGAATACGAAAAACTAGATAAGAAAATCCCGGTGGCAATCTAATTATGATCAAATCAATTCTCTGCGTAGATAACAAATACGGTATTGGAAAGAAGAACGACCTTCTTTTCCATCTCCCTGTTGATATGAAATACTTCAGGGAAACAACTAGAGGGCACGTCGTGTTCATGGGTGAGAACACTTTGCTTTCATTCCCAGGCTCAAAGCCATTGCCAAAAAGAATAAACGTTGTCTTATCTCAAGACGTAACTCATAACTACGAAGGTGTTGAAAACGTTCACACATTCGATGAGTTCCTTAAAAAAATGAAAGAGTATTCACTCAATGATGATGTCTTCGTTGTTGGCGGCGCATCAATCTATAGGCAAACTCTCCCATATGTAGACGAAGTGTTGCTTACAAAAGTAAATAAGGACGGTGGTGCAGAGGTTTTCTTCACCAATCTTGATGAACAACCAGATTTCGTTCTTGTTGACCCTGGAGAGCCTATTATGGACGGTGAATACGAAATTAGGTTCACCAGATACGTTAATAAAAACAAAAAGGAAATATAAAAGAACTAAGTAAGGCGGCCAATCGGCCGTCTTTTATTTCACACTGAACCTATCTTTATAATATAATGCACATATGCAAAAGAATATTCTTGGACTTGATTTAGGAAAAGGCAGCCTTGGTATTGCCATATCTAGATCTGGCATGTTTGTGTCTCCTCTTAAAGAGGTTAGATTTCACGCTGGAGACTATGATGAATGCATCAAATTATTTCTAAAGACAATCGAATTAGAAAGAATTGAACATATTGCGATTGGTCTTCCGTTATTTCCATCCGGAGATCCATGCGAGATGACTCCAATAGTGGAGAAGTTCATCAAGAAATTAGAGCCGTTATTTCCCGGAGTTGATATTAATAAAGTGGATGAGAGAAATTCAACTGTTGAAGCTTCGGCAATGCTACATGCGAATAATAAGAATAGTAAGAAGCAAAAAGCGTGCATTGATTCCGCCGCGGCGATGATTATCCTTGAAAGATATTTATCACAAATTGGGCAGCTATAACGATTGCTCATTTTTTAAAATAACTCTTGCAGTTAGTCATAACTAACTATATAGTATGAGTGTAGTTAGGAGGGACTAACTTATATCTATGAAAAAGAAATTCATTAAAAAGATTGCGATTTCGTCGATAGTGATGGCTGTATCATATGTTGGTCTAGCGGTGGCAGGCACCATCCTCAGCGTCCTAGCGTAATTAAAATCAAGGAAACACCCGAGCAAATATCTTCTTCCTCTTGCTTGGGTTTTTCTTTTGAAATTTTAGAGAACACTAACTTATATATCGCACTATCATATTTCCCATGATACGTTTGCTTGAGAAGTGGTTCATCGGTAAAAACGAGAATCTTGAAGACCCAAAGATTCGTTCTAAATATGGAACGTTAGGTGGGACGCTTGGCATTATTTGCAATGTCTTTTTGTTCGCTCTTAAGATAACAATTGGCGTTATTATGAATTCCCTTGCTATCTTATCCGATGCTTTCAACAACTTATCGGATATGTTTTCATCAATAGTTTCTATTTTCTCTGCAAAACTAAGTGCAAAAAAGCCTGATAAAGACCATCCGTTTGGTCACGGAAGGATTGAGTATATCGCCACGATGGTTGTTGCGATGGTGATTATTGTGGTTGGCGTTGAACTTATTATCTCCTCCGTTGAAAAGATAATTTCTGGCATAAAAGGTGAAGCTGGTGAATTGGCGTTTTCTTGGATATCGATAGGTATTTTAACTGCCTCGCTTCTTGTTAAGCTGTGGATGTTTTCATACAATCGTTATTTGGGAAAGAAAATTAAATCTTCGATTTTGCTAGCCAGTGCAACTGATTCTATCAACGATGTCATCACGACTATCGCTGTCATCCTTGTAACAATTGCATCGTATCTTTGGTTTAAGGATTATTACTTCTATGCTGATGGGGGCATTGGCATCGTCATAGGTGTCATCATCATAATCAATGGGATTAAGATTGTTGTTGGCTCAATCGGAGATTTGCTTGGTAGACCGGCAAGCAAAGAAGAAATTAGATCCATTGAAGATTTTTTGCTTCAGGATTCTCACATCATAGGCTGCCATGATTTAATGGTTCATGACTATGGTCCAGGCAGGAAATTTGCGGTTGTTCATTGCGAGGTCGATCAAGATTCCGATATTGTTGAGGCACATGAAATAATCGATGCATTAGAAAATAAAGCACAGAATGTTTTGGGCTTATTATTAACAATCCACATGGATCCAATAGATAACAAATCCGATGAAATCATTAGGGTTAAAAACGTTATTCAAAAATCAATTGAGGAAGTAGATGGAAGGCTAACATTCCACGATTTAAGAATCACAAATGGCGAATACAACATCAATGTTATATTTGATCTCGTCGTGCCATTCGAATACGATGCTGACACAATCGAAAAGACAATCAACACAATTCGCGTAAAAGTAAAGCAAATCGACACTAGATATACGTTAGTTGTTAAAATCGATCACCAAATGTAGCGGAAAAAGGGAAAACTCGGCAAATCAAGCCTTTTTCTTTATAAATCGTTTTGAAGCGAGAAATCACCAGATTTTATCCAACCGAGATGTCTAAATAGCAAATCGATTAAGAAAACGAGTAGAAGTGGGGCAACACCACAGATTCCGATGACCCAAACAATGGATTGCCAGCAGTAATTCGTGCATGACCATAAGTTGAGCGGGCCAACAAGTCCTGATGTACCCATGCCGGCCGATACCGATAAAGCGGACACCGACATATCTTCAACAAACCATGCATCATTGAATGTTAAAGCTAACGGGCCTAAAACGGCTGATACGATGACTGTTGGTAACCACACCAATGGTTTTCTTATGATATTTTTGAATTGAAGCATGGACGTTCCAATACCGACAGCGATAACTGAGCCCCATTTATTGTCCCTAGCGGTGTGAACGGCAAAACCTAGCATTTGAGTGCAGCATCCGATTAATGCAGCGATGGATGCAAGTCTAGTCCCGCCGATTGATATGGCAACGCAGATGGCTACAGATGATATTGGTGCGGTCAAGGCCATACCGACCAAAACCGAAACTATGACGCACATTATGAAGGAGAGTACTCCATTGATGTTGAAACTCCATTCGATGATTTGTGACAAGAACAAAGTGACTTGGTGAACCCATTGAGATAACAAAAGGGAATAGGCCATTCCAATTGCCAACCCAACAAGCGGGATGAGCAATAAGTCAACAGGCGTCTTCTTCCGCATTATGTATTTGATGCCGAGCATCGCCAAAACAACCGATATGTAACAAGATAATGGATCTGAAATCGATGTAATCGTGAACTGAATATTATTTCCGGTAGAGTCGATTGCAGGCAACCAGTTGAACATTGAATTGCCCAGCATGCCGGATGCCATAGCGGCGACTACTGTCACGCCTTTTTTGTTGAGCGAGAGCGCTACTCCTAAACCGATTCCGGCCCCCATCAATCCTTTGATGACTGTTGACCAACTGGAAATTATTGATAATCCCGGAATTTTTGCGAACAAATCGAATATCGTTCCGATAATTAAGGTTCCGAATAAGCCAATGGCCATCCCATTGGTGGTCTTCATTGTCTTATCTTTTAGATTGGCCCAAAAACTAACCTTATTTTCTGCGCCTTCTTCCGCCATAAGTAGTTCCCCCCTTCAAAATACGCCAAAAATATATCATGCAGTTCTCCTTTTTAATAATAAATTACCGATTTTGCCACTCTTATATTTATCGGGGTAGTGTTATAGTTAATACAACTAGAAAAGGAAAACACTGTATGGAAAATGAAAACTCCTCTGTCCAAAGTGGTTCCGGTGCAATGAAATTCTCCAAAGATTATTTGAAGAGAACGATTTGGATTGGTTTGGCTTTCTTTGGCATTTTGTTGGTGTGGCAACTTTACAACACATATTGCTCACCGATGCTTGCAATGCTTTTTGCTAAGAGCGATTATCCTAAAGAAATAGCAGCTGCAAGCGCTGCTGGATTTACCAAGATGAAAGACATTTTGGCTCATGGGTATATAACTTCAGAGAACTATTTGAAAATCCAGTGGAAAGTCGGAATCATCATGGCGTTAGATAATATCGCCGCTCTGTTCATGATGCCATTATTCGGTCACTGGTCAGATAAGACTCATTCGAAGCTTGGCAAAAGAATGCCATTTATTATTGTCGGATCCGTTGTGACTGCCTTTGTTTTGCCTTTGATTCCTTTATTCTTCAATATGGGAATGGAGAACACCAACAATATCACGGCTTCCTTAATTGGCATGATTTGCACGATGATTGTTGTCATTATGTTCATGATGTCTTACCGTTCTCCAGCCGTCGCCTTGATGCCTGATTTGACTCCAAAACCATTGCGTAGTAGAGCGAATGGCATTATCAATGTTGTTGGATATGTCGGCGGTGCAATCGGCGCTATCTTTGGTATCGTCATTGCTGTTACTTCATATATGGATGGTACTGCAAGGTCGTTGTGGACACTTGAGATTCCGTTCATCGTTTCATCGGTGGTGCTTCTCGTTTCACTTGCAATCTTGCTTATTAAAGTTAAAGAAAACAAGTTGCACGAACAACTAGATGCGGAAATCGCACGTGGCGATGCAATGGGCGAATCTGCAGAACAAGTTACAACAAGCGGCAAGCTTTCAAAGAACAATTTAAGAAACCTTGCGCTTATTCTTGTCGCAGAAGTATTCTGGTTTATGTCTTTAAATGGAATTGAGACATTCCAGACGAACTACTTGATGTTCCATTTTAATACTTCATCCGGCGGTGGCGCGATTATGACCGTTCTTTCCGGTGCGGCCTCCGTTTGCGGATTCTTAATTGCAGGACCAATCGCGGATAAAATCGGCCGTAAATGGACAATTTTGACAGGGATCTGCACGGTTGCGCTGGGTTATGCCGCCTATGCGATAATCGGCGCAGTCACTAAACAAGCCGCAAATCCAACGTTTGATTCTTCCTTCCCTTGGGCATTCTATATAATTACTCCAATCGTCGGTCTTGGAACATCCCTAATTCATATTTGTTCTTTCCCTCTTGTTACCGACTATTGCACATCTGACAAGCTTGGGAAATTCACATCACTATACTACACGGCATCAATGCTTGCTCAATCCGTAACCCCAATCCTCATTGGTCTTATCTTCATGGCGGTGGGTTCGTGGAACGCTCTTCCAATCTACTCCTGCGTTTTGATGCTCATAGCGGGAATTATCTTTGTCTTTGTTAAGGCTCCACACAAGAATGACAAGGCAAAGAACGCCAAAGGGCTTGAAGCCTTAGGCGCTGACGATTAATTCTTAAATTATTAATATAAAGGGTCTATTGGAAATCTATTTGGTTTCTAAAACGGCCCTTTTTCCAATTCCTCAACCACGAAAGTTATAAACTAATTTTCAATAGACAAAATAAAAAGGTTGTTGCCACCTTTGCCTATTTGCGAGGCTTTCTACAACAACCTTTTTGATTTGCTAATAGTTATTCAGCTTTTGGCTCGTTTTCTTCCGCTGGCTTTTCTTCTACTTTTTTCTCATCCTTATCGACTAATGCGAAGTTGAGGATGATACCAAGAATCATAGCAACTGCAGTTGATGTGATTTTGACATATTCGCCGAAGTTGAAGGCTAATCCGCCGATGCCGGCGACTAAGATAACTGAAGCGATGAAGATGTTCTTTGATTTACCGAAATCGATTCTTTCTGCAATAAGCATCTTAACGCCTGAGGAAGCGATGAATCCATAAAGAATTAATGAAACACCGCCTGTAACGCAGGCTGGAACCGTTTCAAGTAACGCGGTGAATGGGGTGAAGAAACCGATAACGATAGACATAGCAGCGGCAAGAAGAACAACGTTTGTTGATGCGATTCCTGTTGTGCCAACAACTGCAACATTTTCACCATATGTGGTGTTCGCAGCGCCGCAAAGTGCGCCGGAGATAGCTGTTGCAACACCATCACCCGTTAAGGTTCTTGTCATGCCTGGTTCGCCGTTTAAGAGGTCGCGGCCGATGATGTTTCCAAGGTTCTCATGATCGCCAATGTGTTCGCAGACTGTGACGAGTGAAACTGGGATAAAGAGAAGCGCAACTGTGCCAATTGTTGCCCAATCAAAGTTCTTGATTGCTTCGAATCTCAAGAACATGAATGATTCAGGATCGTTTGGTTTAAACAACTTCCAGTTGAAGATTTGAGCGATGATTTCGCCGGCATTACCCGATTTAAAGCCATTGACCAAATCTTGGAATGGTGTGAAATCAACGATTGCAAAGTATTGGTTCTTGCCGAGTACAGAACCGAAGATTGTGAATAAGAGTGCAGCGATGTAGCCTGATCCCATACCGATGATGAATGGGATTAAACCGATCATTTTGTTCTTACCGTAGTGGGACGCAAATGCCGTAGCGAACATCGCGATAAGACCGCAAAGGATTTTGATTAAATTGTAATCTGCTTCATTTCCGGTATTAACACCAGTTAAATTGTTAATAGCGGACGTTGCAAGTCCTAAGCCGATGACCATAATTACTGGTCCAACAACGATCGGAGGGAGAACTTTATTTAACCATTTTGTTCCGACGAACTTGATAATGACGGCAATTGCAACGTAGACAAGTCCGACGAAGAGCATGCCAAGGATAAGGGCAAAATAGTTTTTACCGCCAGCATCGTTGATGAGACCAACAGCAAGTGCTGAGCTCATTGGTGAGATGTAGGCGAATGATGATGAGAGGAAGACTGGTGACTTCTTCTTGGTGACGAAAATATAGAACAAGGTGCCGATACCAGCGGCAATTAATGTGGCTGCGATAGGCAAGCCGGTGATAAGAGGCACGGTGATACATGCCACGAGCATCGCTAAGACGTGCTGGATTCCGAATAGGAGCCAGTGAGACAATTTCTTAGGATTCTCTTCAACGTCTAAGACAAGATTCTTTTCCATTGATGTTTCCTCCTGAATCTTCTTAAAAAAAGACTCGGCACTGATACCGAGTCGATTTTTAACGCATGGAAACTATTGGGGTAACAAAAGAAATGCCGACGCCAGATGGAATTAGATTAAACGTTTCATGTAGCGCCATATTTTCCTCCCCGCTTTTTCCGTCGGTTATTTTCCTCTATATAGTTGTTAAGTCAATCAATTAATGACAATAATTCAAAAGATTTTCAAGAAGTCGTTTTTATATTGAAAATGTAGCGGCAGTATAATAAAATTATAAATCCTCCCTTAAAGAAAAACTTCGTGATTATCGAGACTTTTTTATTTTTTGGTTTGAATTGCAAGAAAATTCTTTTCATTTCCTTTTGCCTTATTAAACTTGATAAGGATTATATATGGAGGTCCGGTCAATGGATTTATCAAAATACACAAATTTCACATTCGTTCAGCACCCTTTGCTCAAACACAAAATATCTAAGATGAGAGATGTCAACACTCCAACCGCTCAGTTTAGACAACTCGTTAAAGAAGTAGCGGTTCTTGAGGGATATGAGGCTTTCAAATCAATTCCAACCCAGGATGCTGAGATTCAGACACCTATCGAAAAGACTGTTCAGCCAGTGGTTGAAGGAAGAGATATTTGTTTTGTTCCAATCTTAAGAGCGGGACTTGGAATGGTCGATGGCATGATAGAACTAATCCCTAACGCGCACGTTGGTCATCTTGGCATGTATCGTAATGAGGAGACACACACTCCAGTTGAATACTACTGCAAGCTTCCAAAAAGCATCTCAAAGATGAAAGTCTTCCTTCTTGACCCAATGCTAGCAACAGGCGGCTCTGCAATCGATGCAGTTGAATCGCTCCACAAACACGGAGTCAAAGACATCACATTCATCTGTATCATCGCTGCACCAGAAGGCGTTAAGGCGTTTGCAGAAAAATTCCCAGATATTCCGGTTTATGTAGGCGCTCTTGATAGAGAGCTCAATAGCAATGCTTATATCTGCCCAGGATTAGGGGACTGCGGTGATCGTATCTTTGGTACCCAGGTTAACGACTAATTCAAGGAAAATAAAACTCGGTTTTGAAGCCGAGTTTTTATATGTTTATTTCTTTTCTTCGACAAATTTCGCGTCGATTCTTTCTTTTTCTTCAGGCGAAAGATTGAAAACGTAAGGAACCGCTCTATACATTTCTTGGTAATCAAGGCCGTATCCGCAAAGGAATTGATTTCCGAAATTCTTAACCCCGGCAAAATCTACTTTGACATCGTTTTTTCTTGATGTCTCTTTGTCGAACAAGGAAACAACTAACACTCTTTTTGGATTTTTGGATTTGACGTGATTGATGAGGTATGCCATCGATAAGCCTGTATCAACAATGTCTTCAACGATGACCGCCGTTCTTCCTTCAAGGTCGAAACTGACATCTTTCTTCAATTGAACGATTCCAGTTGAGTGCGTCCCTGAATAAGATGAGACCTGAATAAAGTCCATATAGAATTCTAAATCTACTTTTCTTACCAAATCCATTAAGAACGGCAGTGCCCCATTCATAACGCCAATGAAGACCGGGAATTTTTCCTCATTCCTCAATTCGTTGGTTAATTCACGTCCAAGTCGTGTGCAAACACCATTGATTTGCTCTTCTGATAAAACTATTTCTCTCATGGTTCTATATTCTACCTTCCATCAGTTCCTTTTGCTATGGTTAAGAAACCGCTTTATGTGATTTAAAAAACATAAAATTGGCAACCAAAAATGGTTTAGAATCCACAAATTGTAAAAAAATAGTCGCTCTTTCTTTTAATTACGGATTTAGATAGTAGAATATCTAACGGAAATTGGAGGTCATAATCATTATGGCAAAAGAAAACAAAGTAAAAAGTCTTTGGAAAGATTTCAAAGCATTCATTAGCCGTGGTAACGTTCTCGATATGGCAGTTGGTGTCATCATCGGCGGCGCATTCAATACAATCGTTACAGCATTAACCAACATCTTGTTAAGCTTATGCACATGGGCAGTCCCTGGAGGCTTAAAAGGCTTGGTTACAGTCCTTCCAGCATTAAATGATGCTCAGAAAGGACTTGATGGCATCGGACAAAAGTTCGCTGCTGCTGATTTACAAACATTAGCTACAACAGTCGCAGAAAAAAACTATGCAACTCAAATTGCTACTAACGCTAACTACCTCGATGAAAACCCTAACCTTATCGAATCCGCTAAGACATTCCTTACAAGCAAATACACACTTCACGGATCAACATACACTTACAACCTTTCTGCTGTTATCGACTGGGGAACATTCATCAACGCTATTATTTCATTCCTCATCGTTGCATTAACACTCTTCGTCGTTGTTAAGGTCGCTGCTGCATTCTCAAAGAAGAGACTTGAGCTTGAAGCAAAGGCAAAAGCATCCCTCGCAAGGAAGGAAGAAGCAGTCGAGGAAACTGCTGCTGAATAATCTAAACTCGGATAATTCAAGATTTGAAAGCCTGAAAATGGCTTTCTTTTTTTGTTCGTTCAATTAGACTTATTGCTATGGCAAGGCATTATAATTTTGAAGAAATCGAAAACTTTCGTGATTTAGGCGGATACGAAACGCAATATGGTGAGACTTCATTTGGAGTCATCTTTAGGTCTGGCGATTTAAGCGATGGCACCGCAAATGATCTGAAGAAGATTCAATCGCTGGGTGTGAAAACTGTCATTGATTTTAGAACGCCGGATAATTGCATTGAGCGTCCAGACTGCACATTTGGTGTCCCGGGAATTAAGACGTATCAAATATGCGTTAATGGCGGAGGAAGAATACCTAAAGATTTCGATGACACAGTCGAATCTTACATGGAAATGTTTGAAAATCCTGCAAATTCCAAGCAAATTCTCGAAACTATCGCAGATTGCGAGAAACCATGCATTATTCACTGCACCGCGGGAAAAGATAGAACCGGGGCATACTCTTTGCTTTTGCTTTGGGCTGCTGGAGTATCCTTCAGTGACATATGTGCAGACTACATGGTTACATATCCTCTATTACCTAAGCTTTATTCCAAAGCGTTCAAAAATGGCAAACCCCTATTACCGCCTTGCGTTATAGAACCAAACGTCAATTTCTTGCCTAGAGTTATTGAAGAATTTAAGAAGAGATTCGGTTCTCCAATCGAATATTTCAAGTCCATCGGTTTAAGCGATGACAAGATTGCAACATTATGCAATTTACTTCATAAACAAGAGAAGAGTTGCGGTGCAGTGGTGTTCCATGATGGAAAAATCCTTGTTGAACATATGGCTGGTGGTCATTATTCAATTCCTAAAGGCCATGTTGAGCCCTGCGATAACTGCGAAAAAGACACCGCTTTAAGAGAAATTAAAGAAGAGACCAACTTAGATGCGCAAATAATAGGCGACGATTCTTATTTCATTTATTATTCACCATTTCCTGGACGCGTTAAGAAAGTCGTTTTCTTTAGGGCCGTTGCTTCTGATATAGATACGATTGCGCAGGAATCGGAAGTATCATCAATCTCATGGATGACACCTGAGGAAGCGCTTAAAACCGTAACCCACCAGAGCGATAAAGATGTTATTAAATGGGCTATCAATAGATAGCTATTAACAAATGTCAAAATTATGGTAGTATTTTGGCATGAAAAATAAAATACAACCAATTTCTTCCTTAAGAGACACAAACAAATTAGAAAATGACCTCAACGAGAATGATGGCACTTTGTTCATAACAAAAAATGGCTATCTAGACCTTGTTGTTCTTTCTCCGGAAACCTACGACAAGATAATGCCGACTGGCACGGACTATATCAAAGAACCGGAAACATTGAGGCAGTCATCAATGGAGTTTAAAGAACAGTCAACTCCTTTGGGTTTTGTGCGTATATGCACGCAGTCAATCGAAGTTAGTGTCTGTGGCATTGAGGAAAATAAAAAAAGGATCATTCAAGCCGTTAAAGAAGCCGATGAGATTAATACGGATATCCTTGTTCTGCCAGAATTATGTTTAACCGGCTACACTTGTGGCGATTTATTTTTAACCACAGTTCTTTTAGATAATTCTGATAAGGCGATCGACGATATTAGGGAAGCCACAAAAGACAGCGATTTATTCTTTACGTTTGGCGCTCCACTACGTTTGGGTAACAGCATTTATAACTGCGCTATCGTAATGCAAAAAGGGAGAATATTGGGCGTTGTCCCTAAAACCAACATTCCTAATTACTCAGAATATTATGAGGCTCGCCATTTTGCTCCGGCACCAGAGGAAAACTGCACCATCACCATCAGAGGTCATCAGTATCCATTTGGCTCAAAACTCATGTTCCAGGATGAGTCATATGTAAAGATTAAGATCGGAATCGAAATATGCGAGGACTTATGGGTTCCTCAGACTCCATCTACTGGTTTGGTTTTGGCGGGATGCGACATCATCTTGAATCTCTCGGGTTCCAATGAAGTAGTGGGCAAGAAAGAATTCAGAAGAAACTTGATTTCAACGACTTCTGTAAGGTTATGCTGTTGTTATGCCTATGCCAATGCCGGCGATGGAGAGTCGACTACCGATTTAGTCTATTCATCACACAATATCATTGCAGAAAACGGCAATATTCTTGCAGAAACCAAGGTTTTTACAATGGAAAAGGCTATCGCTGATACTGATGTAGAACGTTTGTTATCGGAAAGAAGAAAGATGACGACGTTTTCGAATCCTATCGAAAGGGGATATCAAACAATCTATTTTGACAAGGTTATAAAGCTAAAAGATAAACTCTATCGTCGATATGACAAGAATCCATTTATACCCAACGATAAAGAGATAGATTTCAATAGAGTTCAAGCAATCTTGGACATTCAGGCTCAGGGGCTTGTCAAGCGTTTGAAGACCGTAAGACAAAATAGAGCGATAATAGGTTTGTCCGGCGGGCTTGATTCTACCCTTGCTTTACTTGTAACGGTTGAGGCATTCAAGAAATTGCGTTATGACCTTAAAGGAATCTATGCCGTAACTCTTCCGGCCTTTGGAACTTCATCTAGAACACATGATAACGCATTGGATTTGGCAAACTGCTTAGGAGTGACATTTCAGGAAGTTAACATTAAAAAATCGGTTCTCCAACATCTTAAGGACATTGGACACGATGAAGAAAATCACAATGTCACATACGAGAATGCCCAAGCTAGGGAAAGAACCCAAGTTTTGATGGATTTGGCAAACGACCTCAATGCATTGATGATTGGTACGGGCGATTTAAGCGAACTTTGCCTTGGTTGGTGCACATATAATGGCGACCATATGTCAAATTACGGCGTCAATGCCTCGATTCCAAAGACCTTGGTCAGATATCTTTGCCATGGCTACGCTTTGATGCATGAAGAAGCTAAAAGGCCATTGCTTGATATCATTGACACTCCAATTAGTCCCGAATTGCTTCCTACTGGAAAGGATGGCCAGATTGCTCAGAAAACCGAAGACAAAATTGGGCCATATGAACTTCACGATTTCTTTATCTTCCATTTCCTTAGAAACGGTTATGGACCTAAGAAATTGTTCTACATAGCAAAACAGGCTCATGGTGATACATATGATGATACGACAATAAAAAAGTGGTTGAGGGAGTTTTATAGGAGATTTTTCCAGAACCAATTCAAGAGGAGTTGTCTTCCAGACGGGGTCAAAGTCGGTACTGTATCAATCTCTCCGAGAGGTGATTGGAGAATGCCAAGCGATGCAAGCAGCCAAGATTTCTTAAAAGAAATTGACCAACTGTAATAACAATTTGATAGAATACATTTATGAAAAAGAATAAAGAAACCGCTGTCGAGGTCGAAGCGAAGAAGATGGAGACCTCTGAAGACATTTCTCTCAGCGTTGAAGAAAAGAGAAATGCAACAATCGTGGAAGCTGATGCCGCGGAGAAGGCGCTAGACGAAAAGAAAACAAAAAAGAAGAAATCCTTATTTAGAGAAATACTTCGTTTCTGCGTTACTGGAGTAGTGTGCACACTCGTTGATTTTGGTTGCCAGTTCGGCATGCTCAAAATTTTCGAATCCAATTTATCTCAGATTGAGAACTGGGGATTCTATGTTGCGTTTGCGATTGCAATCACGGTTGGATTTATTATTTCAACATGCGTTAATTTCGTTCTTTCGCGCCTCTGGGTTTTCCAAAACGTCGACAAGAAGGTCAATACGAAATCAGCGAAAGCATTCTGGACGTATTTCTTCCTCGGATTCCTTGGTTTATGCATTGGAGTTGGCGTTCAAGAAGGCGGCGTTTTCCTCTGCAATTCCGCTTGGAACGTTGGCATCACATACGATATTACCAGAGTCTCATGGTCAGAATTATTCAACGAAGGTGGAATAGCATTCTGGTGCTTCGTCGCGGTATTCTGTGTTAAGACAATCGTTACAATGTTCTATAATTACTTAACCAGAAAATTCGTCATCTTCAAAGCTCCTAAGAAAGAAGTGGTTCAGGAACATGAGATTGTTGTGGAAGAGGAGCCAGCTCCGGCACCTGTTGAAAAAGAAGATGAAGAGCCAAAGCTTGTCACTGCTTCATCATTCAAGAAGATATTCCATGAAGAACTCGATAAAACTTTGGGCCCTGGATATCACAAGATGACTAAAGAAAAAGCTTGGAGAATGGTCAACGAAGAGATTAATAAGAGAGAAGAGTCAGGTTCTTCAAAATAACTTATACAATAAAAAATACGCAATTCCCGCGTATTTT
>CAVIJK010000007.1:0-55162 GCA_963643345.1 bacterium | reverse complement strand
AGATTAATAAGAGAGAAGAGTCAGGTTCTTCAAAATAACTTATACAATAAAAAAATACGCAATTCCCGCGTATTTTTTTTAATTGTCTACATAGAATTCCTTGTATTCGTTGAATTTTGCAATGACTTCGGGTGATGGGTCATGATAATTATTCGCCATAGATAGAATTACATCTTCAGGAACCCATTTCTCTTCGATTCTTTGCTTATTTCTCACTAAGCAAATTGTGTAATCATGGAGTTTGAGAAGATATAGGCATCTATATTCGAACATTGGAAGTTGTTCGATAAAGTAAAGTCTTAATTCATCATACAAAAGCGTCGTGTCTAACATGATGGTTAGATTCTTTGCTTCATCGCTCATTCCTTTGATGATTTCGATCATCTTTTTGTAAACCGGCTTCATGCTATTTCCTGGCGGGAAGGCTTTATATGAACCGCACATTTCTTTTCTCACCTCATCCGCGGCGACGATTCTTACATCTTCATTTGGGTGAGTGTCTTGATATTTTTTGCAGAAGGAGCTTTTGCCGATTGCTGCTGGACCGCATACTAGAATCAACTTTTTCATTTCGGCTAATTATGTCCATTTTTCCGCTATTTTTAAAAGGAAAAATGCATTTGCTGCATAAATTGGTACAATATAGACATGAACATTGCGGTGATTGGTGCGGGCGCATCCGGAATTTATTATTCACTTCTCAGGAAAGATAGACATCCAGAAGATTCCATCACCATTTTTGAAAAGGAATTAAGGCCAGGAAGGAAGATTCTTGCAACGGGAAACGGCCATTGCAATCTTTTGAACTCGTCTATTTCCCCAAAGTATTTCAATGATGCTCCTTTTATGACATATGTATTAAATAAATATCCATATGCCTATTTGGAATCGTTGTTTTTGAAGTGGGGAATACCGTTAATGAAGAAAGGCGATCTCGTATATCCTCTTTCCTATAGCGCAAAAAATTTTTTAAATCAGCTTTTAAGGCTGTTGGAAGATAAAAACATAAAGGTATTAACCGGAATAAAAATTGAGTCTTATTCAAAAAGAAACGATGGCTATTATCTGGATGGCAGAGGACCATTCGATGCGATTGTTTTCTCAACAGGTGGTGCCTCGACTCCGAAACTTGGCAGTGATGGCGAAATATTCAATGAGATTGCCGATCATGGTTATAATGTCGATCCTTTAGTGCCAGGGCTTTGTCCAATCATTCTCAAAGAAAAAGTTAAATCGATTTCAGGGCAACGTCATAAGGCCTTCGTTTCGCTTTTGATCAACGGTCAAAATGTTTATGGCGAAGAAGGAGAAGTACTGTTTAAAGATGATGGTATTTCTGGAATTGTTATTTTCAATGTTGAATCTATTTATGCCAGAACATACACAGATGTCGATGATGCAAAACTCAAAGTGGATTTATTCCCGGAGTATAGCGAGGGCGTTTTACTTGAGATGATAAAAGAATCCGCGGAAATCAGCAAAGACTACATGCTTGGTTTCGTTTCTTTGGAACTTATTAATTACTTGTTGCCTAAGAGCGGGAAACAATCTCCCGAGTATTGGGCACATGCCTTGAAGAACATTTTCTTTACCATAAAAGACGTTTATGACTTCTCATCATCGCAGGTAACTATCGGTGGAATCAGTACAAAAGAGCTTGATTCGAAACTTATGTCAAAAAGAGAAAAAGACGTTTATTTTATCGGTGAATCGGTCAATATAGATGGAATTTGCGGAGGTTTTAATCTCTCATGGGCTCTTCTAAGCGCCTTGCTAGCATCAGAGTAGCTAAAATTTTCCAAATTTATAATTTGACTATTAAAATCGAATAGCATTTAATTATTGAGCGTCGCAATCACTTTTGGTTCGGTCGTTTTGTGAGGTTGGATATGAAATATACAGACACTTCGAAAATCCTAAGCTTGGTTTTTCACACTTTACTCTTCCTCGCCTTTGGTGCGTTAGGAATCTATTTTGGAGTATTCGTCGTTCCTGGATACTTTACGGCTAATACGACATACATTGAGTTCTCAGACGAGTTAAAACTCATCTCCAGCTCGTATGTTATTTATTTCGAATTAGCGGTTATAGGTATCGCCATTGCAGGAGTTGCCGTTAAAGGCGTAATCGATGCTATTAAAGCGTTCAAAAACAATTCAGATGCCGATGTCGTTAATTCGTTTGCATGCTTCATTGCTGAAGGCTGGCTTGCTGCAATCTTCTTCATCATCAATGGTGGATTGTTCTATGGCGTGATAGCAGGTGAATCATCCATTTGGTTCGTCATTGTAATGTGTGTCATTTTTGCAATCGGCCTTTTAATCGCTGTCAATATCCCGACAGTCAAATTATTCGACGGAAAGGACTCGACACCTCTTATCTCAGCCTTAGGTTTAGCCGGTTTGACAGCTGGTGTTCCAATGTTTGTTCTTCCTCTGTTGAGCTTGCTCTTCCTTAATAAATCGACAGTTCAGGCTGTTTACGCTGGCAGAGTTCAATTCCAACTTATTGCAATCGCTGTTATTGGTGCTGCAATCTTAGTTGCTTCAATTGTTTCTAAACTCACTTCTAAAAAAGGTGTAGCAAAGGCTGCTTCTGTTGCAGTTTCCGGAGCTTCTCTTGTTGCCGGCGCTGATTTAATCACACTCGCGATAATGAATTTCACATGGTCAAACAGCAACATGACAAGCGGATTCATTGTTTGCAACAAGTACGTTGGCGTTCTCGGTGATGCAAAATGGGCAGTATCGTATAACGTTATGCTCATAGTCTTCGGCGTTGCTCTCTTGTGCCTTGCACTTGCAGTTGTTGCCTTCCCAAATAATAAGAAAGCCAAGTAATCAGTCGCATAGTCAATCGAAATTAAAAAGCGTTCCGGATCTTAATTTGGAACGCTTTTATTTAATCAGCGATTTGTTGTAGTCGGTTACATGAATTATTTCATCATACAGTTCGATTACTTTGTTAGACGGTTCTTCCATTTCTTTTCTCAATTTTTCCATCGCAATTTCAGGTACTATCCTATCTGAATCGCGCATTTTGTTTTGGAGGAGACATATTTCATATGGGATGTCGAACAAGACAAGAATATGTTTATCGAATCCAGGTGTATTCACATTGTAATATTCGCGGAATTTATTTTGAAGATTTGTAGCGTCTGCAATTACGTAGACATCCTCATCAGAATCATCATATGGATAATTTAGCCTATCAAGAAATGTCTTCCAAACCAATGGTTCGTTATCAAAGCAATTGATTTTTCCGAATATTTCTTTTCTGATGTCGTCAGAGCTTACAATATGGGTATTCTTGTGTTCTTCAACAAATTTCCTGCTCCAAGTGCTTTTGCCGCTTCCAGGTAAAGCGGATAAGACGATCATCGTTTTCATACATTGAAAATAATAATGATATTATTTGTAAAAATATAGGCAAAATTTTATTTTGCTTATATTATTGTGTTGGAAGAAAACCAGATATTCATATGAAATCAATTGCAAAGCTATTTCGAGTTGGCCCTGGGCCATCATCATCTCACACAATCGCACCATCAAACTGTGCTAAAGCGTTTAAAAGGCTACTTGATGATGATAAAGGCGATATAGATGTTAATCTTTATGGTTCCTTGGCGCTGACGGGTGGCGGGCACAAAACCCAGGATGCCATTTCAAATGTTTTTAAAGGGTATAATGTTCATTTTCATTTAAAACCGTTAGAACCGACTGAACACCCTTTAAAGATGGACTTCGAATTCCACTCAGATGTTGATAATTGTTCTATTAAAAGCGTTTATTATTCACTAGGTGGAGGTGAGATATCCTCGCCCGATGATTTGAGCGTAAATGAGCCAGATATTTATCCGTTCAAAGATTTCGCTTCAATTAAGGAATATATGAGCAAAAACGGCCTAAAAACCATTAAAGAATTGTGCTTAATGTTCGAAAAACCTTCAATTGACGATGAATTAATGACAATTTTGGAAACAATGTTTAAATGCATTGAAGATGGTTTAAAAAGAACAGGTAAAATCCCTACAAATAACAACCCAAGGCTTCAGTATTATAGATGTGCGGGTGAAATTGAAAAAAGAGCTCTTGAAATCAGCGATCAGGAGGCTAGAAGAGAGATGCTAATTACCGCATACGCTTACGCGGTGGCCGAGAATAGTGCAACGGGTTGCGAAGTTGTTACGGGACCAACTTGCGGTTCATCAGGCGTTTTGCCATCTGTTTTATATTATGGTTATAAGTATTGTGGCAAAACCCTTGAAGAATTAAGAGATGCACTTTACGTAGCTGGAATGATTGGAAATGTCGTTAAGCAAAATGCATCAATTGCCGGTTCGATTGGAGGATGCCAAGCAGAGATTGGGACAGCCAGTTCAATGGCTGCTGCAGCTTTGGTTTTCATTGACGGAAATTCCTTATATCAAATGGAGTATGCGGCCGAATGTGCGATGGAACACTTCCTTGGGCTTAGTTGCGATCCTGTTGACGGGTTTGTTGTTATACCATGCATTGAAAGAAACGGCATGGGCGCATTACGTGCATATAACGCATTTCTTTATGCGAAATATATATCACCTCTGCATAAAAATCAGGTATCTTTCGATAATGTGGTTTCTGCGATGAAGATTACCGGAGACTCGCTTTCAAGCAAATATAAAGAGACTGCTCAAGGCGGGCTGGCAGAGATTTTGAAGAATAAGGAAACACATTGCTAACCTTGGTCATTGATGTATGTGCATCCGTTTTTGATTGACGGATTTTTTAAGTTCATATTGCTAATGTTGTTTTCTTTTCTTCACCTATTTAATTAGGTGCTCGATGGTAATTTAATCAATTTAGTCGTAAAATCTCCGCGTATGGATAATAAGAACTTTTACTTAGAAATTAAGCATGTCGACAAAACGACTAAAGCAAGATACGGAATACTTCACACTCCGCATGGTGATGTTGAGGTTCCGATGTTTATGCCTGTTGGAACTTTAGCAACAGTTAAAACATTATCGCCTGAAGAGATTAAAGATATGGGAGCGGGGGTTGTCCTTGCCAATACTTATCACCTTCATTTGAGGCCAGGCGAAGATATCGTTAAGGAGGCGGGTGGCGTTCATAACTTTATGCGTTATGATGGTCCAATGCTTACCGACTCTGGCGGATTCCAGGTATTTTCGCTGCAATCTCAAAGAAAAATCACCGAAAAGGGTGTTGAATTCAGAAACGATTACAACGGTGATAAAGAATTATTTACGCCGGAATCTGTCATAAAAATTGAGGAAGCAATCGGCGCCGATATCATTATGTCGTTTGACGAATGCATGCCTTATCCTGTTTCCTATGAATATGCTAAGGCTTCAACCGAGAGAACCATTAGATGGGCTAAAAGAGGTTTAGATGCACACACTAGAAAAGACCAAGCGCTTTTTGGAATTGTTCAAGGCGGCGAGTTCCAAGATCTGAGAGAAAACTGCGCTAAAGAGCTATCCAAGATGGATTTCCCTGGATATTCAATTGGCGGCACCTCAATTGGCGAACCGAAAGATGTCTGTTTCAAAATGGTCGATTACGCAATTAAATATCTCCCTGAAGATAAGCCTAGATATCTTATGGGCGTTGGCTCACTGGATTATATTCTCGGTGGTTTCGAAAGAGGTGTTGATATGTGTGACTGTGTTTTGCCAACAAGATTGGCTAGACATGGCGCTTTAATGACTTCTCACGGAAGGGTCAATATCAAAGACGCTAAATACAAGAGAGACTTTACACCTCTTGATTCAGAATGCGATTGCTACACGTGCTGCAACTATACTAAGGCTTATCTTCACCACCTGTTCGTGTGCAATGAGGAATTTGGCAAGCGCCTTAACAGCATCCACAATATCCGTTTCTTGATAAAAATTGTCGAGGGCGCTAGAGAGGCGATTAAGGAAGATAGATTTAAACAATACGAGGATGAAGTTCTCGCTAAATATGGTGATGACAGAGGATTTTAGTTAAATGGACATCTCATTATTCGATTTTGATTTACCGGAAGAGTTGATTGCGCAATCTCCATCTGCTGTGAGGGATGAATGCCGCCTTTTGGTCGTTGATAGAGAACACAAGACGCTTGAGCACAAACATTTCTTCGACATCGTTAATTATCTTAAACCTGGCGATGTTTTGGTTAGAAACAATACAAAAGTCATTCCTGCAAGGCTTATTGGAATCAAACAAGAAACCAAAGGTAAGGTTGAGGTTTTGCTCCTTAAACAACTCGAAAACGATGTTTGGGAATGCCTTGTTGGAAATGCTCATTCCGTAAGAGTGGGGACCGTTTGTAGTTTTGGCAATGGCGAACTTAAATGCGAATGCACAGAAGTTCTAGATGAAGGAATCCGCCATATGAGATTCATATATGATGGCATCTTCCTTGAAACGCTCGATAAGTTAGGCAAAATGCCTTTGCCTCCATATATCAAACAGCAATGTTCGAATAACGATGACTACCAGACTGTCTATGCCAAGGTGCCTGGAAGTTCTGCGGCTCCAACTGCCGGATTCCATTTCACAAATGATCTCTTCGAAAAAATCAAGGCCATGGGGGTCGAGGTGGTCGATGTCACTTTGAATATCGGCTTAGGAACGTTTAGGCCCGTTAAAGTCACGGATACCAAAGACCATGTGATGCATTCTGAAACATATGAGATGTCAGAGGATGCCGCCAATGCCCTAAACAAAGCTAAAGCGGAAGGCCGTAGAATCATCGCTATCGGCACAACATCGGTTAGAACTCTTGAATCCGTATATCAGAAATTCGGGACTTTCAAAGCGGATAGCGATGCTACATGCATCTTTATTCAACCGGGATACGTTTATAAAGCGGTGGATTGCTTGATAACAAACTTCCACCTTCCTAAGAGCACTTTAGTCATGCTTGTTTCAGCGTTTATGGGTAGAAACTGGACTCTTCACTGCTATAACGAAGCCATTAAAGAAAAGTATAGATTCTTCAGTTTCGGAGATTCGATGTTCATCTATGGAAAATACGACTATTCGAAAAATGACCAGGATTAAGACTCCTCCGAAAAAGACCAATTATTATTTGATCAGCCTAGAGGAACTTAGTAAGTTAAAGGCGGATGTGAAACCGAAACTTTTGCTTCACGCTTGTTGTGGGCCTTGTTCTTGTTTTCCGCTTATTTTCTTGTGCCCACACTTTGATGTGACAATCTTCTTCAATAACTCAAACATATATCCGGAAAAGGAATACACAAGGCGTTTAGAAGAACTCAAAAAACTTCTTGGATTCTACAAAAGAGACTACGGATATGAGGTTAACCTCATAGTTAAGCCGTATAACAACCTGGAATACATGAAAGAATTGCTTCCATACAAAGACTTGAGAGAAGGCGGAACTAGATGTCAATTGTGTTATGAAAAACGCATGAGCGAAGCGTATGATTACGCCGAAGAAAATGGATTCGATTATTTCACAACGGTCATGACAATCTCCCGCCAAAAAGATTCTCAGATAATGAATTCAATCGGTAAAAAACTCGAAACAAAACA
Organism: bacterium; assembly: GCA_963643345.1. Taxonomy (GTDB): domain Bacteria; phylum Bacillota_I; class Bacilli_A; order RFN20; family CAG-826; genus UBA4951. Next base: position 47,612 of record CAVIJK010000007.1, on the reverse strand, counting down.
TTCTAAATGCAAGTACTTCTATAGTGATTTTAAGAAGAACGCAGGCATAGATAAGGCACGCGAATTAAGACTTCATTACGAACTATATAATCAACAATACTGTGGTTGCCAGATATCGTATGGTGGGTATTTGGAAAGGGAAAAACTAAAGGAAAACGGAGGGAAATAACCTCCTTTTTTCATTCCTAAAAAATGGAAGTTTTCCGTTATTAAAAAGTTTAAAAATGTGCATTGTGCACAATTAAATACAATATTCTGGAATTGATTCTTTTCCACTAAAACGACTAATTCGACAAAAAGATGAGCTTTTTATAAAAAAGTGTTGACCGACTATATGTATGCGTGTATATTTTCAACCGTTAGCGTGTGCGTTGAAGTGCGATGTTGCTGACACACCTAGAGCCGTTGTCGGTTATAGGGGACGTCAGGGAACTCGCGTGGAACACTCATTAACAAGCCGGAAGAAAATCACAGGAGGAAAATTCATGGCGAAAGAAACAGTCTTGCGCATCAGATTGCAAGCTTATGACCACAAGATCCTCGACGTCGCAGTTGAGAAGATCATCGCAGTGGCCAAATCCACAGGCGCCGGAGTTGTTGGACCAGTCCCGCTCCCAACCGAAAAACAGGTTTACACAATTCTTCGTGCAACCTTCAAGTACAAGGATGCTCGTGAACAGTTCGAGATCCGTACACACAAGAGATTAATCGACATCGTTAATCCAAAGAAAGAAACAGTTGACCAGATTAGAAGATTAGACCTTCCAGCTGGTGTCGATATCGATGTCACAGCAAAGTAATAGGAGGACCAAATCATCATGAAATCCATCATCGGAAGAAAAATGGGCATGACTGAAGTCTTTGCAGCCGACGGAACAATGTATCCAGTCACTGTTATCGAGGTCTTGCCTAACACCGTCATCGCTAAGAAAACAAATGAGAAAGACGGTTATGAAGCAATCCAAATCGGATATGAAGACAAGGCAGAGAAGAGAGCCAACAAATGCGAATTAGGCATCTTCAAAAAAGCCGGAGTAAGCCCAAAGAAATATATTTATGAGCTTAAGGGCGACGAAGTTTATGCAAAGAATGTCGGAGAGACAATCGACTGCGGAATCTTCGCTGCTGGAGAAGTCGTCGACGTCATCGGCACAACAAAAGGTCATGGCTATAGCGGCGTCATCAAGAGATACGGAAAACACATCGGTCCTAAAGGCCATGGTTCCGGATATCACAGACAGATCGGTTCATTGGCAAACAATGGCCGTTGCAACAACAGAGTTATCCCAGGAAAGCTTATGTCAGGCCACTGGGGACCAAGACAATGCACTGTCCAGAACATTACTGTTATCGAGTCTAACAGCGAAAAGGGATACATCCTTGTCAAGGGTGGCGTTCCAGGCGCAAAGAAATCGTTAGTTATGATCAGAAGCGCAATCCTTACACAAAAGGGCAAACCTGAAGTTAAGGCACTCGTTAACTACCAGAAAGGAGAATAACGAAAATGGCAGATAAGAAAATCACTCTTCCAGTCGTTTCCCTCGCTGGAGAAAAAGTCGAAGACATCAAAGTGTCAGCATCTGTATTCGGCGTTGCCGATGCAAATGAGCAGCCAGTCCACGACGCAGTTGTTACTCAGTTAGCAAATGCACGTCAGGCAACTGCAAAAACAAAAAAGCGTCACGAAGTAAGTGGCGGTGGCAAGAAGCCATGGAGACAAAAAGGCACAGGTCGTGCTAGAGCTGGTTCCACACGTTCACCAATTTGGGTCGGTGGTGGTAAGGTCTTCGGACCAGACGGAAACCAGAATTACACCGTCTCTCAAAATAAGAAGGCTCACGCACTCGCGATGAAGACCGTCTTATCACAGAAGGTTGCAGCAAAGAAGTTAATCGTTGTCGACTCACTCAACATGGATGCAATCTCAACAAAGAATGCTCTCGCAGCACTCAATGCTATCAAGGCAACAGGTAAAGTCTCAGTCGTTTATGATGATACAGACGTCAACTTCGTCTATTCAGCAGGAAACCTCGAGAACGTCACACTCTTGGGCCTTGGAAACGTTAGCGTTTACGATGTCTTATATGCAGACGTTATCGTCATCGCAAAAGAATCAGTAAAGGCACTTGAAGGAGGACTTAAATAATGGCAAAGAAGGAAGCAGTCAAGGCAGAGCCAGTCAAAGAGACAAAGGCAGCCACATTCGCAGCTCCAACAGCTCACGATTATGAGGTCATCCTCGCTCCAATCTTCACAGAAAAGAGCTATGCACTTCTCGACGCCCAAAATAAGGTCACCGTCAAAGTTGCACCTCTTGCTAACAAGACGGAGATCAAAGATGCATTCGAGCGTCTTTACAAAGCAAAGGTTGTCGATGTCAAGATCATCACAGTCAACGCAAAAGAAAAATCACGCGGCGGCCGTTATAAAGGCATGGTCGGCGGATATAAGAAGGCAATCGTTTCCCTCGCAGAAGGAAATGCAGTTGACTTCTTCAAAGAGTAAGGAAACACCCTTAAGTATTAATTACTTATAAAGAATCCACTATAGGAGAAAGAAAATGGCAATCAAAACATATCGCCCATATACTCCAGCTCGTCGCGCAATGTCGACAATGGATTATAGCGAATTAACCAAAGTAGCTCCTGAAAAATCATTGTTAGCCCCTAAGAAACACACAGGTGGCCGCAACAATACAGGAAAGATCACCTGCCGTCACATCGGCGGTGGCAACAAGACACGCTACAGAATCATCGACTTCAAGCGTAACAAAGACGGAATCGTCGGAACAGTTACAACACTTGAATACGATCCAAATAGAACAGCATTCATCTGCTTAGTCACATACGCAGATGGCGAGAAGCGTTATATCCTCGCTCCAAAAGGATTAAAGGTCGGAGACAAGATCGTCTCTGGAGAAGCAACCGATATCAAGATCGGCAACTGCTGCCAGTTAAAGAACATCCCAGATGGTTCTGTTGTTCACAACATCGAATTAAAGCCAGGCAAAGGCGGACAGATGTGCCGTGCTGCTGGAACAAGCGCTCAGGTGCTTGGTTCAGAAGGCAAGTATGTCATGTTGAGACTTGCTTCAGGCGAAATGAGAAAAGTCCTTGCTGTCTGCCGTGCAACAATCGGTTCAGTCGGCAATGAAGATTACAGCTTAATCAACGTTGGTAAGTCAGGAAAAATCAGACACATGGGCATCAGACCAACAGTCCGTGGTTCTGCAATGAACCCATGCGACCACCCTCACGGTGGTGGTGAAGGTAAGTGTCCAGTCGGACGTGATGCACCACGCACCCCATGGGGTAAGAAAGCGATGGGAGTCAAGACCCGTCACAACAAACAGCATTCTACGAAGCTCATTGTGAGACGTAGAAATGGCAAATAAGGAAAGGAGATCGAACTATGTCACGTTCTAGCAAAAAAGGACCATTCGTGGATGCATACCTCTTAAAGAAGGTCGATGCTCTCGATAAGGCCGGCAAGAAAGAGATCATCAAAACATGGTCACGCCGTTCGACCATCTATCCAGCATTCGTCGAACACACCTTTGCTGTTTATAACGGTAAAGAACACATCACCGTCTATGTCACAGAAGATATGGTCGGACATAAATTAGGTGAATTTGCACCTACACGTACTTTCACAGGCCATCACGGCAACAATGCCGGTGATAAGGCAGGAAGATAAGGAGTAAACGATAATGGCAGAAACAAAGAAAAAAGCTGCTGCTACTGAAGCAACAGAAGAAACAGCTGCTAAGAAAGCTGCTCCTAAGAAAGCCGCTGCAAAGAAGACAACAACTTCAACAGCTGCAAAGAAGACAACAAAGAAAGCCGCTGCTCCAAAGGCAGAAGAAACTGCTCCAGCAGTTGCTGAAGAAGCCCCAGCCAAGAAACCAGCAGCTAAGAAAGCCCCAGCTAAGAAAGCTGCTCCAAAGGCAGAAGTCAAAGCTGAGCCAGCAAAACCTGCTAAACCAGCAGTCACTGAAGCAACATCAGTTGCCAAAGACGTCAGAGTCACGCCACGTAAAGTCCGCTTAGTCGCAGACATCGTAAGAGGCAAGGACGTTGATGAGGCTCTTGCAATCCTCGCTAATGTCAACAAGGCAGCTAGCGCACCAGTTGCAAAGGTCATCAAGGCCGCAGCAGCAGACGCAACACATAACTTCCACCTCGACGGGGATAAGCTCTACGTCGCAGAAATCCAAGTTGGTGATGGCGTTAAGATGAAGAGATTCATGCCAAGAGGCAAAGGCTCATCATCAGGATTATTAAAGAGAAGCGCGCACATCCGCGTTACAGTTAAGGAAAGGAAGTAAGGAGGAAACACAATGGGACAGAAAGTTAATCCAGTAGGTCTTAGAGTTGGCGTCAACCGCGGTTGGAATGCTAATTGGTATGCTTCCAAACAAGACTTCGCAAAATTCCTTGACGAGGATGTCAAGATTCGTAAGACATTAGAGCCAATGCTCAAAGTCGCTATGACATCACACATCGACATCTCAAGAGTTAAGAACGACAAAGGCGCTAACGTCTCAGTCGTCGCATATGTTGCTCGTCCAGGAGCATTCCTCGGACAGGATGACACAAACATCAAGGCAGCAGTTGCAGCTGTTAAGAAAGTCGTCAAATCAGGCGATGTTTCCCTCAAAGTCGTTGAGGTTAAGAACCCAGATCTCGATGCAACATTGATTGCAAAGTGGATCGCATCCGAACTTGAGAACAGACAATCATTCAGATCAACTCAGAAGAAAGCTCTTCAGAGAATGAGAAAAGCCGGCGCTGCAGGTTGCAAGACCCAGTGCCAAGGACGTTTAGGCGGTGCTGAAATCGCTAGACGTGAAGGTTATAAAGAGGGCGTTGTCCCACTAGAGACCTATCGTGCAGATATCGACTATGCCGCAGTTCCAGCCAATACAGAATATGGCTGCATCGGCGTTAAAGTCTGGATTTGCAGATCAACAAACAAAGCCTCAGTCAAAAAAGTTGAAAAGCCAGAAGGAGGAAGGAAATAATGTTACAGCCAAAGCGTGTTAAATATCGCCGTCCTCATGGATTAAGCCACGAAGGCGTTGCAACCAAAGGCAACTATGTTGCTTTCGGCGAATGGGGTTTACAGGCTGAAGAAGGTGAATATATCACCGATCATCAGATCGAAGCCGCTCGTAAGGTCTTATCAAGATATACAGACCGTTCAGGTAAGGTATGGATCAGAATCTTCCCTCACCTCGCAAAAACAAAGAAGCCTGCTGAAGTTCGTATGGGTTCCGGTAAAGGATCACCAGAAGGATGGGTAGCAGTCGTTAAAAAAGGCCGCATCTTATTCGAAATCGGCGGAGTCGATGCAGAAGTCGCTAAGAACGCATTAAGACAAGCTGCCTTCAAACTTCCAATCAACTGCAAAGTTGTTGGAAAGGAGGACTAAGTCATGACAGTTAAAGAACTTAGAGAACTCACCGTTGCTGAGCTCAACCAGAGAATCGCTGAACTTCACCAGAAGCAGTTCGAACTCACACAGAAAGCAGCAGTCGGTACCCTCGAAACACCAAACGAGCTCCACAATGTCCGCAAGGATATCGCAAGAGCTGAGACAGTGAAGCGTGAAAAAGAGCTTCAGATTAAGAGATAAGAAAGGAGATCACCATGGAAAGAAATTCAAGAAACACTTTCAAGGGAACAGTTGTCGGCACAAAGATGAATAAGACAATCATCGTTGAAGTCGCAACAAAGAGAAACGATCCCCTTTACACAAAGCGTGTCAAATACTCCAAGAAGTATTATGCACACGATGAGAACAACGAAGCCAAGCTTGGTGACGTCGTCACAATCGCTGGCTGCCGTCCACTCTCAAAATTAAAACGCTTCAGATTAGTTTCTATCGACCAGAAAGCTGCAACAGACAATGTTGAAGCAGTCGAAGCTGCACTCGAAGCTAAGGAAGGAGAATAAGATATGGTTCAGAATGAGTCAAATCTTGTCGTAGCAGACAACTCCGGCGCGAGATCAGTTCGCGTTTTCCACCAATATGGTGGTTCCCACAAGAAATCATCCTCTATCGGTGATGTCGTCCTTTGCGCAGTCAAGGACGCTCTCCCAAGTGGAAAGGTCAAAAAAGGACAGGTCGTCCACGCAGTTATCGTTCGTACAAAGCGTGCAGTAGCTCGTAAAGACGGATCCTGCATCGCATTCGACGACAACGCAGTTGTCATCATCGACGGTGATGGAAATCCAATCGGCACACGTGTCTTCGGACCAGTTGCCCGTGAACTCCGTGATAAGGGTTATATGAAGATTATCTCCCTTGCACCAGAGGTCTTATAATCAGGAGGAATAGACAATGAACATCAAAACTGGTGATAAAGTCATCGTCCTCTCCGGAAGCGACAAGGGCAAAGTCGGAATCGTCCAGAAGGCATTCCCAAGGCTCAATAAGGTCGTTGTTGAGGGCGTCAATGTCCACAAGAAACACAAAAAAGGTCAGAATGGCGGCGAAGGAAGCGTCTTAGACATCTATTGTCCAATCGATGCGTCAAATGTTGCAATTCTTGATCCAAAGACAAAGAAAGCCACCCGTGTCCACCACAAAGTGGTCGACGGAAAGAAGATTCGTGTTAACGCAAAGGGCGAATCTCTTGAACACAAATAAGTAGGAGGAATGAAAAATGGCAGAAAATAGAGTTAAAGCCTATTGGAAAAATGAAGTAGTTCCTGCTCTTTCAAAGAAGTTCGGCTACACAACCCCAATGCAGGCTCCAAAACTTGTTAAGATCGTTATTAACATGGGCGTTGGAGACGCAACACAGAACGCAAAGGCTCTCGAAGATGCAGTTAACGATTTAACAATCATCTCCGGTCAGAAGCCAGTCGTCACAAAAGCTAAGAAGTCAATCGCTACCTTCAAACTTCGTGAGGGTCAGCCAATTGGCTGCAAGGTCACTCTCCGCGGCGAAAGAATGTATGAATTCTACGATAAGTTAGTTTCCATCTCTCTCCCACGTGTCAGAGACTTCCGTGGCGTTTCAAAGAACGCATTCGACGGACACGGCAACTACACACTCGGTGTTAAGGAACAGTTAATCTACCCTGAAATCGATTATGATAAAGTCGCAAAGGTTCGTGGTATGGACGTTGTCATCGTCACAACCGCAAATACAGACGAAGAAGCATACGCATTACTTGAAATGCTCGGTATGCCATTCAAGAAATAAGGAGATCTAGAACAATGGCTAAAACATCATTAAAGGTCAAACAGTCCAGACCTCAGAAATTCAAATGCCGTGAATATTCCCGCTGCTCACGCTGCGGCAGAGTCCATGGTGTTCTCTCCAAGTTTGGAGTATGCCGTATCTGCTTAAGAGAATTAGCTTATAAAGGCGAAATCCCAGGCATGAAGAAGGCAAGCTGGTAATTAAGGAAGGAGACAGAAAAATGAACGCAGATCCAATCGCAGACATGTTAACACGTATCAGAAATGCAAATGCACTTCGTTACGAAACTGTTTCCATGCCAAGCAGCAAAATGAAAGCTGAAATTGCACGTATCCTCAAAAAAGAAGGATACATCAGCGAATTCGCAGTTGAAGGTGAAGGCGCAAAGAAGACCCTCACAGTCACACTTAAATACGGCGCAAATGGCGAGCGCGTAATCTCAGGTTTAAAGAAGATTTCAAAGCCAGGTCTTAGAATCAATGTCGAATGCGACAAGCTTCCAAAAGTTCTTAAAGGCTTAGGCATCGCTATCGTTTCAACAAGCAAGGGCATCCTCACAGACGCAGAAGCACGTAAGGCTAACGTCGGTGGCGAAGTTCTCTGCTATGTTTGGTAATTTAATTTAGGAGAAGAGATTTTATGTCAAGAATTGGATTAAAACCCATCGCTCTTCCAGCAGGCGTTACCTTTGAATTAAATGGTAACGTTGCCATCGTTAAAGGCGCCAAAGGCGAAGTAAGCGTCCACATCCCGTCGGACGTCAGCGTCGAGGTTGCTGATGGCGCAGCTCATGTCAAGTTAAACGCAAACGAATTCAACATGAGACAGGCTCAAAAAGACCACGGCACAACAGCCGCCAACCTCAACAACGCTGTCAAAGGCGTAACAGAAGGCTGGAAGAAGGAACTCGAGATCGCAGGTACAGGTTACCGTGCTCAGATGAAAGGCACAGCAGTCACAATGTTCCTTGGCTACTCACACATGGTCGAAGTTGAACCAATCGGTAAATACACAAAGATCACCTGCAAGGACGAGACACACATCACAGTCGAAGGCTGCTCGAAAGAAGATGTCGGACAGACAGCTGCAGCAATCTACGATAAGCATAGACCAGACGTCTATGGCAACAAAGGTGTCCACTACGTCGGCCAGAAGATGATCAAGAAGGTCGGTAAGCGTGCTGCCGGCAAGAAGTAATAGGAGGATAGACAAATGATTCAACAGGAATCCAGAAATAGCGTTCGTCAGAGAAGACACGCTCGTGTCCGTGAGAAAGTCTCCGGAACAGCAGAAATGCCACGTCTTGTCGTCTTCCGTTCTAACAAGCACATCGAAGCTCAGATTATCGATGATGTAAAGGGTGCTACATTAGCATCAAGCTCATCAACTCAGCTCAAATTAGCCAATGGCGGCAACTGCGAAGCTGCTGCTAAAGTCGGTGCAGACCTTGCTAAGAAGGCCTTAGCCGCTGGCATCAAAACAGTCGTCTTTGACAGAGGCGGATACGTTTATCATGGACGTGTTGCTGCACTCGCAGACGGCGCAAGAGAAGGAGGACTCCAGTTCTAAGGAGAATTTACAATGGAAGAAAACAAAACTATCGTTGCTGCTCCAGCAGAAGAAGTAAAGAAGTCCAATCCTACAGGCAACCCAAACCGTGACCCTCAGGGATCAAGATCCTCTGAGCGTCCAGGCTCACGTAAGTTTGGCGACCACAAGGGACGTCCAGGTGAAAGACGTGGCGGCCGTGGTGGCTTCAGACGTGAAGAAGACGAATTCACAGATCGTGTTGTCAACATCAACAGAATTTCAACCACCACAAAAGGTGGAAAGCACATGCGTTTCGACGCTCTCACCGTTGTCGGCGACGGCAAAGGACACTATGGCTTCGGACTTGCAAAGTCTGTTGAAGTCCCAGATGCAATCAAGAAGTCCCTCACATCAGCAAAGAAGAAAATCTATGGCATTAAAATTGTCAAAGGTGGAACAATTGCTCATGAAGTCTGGGGCGTATTCGGAAAGACCCGCGTCTTCCTTAAACCAGCACCTGAAGGTACAGGAATCGTCGCTGGCGGCGCTGTCCGTGCAGTCTTAGAGCTTTGCGGCATCAAGAACGTTGTCTCAAAAGTTTATGGCTCACGTACACCTATCAACGTCATCCGTGCTACACACGCTGGCTTACAGGAACTCAAGAACAAAGACAAAGTCTTAGCTCTTCGTGGTCTTGAAGCACCTAAAGGAGGCAAATAAAAATGGCTACATCCTTAGAAAATTTAGTCGCAGTTGAAGGTTCCAAGAAGGAACACTTCCGCAGAGGCCAAGGCCGCGGCACCGGAAACGGAAAGACCGCAGGCAAGGGTCAGAAGGGCCAGGGCGCACATGCCCACACCAAGAAGCACGGCTTCGAGGGTGGTCAGATGCCTTTAGCTCGTAGACTTCCTAAATTTGGTTTCAAAAATATCAACAAGAAGACATACGCAGTTGTCAATCTTTCTGTCCTCAACAAATTTGATGACGGAGCAGTCGTTACCCCAGAGCTTTTAATCGAGACTGGTCTCGTAAAAGAAGCTTATGATGGAATTAAGGTCCTTGGAAGTGGTACACTCGAAAAGAGTCTCACAGTCAAGGCACACGCATTCTCAAAGTCCGCAGCAGAAGCTATTGCTGCAAAGGGCGGAACAACTGAGGTAATCAAGTAATGAAAAAATTCGTCTCGATCTTAAAAAACAAAGAAATTATTAACCGTATTTTCTTTACGATTATGATTCTCTTTGTCCTCAGGATCGGGGCGGCCATTACAGTTCCAGGCGTTGACGCGACAAACTTGAAATCTCAATTGAATTCAAGCGGATCAGCGTTGGCGATCATGGATTTACTCGGAGGCGGAGCACTATCGAACTTCTCCGTCTTCGCGCTCGGAGTCTCGCCATATATCACAGGCCAGATTATTATTCAGCTTCTCTCCAAGGACGTTTTGCCAGCCTTGACCGAATTGTCAAAGCAGGGTGAATACGGCCGTAAAAAGATTGAAATGGCTACCAGATACCTTACTCTCCTTTTAGGAGCCGTTCAGGGTTATGGTATCATCAAAACAATGGAGAACAGCTCGTATATTTCCCTTACGCTGGAATCTAATTTCTGGACGTACGCCTATATTGTTACTATTCTCCTTGCCGGAGCCATGTTAACAATGTGGCTGGGCGACCAGATTACGGAAAAAGGTATCGGAAACGGTATCTCTGTCATTATTTTTGCAGGATGCGTCAGATCCGTTCCAACCCAGTTATCAACCGCTTGGACAAAGTGGATCAGCAACAACGTTGCCCACGGATCAAGCGAAATGATCAAGGGCGCATTCCAGTTCGCACTCTACATCCTGGCAATGGTCTTCATCGTTGGCTTCGTCGTATTCGTCGAACTTTCGAAGAGAAAGATCCCGGTCCAGCATGCAGGTAAGGGTGGCAGCTCCGCCTCTATGGCACGCGCCTCGTTCTTGCCTATCAAGATTAATAGCGCCGGAGTTATTCCGGTCATCTTCGCCGCTTCAATTCTATCTGCCCCATCAATCATAGCGAGCTTTATCTCCTCTGATGCGGCAAATGCGGATTGGCTGAAGATATTCAATTACAACTCCACAATGACAATGCCATGGTTCGATGGCACACACTGGGAGATGAACTGGGGCTTGTTCATCTATTTGGCCCTAATCATCGCCTTTACATTCTTCTATGCAGAGATGACAATCGATCCTGCAACACTCGCAGACAACTTCCAGAAGAACGGTTCTTATATCCCTGGCATTCGCCCAGGAAAAGAAACCGAGAGATACGTTGGTAAAGTTTTGAACCGTGTCACCTTCATCGGTGCGGCGGCTCTCTGCTTCATCTCAGCTCTCCCAATCGTTCTCGTTTGGTCAAACGTTTTTGAAGATGATACATCCCTCGCCATTGGCGGTACCGGACTCATCATCATCGTCGGTGTTGCTCTTGAAATCAATTCACAGATTGACGGTCTTCTCGCCGGAAAGAGTTTTGAACAAACACAGGGAGGAATCTAATACATGCTCAATATCATTCTCATGGGTCCTCCAGGAGCGGGCAAAGGTACGCACGCTGTCTGGATTGCCAAAGACTTCAGCATCCCACACATCTCAACTGGAGATATGTTCCGTGAGGCTATGTCCTCAGGGTCTGAACTTGGAAACAAGATCAAGGATGTCATCAATTCTGGCGGTCTCGTAAGCGATGATTTGACATGTGCCCTCGTAAAAGAGCGTCTCTCTCAACCAGATTGCGCTAACGGATATCTCTTAGATGGATTCCCACGCACAATCCCACAGGCAGAGGCATTCGAAAAAATGGGGAAAGAGTTAGGAATCGGCGCAAACCTCGTTCTTAACATCTCATGCCCTGATGAAGTTCTTATCGGCCGCATAGCCGGCCGCCGCGTTTGCCCTCATTGCGGCGCAAGCTTCAACGTCAACACCGCGAAGCCGAAAGCTGAGGGAATCTGCGATGAATGCGGAACGGCATTGATCCAGAGGAAAGACGACAATGAAGATTCTTTCAGAGTCCGTCTTGCCAATTATTACAAGAGTACAGCTCCTTTACTTGATTTTTATCAAGAAAAGGGTATACTTGCTTCCTTCGACGGCAACGTCGATCAAGCTAGTCTAAAAGTAGAGCTAACAACTCTCTTGAAGGTACGCAAATAAATGATCAGCATCAAGTCTCCGAGAGAAATCGACTTAATGAGAAAGGCTGGACGCCTCACGGCTAAGGTCTTCGAAGAGGTCGGACCTCTCGTGAAACCTGGTGTGAGTACCCAGTTCCTTGCGGATAAGGCTGAAGAAGTCATCCGCAGAGAAGGTGGTATTCCCGCCAGTAAGGGCTATGGGGGTTTCCCAGGAGCCATCTGCACCAGCGTCAATGAGGTTCTCGTTCATGGTATCCCATCAAACAAGAAAGTTCTCAGCGACGGTGACATCATCTCTCTAGACGTGGTCGTTAAACTCAACGGTTACCACGGAGACGCATGCAGAACCTATCCGGTCGGCATTGTGAGCGAAGATAAACTCAAGCTCATCAAGGTCACTGAAGAATGTTTCTGGGAAGGCGTCAGCAAGGTAAAGGCCGGGGTTAGGCTTGGCGATGTGGAACACGCCATTCAAGTTAAGGCCGAATCAAATGGCTATAGCGTAGTCCGCGAATTCACAGGCCACGGCATCGGAAGAGAAATGCATGAAGACCCATATGTTCCAAATTACGGAACACCGGGCACTGGTCCAACCCTTAGGGAAGGCATGACAATCGCCATCGAACCAATGGTTATGATGGGGTCTCCTGCCGTCAGGATCATGAAAGACGAATGGACAACCGTCTCGAAAGACGGAAAGCCAAACGCCCATTATGAGAACACCATAGTCGTGACTAAGGACGGCTATGAGGTATTAACATTGGAGGATAAGCAGCTTGAGTAAAGAAGATTGCATAGAAGTTGAAGCAACGGTAGTTGAATCGTTGCCAAATGCCAACTTCAAAGTAAAACTTGCCAATGGCGCGGTAGTTCAGGCCGGCGTTTCAGGAAAAATCCGTATGCATTACATACGCATTCTCCCTGGTGATAGAGTTACCGTTCAGTTCTCACCTTATGATTTAACACGCGGCCGCATCACATTCCGCTACAAGAATTAATTAGAGGGACCAACGTTCCCGCTAAAGGAGCACAAAAACATGAAAGTAAGACCATCTGTCAAACCTATCTGCGACAAGTGCAAGGTCATCAGACGCAACGGCGTTGTGATGGTCATCTGCAGCAACCCAAAACACAAGCAGAGACAAGGTTAATTTAGGAGAAATTAGAAAATTATGGCACGTATTGTAGGTATCGATATACCAAACGAGAAGCGCGTTGTCATCTCCCTCACCTATATCTATGGTATCGGTGACACAACCGCTCAGAAAATTTGCAAAGACGCAGGTGTCTCAGAAGACATCAGAGTCAAAAACTTAACCGACGATCAGCTCAACGCTCTTCGTAACGAAGTCGTTAAGTATAAAACAGAAGGCGATCTCCGTAGAGAAATCGCTCTTAACATCAAGAGATTAACAGAAATCGGATGTTATAGAGGCCGTCGTCACAAAGCTGGACTTCCTGTTCGTGGTCAAAGAACAAAGACAAATGCTCGTACCCGTAAAGGTAAGAGAAAGACCATCGCTAACAAGAAGGAAGCAACTAAGTAATAGTGGAGGAGTAGAAAAATGGCTGATACAAAGAAAAAAACAGGCAAGAAGACTACTTCTGCCAGAAAGAAAAAAATCAAACGTTCTTATACTAAGGGCGTTGCACACGTTCACGCATCCTTCAACAACACAATTGTCACTATCACTGATGTAGCAGGCAATGTAATTGCTTGGTCTTCAGCTGGTGCACTTGGTTACAAAGGCGCTAAGAAAGCAACTCCATTCGCAGCACAGTTAGCTGCAGAAGCTGCTGGTAAGGTCGCATTTGACCAGGGCCTCCGTCAGGTTGATGTCGACGTCAAGGGTCCAGGACCAGGCCGCGAATCCGCAGTTAGAGCACTCGGAACAGTCGGTCTTCAGGTTCTCTCCATCGAAGACACAACACCAGTCCCACATAACGGCTGCCGTCCTCCAAAGAAGCCAAGAGGCTAATTTAGAGAGCAAGCCCAATAGGGAAATTTCAAAATAGGAGGAAAATTAATGGCAAATTTAAATAACGACGTCGAAGAATTAATCATCCCAAATCCTTTCCATCCATTCACAATCGAGATGAAGGATTATCAGGAATCTGAACACTATGCCAGATTCGTCGTTGAACCTCTCGAAAGAGGCTTTGGCATTACAATCGGTAATGCACTTCGCCGCGTACTCCTCAGCGCCCTTCCTGGCGCGAGCGTCTTCGCGATCGAAATCGAAGGTGTCCGTCATGAATTCACCGCCATTCCAGGTGTTGAAGAAGATGTCACCGCTATCATCCTCAACCTCAAGGACTTAGTCCTTAAGATTGATGGACCTGCCAACGATGTCAAACGCTTAGAGGTTGATTTCCAAGGCCCAGGCACATTAAAAGCCAGCGACTTAGAACTCCCAGCACTCGTCAGCGTTATCAACCCAGATCTTGAAATCGCCCACCTCAATGAAGATGGACACATCAAGATGACAGTCTATGCTGCTCAGGGACGTGGCTATTACACATGTGATGCCAATAAAGTTGAGCACAATATCAAGACAATCGGAGTCATCTCAACCGATTCTAACTACTCACCAGTCGTTAAAGTCGGATTCGAAACAGAATCAGCCCGTGTTGGACATGATTCAAAATTCGATAAGTTAACTCTCGAAGTCACAACAAACGGTTCTATTGAGCCAGATAAGGCAGTTGCTATGGCAGCTAAGCTCTTAACCGGTCACTTCCAGTCCGTCATCGATCAACTCGATAAGGCGGTTGAAGGCTATAAGCTCGTCAAGGAAGAAGTCAGAACTGAAGAAAACAAGTATCAGGACATGATGATCGAAGAACTCGACCTCTCAGTCCGTTCAAACAACTGCTTGAAGAGAGCAGGTATCTCCACCGTCATGGAACTCACTCAGAAGAGCGAGGACGAGATGATGAAGGTCCGCAACCTCGGCAAGAAGTCTTTAAAAGAAGTGAAGGAGAAGCTTGCATCAATCGGGCTTCACTTCCGCGATTACGTAGGAGAATAAACAATGGCTGCACAAGGAAGAAAACATGTCCACGGCAAAACTGGTGTCCGTTTCAAAGCTGCTTATACAGCAACTAAAGAAAAGTCTATGCTCCGTAACGTTGTCAGCGAACTCATCGTTCACGGACACGTCACAGTCACATCAGGCGTTAAGAAAGAATTAGTCTCTCTTGCAGATAAGATGGTCACATACGCAAAGGCTGGCGATCTCGCAAGCCGCCGTCAGGCTGCTAGAGTCATCCGTCACGACATCGTTGACGAAAAGGGAGTTCAGGCTCTCGACAAACTCTTTGCCGAAATCGGCCCTAAGTTCAAAGACAGAAACGGTGGTTACACAACTGCTGTTAAGCTTGGCGCTCGTAAGGGCGACAACGCTGAACTCGTCCTTATCTCTTGGGTCGACTAATTAGCGACATTTAGAAATTAGCTCTCTTCTCAAAGGGAGCTTTTTTATTCGGAATGGTGCACTGCGGAATTGGTAAAAATGTTCAAAAATAGGTTTGAAATCGGATCGAACCCTTAATTTTGTATTGTTTTTGCCATTTTTCCTTTATGATGGTCTTACAAGGAGATTTAAAAATGAAATCCATTAAAACCTTATTCGCTTTGTCTGCATTAGCTTTAGTTGGTTTAGCTAGCTGTTCAGGCGGAGAAAAACAATCATCAACAAAGATTGATAGCTCGGAAACAAGCTGCGAATGCAGCGAAACCGTTTGCCCTGACGTTCACGTTCACGAACCTGGAACGGCCTATGTTTATGATGATAACGGCCATTGGCATACTTGCTCTGGCTGTTCAAAAGATATCCGTTTCGATTACGGGGCCCATGAATTAGAGGAGAAAGATGGGGCGAGCGTCTGCAAAGTGTGCGGATATACCGTAGAGGATGTGAACAATAAACTCTTTGCAAAAGTGAAAGAGGGCATCGAGGCTTATTCAAATAACAAAGACAAACTGACTACGACTTGTCTAGTATCAATGGAAGAGAACGGCACAAAAATGTCGATGGAGAGCAAAGCAACTTTTGATTTCGGCCAAAGCTTTGCACATCAGCAAGTCTCCATCATCGCTTCAGATGGCGGAAAAACTGTCGCCTCGGAATATCATTTGAGTAAAACAGGTGATCAATATTACTACTACACCAGTTCGGGGTCTTCAAAAGCTCAGAAGACCAGCGCCGATTACATTAATTGCATGTATAAGGAGGCGATTGGCGAGGCGTTGCCTTTAGAGAACATCAGCGTGATTACAGAATCTCCTTCCTATGATTCCGTGGCGGAGACCTTCCAATTCATGAATGGCTTGAATGGCAATTTCTCTACCGAGATTTACGAGAAGGATGGGGCGGTCACACTCACCATCACAGGTGTCATTTATGAAATGAAAGATTACTGCGTTTCGGAAAACATCGCAGAAATGATTGTCACTGTCAAAGATGGATTCTTGTGCGGTTTTTCAACAAACAGCGACGTTAAATATAATTATCTTAACGGAGCGACCGGCAGTGAGGCTTATGGCGTGACTGCTACCTTAGAGAAAAAATTCGACAAAGAATTTTATGATTCTTATTCCACGGATGGCATCGTTGAAAGCGATCCTACTGACATGAATGTTGATATTTATCTAGGAGATTACTTCTTCACCGACGATTCGGTTCAATATGGTGAATCCTTTGTTAATGGTAATTCCGCTTATGGCGAGGTCTATTACGACAAGGCATGCACCAAAAAATACGACGGCGCTGCTATCATGAGTTATAACACCACTCTCTATTTGAAGCCGGTTGAGGTCAGCCCAGACGATGAATATGCACTCATCTACAGACTTACCGATGTTACGTATAATCGCGGCAAGCACATCAGCGCGGTACATAAAAAGAAAAGCTATTCCATCATGGTAAAGGGTGGGAATTCTTACACGCTTCCATGGGAGAGTGAACCTACCTACATGAATCAAAGCGTTACCGTCAATGGTAAGGATTATTCCGGATACACCGCTTTTGCTCCTGAGGCCGGAAAGGTTTATACCGTCGTTAATACATACACCACGTATTTCGGCGCTTAATCAACGTTTAATTAGAACGGAAGCGTTATGAAAGGTGCCCCAAATCCTAGACATTAGGAAAGGGGTGCCCATCATTAGCCTCCGTTTTTTATGTTCAAGATATTTGATTTAGGTTACAAGAAGAGAGTTATATTATGTTCATCCACCATCGATCCCGGCTATTTAGGAACGTTATAGAGCGCTCGTTTCTTGTAGTTGTGATAGAATATCAACACGTTTAACTAATGATAGTTAAATAAGCCATTTGAACGCTTATAAAGCCTTCAATTGAAAAGAGTCCATCAAAATGACAAAAATGGCTAAAAACGACTAAAAAAGGAGGGAATTATGGCATATAAAGCACTTATCTTCGATTTGGATGGCACTTTGATTGATTCCGTTCGCGATATGAGCGAGGCCCTAAATGACGCTTTAAAAGAAGTGGACATTCCTTTTTCCTATACACCAGATGAAGTAGCTCACAAATTAGTGGGCGGGGGCGCCTCCAATTTGGTCCATCGAGCTTTGGGGCAATATGACACTCCGGAAATGTTTGATAAACTAAAGGCGGCCTATATGCCAAAATACAAAGAGTATCAAAATAAACATACAAAGGCTTTTCCTGGAGTTCTAAAGACTCTTAAAACATTAAAAAAGAACGGGGTTACCTTATTCGTCTGCACCAATAAGCCTCACGATATCGCAACCGCAATTGTTGAAAAGATATTTGGGCACGATATGTTCCTCGAAGTTTTGGGCCATAAAGTTGGCATGCCTGTCAAGCCGGATCCTGGTATCGTCAATTATTTCAGCAAAAAATATTTTCTGGATTTAAAGAATACCTTGTATGTTGGAGATTCAAGAATTGATATTGAGACCGCTAACAACGCGAAAGTCAATTCCTGCTTAGTCACTTGGGGTTATGAAACATACACCTGGGAAGTTAAGAGCAAATCCACATTCGTTATAGATGATATAAAAGATTTAATTACAATAGTGTTATGAAATTCAGCAAAAGAACAGAACAAACAAACAAGCCTCAACTTAATGTCTCGCTAGAAATAGTGGTGTCATTACTTCTATTTTTAGTATCGCTTGTTTTTTGCTTATGCGTTGGACAAAAGCATTTTGACACGGAAGAGGAAGTGGGGTTCTTCATCTCGTATTGGGTGCCGGGAGCGATGGGATTATTAACTTTGGTTGATGCAGGAATTTATTACATCGATGATAAAAAGGATTCGTTATGGTCGAAGATTGCGTTTGTGTGCGTGGCAATTGGTGAATTGGCCATTTGCATTTTGGTTGGCCACAATTACTTTGCAAAATACACGCTTCCTAGTGCAAATTCTCAATTTAAGAACGTAGCAAGAATAATAATCACCGCAATTGCCGCCTTAAATATCATGTTAAGAGGAATCAAATTCTTTCCAAATATCGCTTCAAAACTGAATAAAAACGGCATTATTGCAGCAATATCAACCTTATGCAGTGCATCGCTACTCGCCATGGGATATGCAGCATTAAGGACATTCGTGGATGACGTGGCGGAATTAAATGGGGTTGACGTTCCATTGTTCTTAAGTGCTTTCGTCATTTCGTTAACTGCCTGCGCTGTTTCCATATTGACCATCTTTGTTTTAAAGGACGACATTAGATTATACGTCCAGGCCGGAGCTACATTGGTTAGCGCGATATTTGCAGTCGTTGCCATCATCGCTTTCATTGCGATAAGGGAATTTACCGCAGGGGAATTCGAGACTGATTATTGGTCGCTCATGAGTGGGGGCTTTGCCGCCATTACATCGCTAATTGCGTTTGGCATCATTTCTTGGCAACTCCCAAAAAGGAGCAATCGTTAATATAGAAGGGACACTTTATAGTGTTATAATTATTTTATGTACGACATTAAGATTTACAATTCACTCGGCAACAAGCTCGAGACATTCAAACCGATTAAAGACGGGGAAGTGTCCATTTATTGTTGCGGACCAACAGTTTATAACGACCCTCATATCGGGAACTTTAGACCCGTTATCACATTCGACGTTTTGAGGCGCCTTTTCCTTAGACTCGGTTACAAGGTCACGTTTGTGTCCAACTATACTGACGTTGACGACAAAATCATCAATAGAGCCAAAGAACTTGGCATCTCCGAGAAAGAATTAACCGAATCCATCATTTCCGAATTCGAGAGATTGGTGAAGGAAACTGGTTCCATGGTTCCAGATATCGCACCAAAACCGACCGTTTATATGGACAAAATCATCGATTATGTTGATGAACTGGTCAAAAAAGGCGCAGCGTATGAAGAGGGCGGAGACGTCTATCTTAAGGTTCGCGAAATCCCGGATTATGGAGAACTTTCAGGCAACACGATCGATTCGCTAGAAAGTGGTGCGAGAATTTCCGTCAACGACAAGAAGAAAGACCCTCTTGATTTCGCTTTGTGGAAAAAGACCACCGAAGGCATCAAATGGAAAACAAAGTGGTGCGATGGAAGACCTGGATGGCACACTGAATGCTGCGTCATGATCAATTCAATTTTCAAAGACCAAAACGGTTTAATCGATATTCACGCTGGAGGATTCGACCTTAAGTTCCCTCACCACGAAAATGAGATTGCTCAGGCTAAGGCACAGAACGGCAATAAGCTCGCGAACTATTGGATGCATAACGGCTTTATCAACGTAAACAATGAGAAAATGTCCAAATCTTTGGGCAACGTTATGCTCATGAAAGATGTAGTGGCTCAGTATGGTGGCATTCCGTTCAGAATGATGCTACTTGCTGCTCATTATAGAGCGCCTGTCTCATTCTCCGAAGAAACCATTAAAGAGGCTCAGGTTAAATATAAACAATTGCAGGACAGCGTTAAAAAGGCCTCAATTGCCCTTCAGTTAGCCGGTATTGACCCTGAATCATTGATTCCGGCAGATGACTCCAAATTTTTAGACACGATTTGCGACGATTTGAACACTCCAAACGCTTTAGCGGTTCTTTACGAAGAAAATAAGGCTATGAACAACAGCCTCCGCAAAAATCCAGTGGATCTGGAAGAATTAAAAGAAAATTACGCAAAAGTCCGCTCTGCCGAGAAAGTTTTAGGAATTTCTCTTGCAATACCTACCTTAAACGAAGAAGATAAAGGGCTTTATAAAGCTTATTACGAGGCTAAAGCCAACAAAGACTTCGCTAAAAGCGATGAAATTAGAGGAAAATTAATCGAAAGAAACATCTTCTAATCTGGAGGAATAGATGACTACTTTAGACAACATCATAACGAATTGGTTCAACGCAGGATTTAACGGCGCAATTCCGGCCTGGGCTGGAAACATTATCCTTATTTCCCTGTCGCTTTTCGTAACATTGGTCCTTGTCTCATTCATCGGATTAGAACGTGAGTACCATGGCCATGCCGCTGGTTTAAGAACCCACATCCTCGTCGCATTGGGCTCAGCGATTATAATGATTGTCTCGATTTATGGTTTCGCTAATGGAGGAACTACCCGTGATCAGGCTAGACTTGCCGCCCAGGTTGTATCTGGCATCGGCTTTTTAGGTGCTGGCACAATCGTCCAAACGGGTACGGATGTCAAAGGTCTGACAACCGCGACCACATTGTGGATTTCCATGGCTATCGGTTTAGCTTGCGGATCTGGAAACTTCATTCTCGCTATCATAGGGACCGCCTTGGTTTTCTTAGCTTTAGTCAGCATGAAAAAAACAGAGAAGATTCTTCAAAGAAAGAATCCGATAATTTCCATAGTTGTACCAAGTGATAAGCCTATCATGAAAGATGTAGTGCAGATCTCTCAAAGATATGGTTTAACACTTAGAGAAACATATACAGAACTCGTCTCATTCGAGGAAAACTCCGCTCTTAGAATTGAGATTAGAGTCACCTGTAACGACCCTCAAACCTTAACGAATTTTGTTGATGAACTCCGATTCACCATCAGACCGCTAGAATTAAAGGTTTCGGCGGTATCATAAAAGGGGAGGGGCATTATGAGTACAATTATTTATGGCAGAAATGCCATCAGGGCATCTATCGAAGCTGATAGAGTGAAAACTCTATACGTATCAGCGCATTTAGATGGAGATAAACTCGTGGAGTTTGCCCGCAGAAAAAAGCTCGCCGTAAGGCTTGTTGACAACAATGAACTAACGCGAATGGCCAAAAATCCTTCCCATCAAGGGTTTGTGGCCATTGTGGAGGAGTACGGTGCCTCGACTGTTGAGGAGATAATTGAGGGGGCGAAATCTAAGAAATACCCACTTGTATTGATTCTTGACGGAATCGAAGACCCGCACAACTTCGGAGCAATATTAAGAACCGCTGATGCATTTGGTGTAGATGGTGTCATCATCAAAAATCATGGTCAAGTTCAACTAAACGGGACGGTCGCCAAGGTTTCAACCGGTGCAATCAATTATGTCAAAGTGGCAGTTGTTAGCAACCTTTCTAATGCAGTTGAAAAACTGAAACAGAATGGTTACTGGGTTGTTGCAAGTGATGGATCTGCAAAGCAGAGCTATCTCGATGTCGACTACAATTCCCCGATCGCTTTGATCGTAGGATCAGAAGGTTTTGGTATCGCGCCACTTCTTTTAAAACGTTCGGATTTTGTCGTCAAAATACCTATGTGCGGGCACGTCAGTTGCTTAAATGCCTCCGTTGCAACTGCCGTTATCGTTGCAGGCATAGTCTCCTCCCGACATTAATAAAAAGGAGGAACTCAAATGAAAAAGTCATCCAATTCTTTACCCGCAAGGGATGAAGAATTAGTTTTGCTTTGCCAAAATGGCTGTGAAGAATCTTGGGACAAATTGGCCCATAGATATTTATATCGCGCCAGAAATTTGGCCATATGCGTCTTGCCGGAATTTGCGCAGCATTTCCAGCAAATTGATATTGAGGAATGCATGCTGATAACAATCATGAATGCGGCATACACTTTCTCTCCTACCAAAGGAAAATTCTTCCAGTTCTTGCTCGCTATATATCGCAACGAACTCATTAAGATGTTAAAGGTGAATGAATCTTTTACAAAATACACTTATGTTTCGTTGAACGATATCGTACCGGGAACTGAGGAAAGTTTGACATTTGAAGACGTCATTCCTGATGAAAGGGAAGATCCAACGGCTTTCTGTGATCCGATTTTCGTCTCGGGCGGTGTTTCTTGTGTCTTTGACAGCCTTGATGAACTAACAAAGCAGATTGTTTTGCTAAAGATTCAGGGGAAACGCTACAAAGAGATTGCGGAAGAACTCCACGTCTCTTACAAAGTGGCTCGCTCAAGATTCCTTAAGTATAAATCGATCATAGACACTAAGTTTAGAAAATAAAGGCCACTAAAAGTTTTCTAAAGAAGTTTCATTTGACATAGTTGATTGCTCGCACTAACATATTGACGCTAAAGGAGATGAAATATGAGTCGTGTTAAGGTTTTTTTGATTTGCTCTGAATGTCTCTCCAGGAACTATCAGGTTTCTAAAAAGAAAGAGGAACCGAAGCGCCTCGAACTTAGCAAATATTGCCCAACTTGTGGCAAGCATACGCTCCATAAGGAAAGCAAGTAATTAGGAGGATCTCACATGGCAAAACCAGGTAAGTATCTAAAAGAAGTCGTTAAGGAAGGAAAACGCGTTCGTTGGCCTAACAAGGAAACCCTTTGGCCATCAATCGCAGTCGTCATCGTTATATCCGTTATTGTCGCATGTTTCCTAGCATTATGGGATTATCTCGGATCATCAATCATCGATCTTTTGACGAAAGCTTTCGGAGGAATGTAATTTATGGCAAACAATATAGGTGATAAGCAGTGGTATATCGTTACCACATACTCAATGTCAGAATCAAAAACAGCTGACAATTTAAAGAAACGTATCGAATCGATGAACATGCAGGATTATATCCTTCGTGTTCTCGTTGCAGAACAAGAAGAACCAGTTTTAAAGGATGGCATCCAAGTCGTTGATAAGGCTGGCAATCCAAAGTTCAAGATGAAGAACCTTTATCCAGGCTACATCTTCGTTGAAATGATCATGACTGACGATTCTTGGTATATCGTCCGTAACACCCCAGGGGTCACCGGTATCGCCGGTTCCTCAGGTGGCGGTCAGAAGCCTTCACCGGTCTCTCGTGAAGAAATCGAGCCGGTTCTCAAGAGAATGGGACTCGTCGACGATGCAATGTACGATCGTTATCAGCCAGGAGACGCCGTCAAGATCATCAGCGGACCACTCGAAGGCACCGAAGGTACAATCGAATCTATCGATCGCGAAACCGGACAAATCAGAGTTATCACTCTCTTCTTCGGTCGCGCAACGCCATATGATTGTGACTTCTCTGAAATCGAGAAACTCTAATCTACGTTCAATTAACGCCTCTAGTCACCTTGTAATTGGAGGCGTTTTTTATTTTAATAAATAGCATAGGTATCTAATAGAAATATGAACAATCATTCATAAAACTATTGAACTACCCTATTTACTCGCATATAATTTCCTCGTTGAAATATGAAAGGATGTTCATATATGGCACAGTTACCTGATGACAAGACTCTAGACAAGATGGAATCGTTACTCAATGTCGCAAGCGATTTCACTAGATTAAAAATCATGTACTGCATCTCTGATCAGGAGAAGTCCGTTTCTGAAATCGTTGAAGAAGTGGGCGCATCCCAATCTTTGGTGTCGCATCAGATCAAAGTCTTAAAGAAGGCTAATTTAGTCACAACGAGAAAAGAGAAGACCAAGGTTTATTATAAACTCGCGGATAATCATATCGTTCAGTTGCTCAATGTCGTGTATGAACACGTGAATGAGTAACATGGCAAAAATAATCAACCAAACATTTATTGTTGAAAACGTCGACTGTCCAAACTGCGCCGCAAAAGCTGCAGATCATTTGGAGAAGGATTCTCGAATCGAAGAGGCTTCGTTAGATTTTGCTACTGGCAAGTTATATATAAAAGGTGAAGAGCTTACAGTTGAGGAAGTCCAGAGAATCATCCAGGAAGTGGAAGATGAGTTCGTAGTCAAGCCATCTGATGCTGAAGCTGAACATCATGAGCATCACCATCATGAAGGCTGCTGCTGCGGAGGTGAGCACCATCACGATGGGGAATGCTGTCACGAAAAACATCGCCACGAGAGAAAATCCAATGGCAACAAACTCGTAAATCAAGTCTTTATCGTTGAGAATGTTGATTGCCCAAACTGCGCAAACGAGGCTGCTGCGCATCTTGAAAAAGATCCAAGAATCCAAGAAACAAGCCTTGATTTTGCAACCGGCAAGCTCTATCTCCATTCCGAAGGACTGAGCCTTGAAGAAGTTCAAGAACTCATCAGCGAGGTCGAGGATGAATTCGTTGTTAAGCCGTTCGTGAATAAGCGAGTCGAAACCAAATTATTTGATGCTGAGTTCTTTGTTACCATAGGTAGAATCTGCGTTTCTTTAATCGCGGCGTTTTTGGCGGAATTCGCCTTTAAATCTACAACTACGAGTGGTTCTGGTTTCTGGCTTTATTTCGGATTGTGCGCTTTTGCTTGGATTGTATGTGCATATGACATCGCATGGAAATCATTCAAGAATATCATTCATTTGAAAAATATCTTAGATGAAACCCTCTTGATGACCGTTGCATCTATCGGTGCGTTCTTGCTCCCTATTTTGACAGGTGATCCTGACACAATGTTTGACGGTGTGCTTGTTGTTGTTCTTTATCAGGTCGGAGAAATCTTTGAGGACTTTGCCTCTAAGAAGAGCCATCAGTCGATTATCGACGCAATTGAGTCAAAAGAACTCGTAGCCCATATTGAAACTGAAGAAGGTGTCTTCGATATCGACCCATCGCTTCTTAAACCTGGAAACACAATCTTGGTTAACGTCGGCGAAGGCTTCCCATCAGATGGCATCGTCTTAGAAGGCGAAGGCAATGTTGACTGTGCGTCATTAACTGGCGAATTTGAGCCTGTCTATAAGAAACCTGGAGATGAGGTTTTGTCATCAACTATTCTTAAATCCGGTTCATTAAAAGTGAAGGTCACTTCTGAGTTTGAAAACAGAACATCCGCCAAAATCGTAAAGATGGTGGAGGAATCCGCTAGAACAAAATCCAAGGCGGAGAAGTTCATTACGAAATTCGCAAGAGTCTACACTCCAGTGGTTTTTGCCTTAGCATTGCTTATCTCAATCATTCCGCCGTTATTTAACATTACCGATGGAGCTAACTGGGCTAGATGGGTTAAAGTTGGACTTTCGTTCTTAGTTGTTTCCTGCCCTTGCGCCATCATCATTTCCGTTCCGTTAAACTTCTTTGCAGGAGTTGGCATCGCCTCTAAGAAAGGCATCATTATTAAAGGCTCATCGTATTTTGATAAGCTTAGCGCGGTTAAGACATTGTGCACTGATAAAACCGGCACTCTTACTTATGGCAATTTCCAAGTTACCGAGTGGCATATTGTTAAGGGAACGCAAGAGGAATTCACAAAGTATTTACAGGCTGCAGAATCTAGATCTAACCACCCGATTGCAAAAGCGATAGTAGGAGCATCAAATGGCCTTGCGAATGAGCAGAAAAACTACCAGGAAATCGCAGGAAAAGGCACAAAAACCGAATGGAATGGCAAAGTCATCTTTGCAGGCAACAAATCCATGATGGATAAGGAAGGAATTGAAGTGGAATCAACAGCAATTGCTGGCACGATTGTCTATCTTGCGGTGGATAAGGAATATTGGGGATATGTCATCCTTAACGATGTTGTAAGAAAAGAATCCAAAGGCTTGATTGATGACCTACATAAGGCTGGAATCAAAGCATGTTTACTCACCGGTGACAAAAAAGAAAGAGCGGAAGAACTTGCTTCATCTTTAGGTATTGATGAGGTTCACGCAGAACTCTTGCCAAATGAGAAAACCGATGTCATTAAAAACAAGATTGCAGAGAAAAACGGCTGTGTTGCTTATATTGGTGATGGAATTAATGATGCGCCTGCTCTTGCGTTAGCGGACGTTGGCTGCGCGATGGGCGGAGTCGGCAGTGACACCGCGATTGAGGCGGCAGATGTTGTCTTTATGAATGATGATCCATCTAAATTCACGACTGCAGTTAGAGTTGCAAAATTGTGTAGAAGAAGAGCGATTTTCATTATTGCATTTGCGCTTGCGGTTAAGGTTGGCATTATGATTGCCTCTGCCGTTATCGGGGATTCGTTCCCTCTTTGGATTGCGGTCCTTGGGGACACTGGATTATCGGTTCTTTGTGTCTTGCTTACACTCACCATTCACCTAGAAAAGGTCGATTAATTGTTGAATTTAAAAAAATAAAGCCATATCAATATTTGCAGGTTTCATTTTCGCCTGTTCGCTTGCATCGTGTCAAAGTGGCGTGAATTGGGTTGATGGAGAGTATAGCGGCGAAATTAAAACATATCTTGAGGTGTATAGGACGTGTGGAATGCATCCACTCCAGAGGACTTACATTTTGATGAAGTCGTTGGGTATGTTGAACCAATCTCTTATCGGTCCTATCAAGAAAATGGCGGTTTTGCTTTATGCCCAAATTGGCGAAAAAGGAACTGTTTACGATTCCATGACATTGAATATCAGGTGGAGTTATGGATTTGAGGTGGACTTTACGAACATAGAAACAGCGCCACATCCATATTTTGCCGGCAAAGATGTAACCACATCATCAGCTGGCATGTGCATAACCATCGTTTTTTAATTTTTTGTTTGCACTTCCGCACGCATATGTGTATTATTTACGAGCGCGACTTTCGGGTTGCGACCGTGGTAGGGTCCTTTTGACGAGGATCCAATAAGCCACAACATGCAAGTCTATAAGGAGGACATAACATGGCAAAGAAAATCGTCAAAGTCCTTAAGATGGAGCTTCCAGGCGGAAACGCACATCCAGGACCAAAACTCGCATCAGCGGGTGTCAACATGGCAAAATTCTGCACAGACTTCAATGCGAAGACTGGCGACAGACGTGATCAGGTCGTTCCTGTCATCATCACTGCCTATGAAGACAAATCCTACGATTTCGTCATTAAGACATCACCAGCAGCTGGTTTGATTCTTAATGCAGCAGGAGTCAAGAAAGGCTCAGGCAATCCAAAGAACATCGTTGGAACAATCACAAAAGCTCAGTTAAAGGAAATCGCTGAGTACAAGATGCCAGACTTAAGCGCTAACGACGTTGAGGCTGCAATGAAGATCGTTGAAGGCACAGCTCGCAACATGGGCATTGCCATCAAGGACTAATGAGGGAGGCAATACGCAATGAAGAAAGCAAAGAAATACGTTGCTGCAGCTAAACTCATCGACAGCAGCAAAGTCTACACAATCGAGGAAGCAACAGCTCTTCTCAAAAAGACATCTACAACAAAGTTCGACTCAACAATCGACATCAGCTTCGCTCTCAATGTTAATCCAACATTAGCAGATCAGCTTATTCGTGGAACATTAGTTCTTCCACACGGAAATGGTAAGACAAAGAGAGTCTTAGCCATCACAAACGGTAAGCAGGAAGAAGCAAAGGCTGCAGGCGCAGACTTCGTCGGCGGCAAGGAAATGCTCGAAAAGATCCGTGTTGAGAACTGGTTCGGATTTGATGTTATCGTCGCTACACCTGACATGATGGGTGAGCTCGGAAAAATGGGCCGTCTCTTAGGCCCTAAAGGCTTAATGCCAAACCCAAAGACCGGTACTGTCACAATGGCTATCGGCCAGGCTGTCACAGAAATCAAGAAAGGTAAGATTTCTTACCGTGTTGATAAAGATGGCAACCTCAACATCTCAGTTGCACGTTGCAGCTTCGAAGATGCAAAGGTCGTTGACAACTTAAACGCTGTCTGCGATGCAATCGTGAAGTCACGCCCTTCAACAGTTAAGGGAACCTTCATCAAGAATGCAGTCGTCCATACCACTATGGGCCCTGGCATCCATGTCACATTCGCTGGAATCAACTAATTCCCGAATAAGACAAAATTAAAAGTGGTGGATTGCTTGTTATACCTAAGATAGCAACGGGCACGTGCCTTAATACATCACGTTGCTGAGGTCACATTCACAAAATAAAAAATAACTCACTCAGTTATATCAAGCTTCACATAGTCGACAAAGAAAGGAGGAACTTAGAATGAACAATATCGCACTCCAAGCTAAAAAAGATTCTGTTGCAGAAATCAGCGCAAATCTCGAGAACAGCAAGACAATGGCAATTGTCTCTTATCAGGGATTAACAGTCGCTGAACTCACTGAACTCCGCAGAAAGCTTGCAGAAAAGGATGCAACACTCGGTGTTTACAAGAACACATTAGTGAACCGCGCTCTCAAGGAAAAAGGAATCTCTGGATTAGAGTCCTACCTCGAAGGCCCTAACGCATTCATCTTCTCTAAGGAAACCAGCTCAGCTCTTCCAGTCGTCATCAAATTCGCACGTTATCACGACAAACTCGTTATCCGTGCCGGACTTGTTGAAGGAACGGTTGTTGATGACAAAGGTCTTAAGGAAGTTGCAAAACTCCCATCAAAAGAAGGGTTGCTCTCTATGTTCTGTATGGTTCTCAACGAACCAGTCGCGCAATTTGCGCGTGCCGTCAAGGCTGTTGCCGGTGGCGACGAAGCTGATGGAGCTGCTGCTCCAACAGAAGCCAACTAATTTAGGAGGAAACTAAAATGGCTGAGAAATTAACAAATGAACAAATCATCGACACATTAAAGCAGATGACAGCACTCGAGCTTTCCGCTCTTGTTAAAGCTGTCGAAGCTGAATTCGGTGTCACCGCTGCTGCTCCAGTTGCAGCTGCTGCTGCTCCTGCTGAAGATGAAGGACCAGTCGCAAAAGGACCAACAGAAGTCTCTCTTATCCTCAAAGGTGTCGGATCAGGCTCTAAGGTTGCAGTCATCAAAGCTGTCCAGGCTATCACAGGCCTCGGCTTAATGGATGCTAAGAAACTCGTTGATGGTGCTCCATGCGCTATCAAAGAGAAGATCAGCCCAGTCGAAGCAGAATCACACAAGGCTACACTTGCTGCTACAGGCGCTGATGTCGAAGTTAAGTAATTATTACTTAAAATTCGAAAGAATACCCCGCTCTATGACCACTCGTCGCCATAGGGTGGGGGTTTTGGCTATTTAAGGGGAGGTATTTTATGGCTCATTATTTCACGAATAATGAAGATTTGGGACATGAAAATATCACCATAAATTTCACCCTTCTCGAAGAGAAATTTACCTTAAAAAGCGACTTAGGAGTGTTCTCGAAAAGAAGCCTTGACGATGGTACTCGCTTATTGTTAGAGACCATCGCCAAAATGGACCTTGGAAAGGATATTCTGGACGTTGGGTGTGGAGTAGGACCAATCGGACTAATCCTTGCTCACCTCGATTCGGAAAGACACGTCACCATGTGCGACGTCAACCTCCGAGCCCTCGAACTTGCAAAAACGAATGCCGACTTAATCGGCGTCGAAAGCCAAGTCGAGATCGTCTCCAGCGACGTTTACAGCAACATAAACTCCACCTTTGACACTATAGTCTCGAATCCTCCGATCCGAGCGGGAAAAGGAGTGACCTATCGCATTTATGATGAGGCTGGCCAACATCTTAATGATGGCGGAAAGCTGATAATCGTCATAAGAAAGCAACAAGGCGCGCCTAGCGTGTACGCGCATCTCGCATCTTTATTCTCTAAAGTGGAATATCTCGAATCGCATAAGGGCTATAAAGTCATAATCGCATATAAATAAAGGAGCTAACGAATGTCTTACACAAAAGAAATTGATGAGATTGTCAACAAGTATCCTCAGGGAGTCAACGGACGTTATAACTTCTCCAAAATCAGTGGTAGCGCATCTCTCCCGTACTTAGTCGAAATCCAGAAGGAATCCTATGAGTGGTTCCTCGAGAAGGGCATCGACGATGTCATGAAGGAAGTCTTTCCAATCTCCAACAACTCTGAAACAGTCTTTATCGACTACGTTTCATGCCGCTTAGAAGAACCGCAGCATTCAATCATTCACTGCAAAGAAGCGGACCTCACCTATTCAAGAAAATTAAAAGTCACTCTTTCATTAAGAGATAAGACAACAGGTGAAATCAAAGAAGGACAAGAAGTCTTCATGGGCGAAGTCCCAATGATGACAGACGCAGGCACATTCATCGTTAATGGTGCAGAGCGTGTTATCGTTTCTCAGATTGTCCGTTCTCCGGGCGCATATTTCGATGATGTGCTTGAAAAATCAGGAGAACACACATACTCAGGCCAGATCATCCCAACTCGTGGTACATGGCTTGAATGGGAATCAGATTCAAAAGGAATCTTATTCGTTAAGATTGATAGACAGGCTAGAAGACCTGCCACAACATTGATCAAAGCATTAGGCATCGACAAAGAATCATGGATTCTTGATTTGTTTGGCGATACAGAGGTTATGAGAAACACCCTCGCTAAAGACGCAGGCATTAAGAATGGTACAGAAGCTTTGATCGAAATCTTCAAGAAATTAAAACCAGGCGAACCAGTTACAGCAGAAGGTATCGTCATCTTCCTCTTCCAGAAATTCTTTGATGACAAGAGATATGACCTTGGTCGCGCCGGACGTTTTAAATACACAAATAAACTCGGCATCTACAACCGTTTATCCGGAAGAATCCTTGCCGAGGATTTAATTGATCAAGAAACAGGCGAAATCTTTACAAATAAAGATGGTATGCCTTTCACCGAAGGCTATCAGTTAACAAAGAGCGACGTTGATGAACTTCGCGATGCAGAATTCTTCGAAAGACACAACAACGAAGTCGACCTCAAGAAGGAATATGACATCAACACAGGCCTCGATACACATTATTTAGTCAATATCGTCAAGGTCCACGCCCACGATAAGAGAGACGAGAGAATCGTCAACATCATTGGCACAGACCTCAACCTCGCAGGAAATGACGACGAGGGAACTAAATCAGTCTCCAGAATCACCATCTCTGATATGGTCGCTGGATTCTCTTACTACCTCAATATCATGGATGGCATCGGAGATACCGACGATATCGACCACCTTGGAAATAGACGTATCCGTTGCGTTGGAGAATTGCTCCAGACCCAGTTCAGAATCGGCTTAACCAAGATGACAAAGACGGTTCAGCAGAAGATGACAATCACAGATTTGACCAATGCTAAACCGCAGCAGTTGATCAACATCCGTCCACTCACAAGCGCTATCAGAGAATTCTTCGCAGGTGGCCAGCTCTCGCAGTTCATGGATCAGGTCAACCCATTATCAGAACTCACCAATAAGCGTAGATTATCAGCATTAGGTCCTGGCGGTATCACCCGTGACCGCGCTTCTATGGAAGTTCGTGACGTTCACTATACACACTATGGACGTATCTGCCCTATTGAAACACCTGAAGGTCAGAACGTTGGTCTTATCTCCAACCTCTCGACCTACGCAAAGATCAATAACTACGGATTCATCCAGACCCCATATCGTAAAGTCGTAGAGAAAGATGGACATTACTACGTTGAAGATAATGCCGTCTATCTAACCGCAGATGACGAAAGAGGATTATACATCGGCGCATGTAACACCGAACTCGGACCAAAGACCGAGATGGTGCTTGACGGCGAAAAAGTCATCGCCCAGGAAATCCTTTCAGATGAAGTCATCGTCAGACACGACGAAGACGACATCCGTGTTGAGAAGTCAAAAGTTGACTATATTGACGTCTCTCCAAAACAGGTTGTTTCTATTGCAGCATCTTGTATTCCTTTCCTCGCAAACGATGACTCCACCCGTGCTCTCATGGGTGCTAACATGCAGCGTCAAGCTCTCCCATTGCTCCGTCCTGAAATCCCATTTGTCGGAACGGGTATGGAAGATGTCATCGCTAAAGACTCAGGCTTAGCAGTGGTTGCTTCTGAAGAAGGAACTGTCTGCAAGGTTGATTCTTCAACCATCGTTGTCATGAATAACGACGGCGACAGAAAGATTTACGAATTAGAGAAATTCTCCCGTTCAAATAACGGCACATGCATCAACCAGGTTCCATGCGTCCATGTTGGCGATCACGTCAATAAGGGCCAGGTAATCGCTGATGGTCCAGCAATGAAGAATGGCGAACTCTCCTTAGGAAGAAACGCCCTCATCGCTTACATGACCTGGAACGGTTATAACTACGAAGACGCTATCATCATGTCCGAGCGCATGGTGAAAGAAGATTTCTACACAACAATCCACATCGAATCATTCGATCTTGATTGCCGTGAGACAAAGCTCGGGCCAGAAGAATTCACAAGAGATATTCCAAATGTTGGAGAAGAAGCAAAAGCCTTCCTCGACGAAGATGGAATCATCGTCCCAGGCGCAGAAGTCAAAGAGGGCGATATCTTAGTTGGTAAGGTCACTCCAAAAGGACAGGTCGATCCAACTCCAGAAGAAAAACTCTTAATGGCAATCTTCGCCGAAAAGACCAAAGACGGAAAGGATTCCTCGCTCCGTGTTCAGCATGGTGGCGCAGGTATTGTCCTCAAAGTCAAAGTCTATAGCCGCAAGAACAAAGATCAGCTCCCTCCAGGAGTTATCAAGAGAGTCCGCGTCTATATCGTCCAGAAGAGAAAGATCTCCGAAGGCGACAAAATGTCAGGACGTCATGGTAACAAGGGTGTTATCTCAAGAATCTTACCGGTACAGGATATGCCATACTTAAGCGATGGCACGCCAATCGATGTCATGCTTTCACCAATGGGTGTTCCTTCACGTATGAACATCGGCCAGATCTTCGAAGTCCACCTCGGATTTGCATGCCGCAAGATCGAAGAAATGACCGGCAAACCACTTCGTGTTGCAACCCCAGCTTTCGACGGAATCTCAGATGAGGAAATCAAAGCTCTTATGGATAAGGCCGGAATGTCAAGCGATGGCAAGACGGTCTTATACGATGGAAGAACAGGCGAAAGATTCGATGAGCGTATCAACGTCGGTATCATGTATATGATTAAACTCGTCCACATGGTCGACGATAAGTTACACGCTCGTGCGACAGGTCCATATTCCTTAGTCACTCAGCAGCCACTCGGAGGTAAAGCTCAGAATGGTGGACAGAGATTCGGAGAGATGGAAGTCTGGGCACTCGAAGCTTACGGCGCTGCTCACGTTCTCCAGGAAATGATCACAATCAAATCCGACGACCGCGTTGGCAGAAGAAAAGAATACGAATCAATTATCAAAGGCACACGCGGACCACGCGCTGGTATGCCAGAGGCCTTCAAGGTTCTCACAAAAGAACTCAAGGGCTTAGGCTTAAGCGTCAACCTTTATAACCATCAAAACGAAGTCATCAATATGGATGACCTCGCCAAACAAGCTCTTATCGAAGAGCGTAAGGTCAATGCCGCTATCAGAACTCTTACAAACCCACATGGCGAAGAGGAACCGGCAGAGACTAGAGAAGTCGTCACTGAGCAGGCAAATGAAGAAGGACTTACCTTCGGTACTGGCTCATTTGACGCTGAATAAGGAGGAAAGAAACAATGTTCGATATCAATGAATTAGCATCGATGCAGGTTGGACTTGCCTCCCCTGAAGAAATCCGTTCATGGTCACACGGCGAAGTCACAAAACCGGAGACCGTTAACTACCGTTCTCAGAAGCCGGAGGCTGGAGGTCTCTTCTGTGAAAAGATCTTTGGTCCTTCAAAAGACTACGAATGCCACTGCGGAAAATACAAGAAGATCCGCTACCAGGGAATCACCTGCGAAAAATGTGGTGTCGAAGTCATCTCCAGAGAGTGGAGAAGAGAGAGATTCGGTCATATTGACCTTGTCTCACCATGCTCCCACATCTGGTATCTTAAGGGTATCCCATCACGCATGGGCCTCATCCTTAACATGTCACCAAAACAGCTCGAAGAAATCATCTACTTCGCAGCCCACGTCTGTCTTGATCCAGGAACCTCAAACGTCCTTCACAAGAAAGACTTCTTAAACGAAGCCCAGGCTAGAGTCATCTTCGGAGAAGCTATCACTGACATCATCAATGAAGGCAAAATCGAAGAAGGCTCCGCCGATTTCGAAAGAGCGACCCAGATGCTTGAGCACTTCAAGGATATGTCATATTCCTTTGACTTCTTCTCAAGTGCTGCATTCATCAAGAAATACACCGGTGCAGAATTCGGCGAAGGTGCCGCCTCCATCAAACAACTTCTATCTGAAGTCAATCTCGATGAAGAATATAAATCCATCCAAGCTGAGTTAAAAGATGCATCCGTTGCAAATAGACTCAAACTCGCCAAGAGACTTGAAGTCGTTCAGGCTTTCAAGACATCTGGTCAAAAGCCAGAATGGATGATTCTCGACGTCCTTCCAGTTATCCCACCGGATCTCCGCCCAATGCTTCAGTTGGATGGTGGTAGATTCGCCGCTAGTGACTTGAACGATTTGTATCGTCGTGTCATCAGCCGTAACAACCGTTTAAAGAAACTCATCCAGATGAACGCTCCACGCGTCATCATGTCCAACGAGAAGCGTATGCTTCAGGAAGCGGTCGACGCTTTGATCGACAATGGTCGTAGAACAAAAGCCGTCACCGGCACATCCGGCAGACCTCTCAAATCCTTATCATCGGGATTAAAGGGCAAGCAGGGTCGTTTCCGTCAGAACTTACTTGGTAAGCGTGTTGACTACTCTGGCCGTTCGGTTATCGCTGTTGGACCTGATCTAAAGATGTATCAGTGCGGAATTCCTAGGGAAATGGCCGTCAACCTCTTAAGACCATTCATTGCCTCCATCTTAATCAAGAGAGGCTATGTAACCGCTCATAAGCAGGCTGATAAATATATCGATAGATATGAACCTGTCGTTCTCGACATCGTTGAGGAAATCGTCAGCGATCACCCAGTTCTCTTAAACCGTGCTCCAACATTACATAGACTTGGCATCCAGGCCTTCCAGCCTAAGCTTGTCGATGGACACGCTATCCGTTTACACCCACTCGTTTGTACAGGATTCAACGCTGACTTCGATGGTGACCAGATGGCTATTCACGTCCCGTTAACAAAAGAAGCACAAGAAGAAGCTCTTAACTTGATGCTTGCTTCTAACAACATCCTTGGCCCTAAGGATGGAAAACCTATTTGTATTCCATCTCAGGACATGGTTCTCGGAAACTACTACATGACCACCGAAGAGTCCAAACAGGACTTCCTCGACCGTGCACGTGATCTCCGCGCACTCGCAATCCAGGATCCAAGAGAAGCAGAAGCCAACGAGGAAGAGGCTCAGAAGTTCGAAAGATACGCAGAAATGGAAGGAAGAGTCTTCTCATCCGTCAAGGAAGTCAAGATTGCTTATGATAACAAGGTTATCTCTCTCCACAACCGTATCGCTATCAGAACCTCAACCTTGCACAAAGAGTTCGTCGATGGCAAAGGATTCCCTAAAGGAACTGAAGATAAATATTTAGCTACCACAGTCGGAAAGGTCTTATTCAACGAGATCTTCCCAGATGACTTCAACTACATCAATTCCAGCGCAGATGACATCAAAGCTCCAATTGAATTAACAATCAAAGCAGTTGAGTCTCTCAACGACTACCAGACCGCCATTAAGGTTGAAGGTGCGGAAGACTTCATTGTCGTCCCATCCTCTTATGAACTTAAGGTCAAAGCTGGTCAGAAAGTTGAAAAAGGCGCCATTCTTGCTAAATACACTGACAAATCAATGTATATCGCAAAAGGCACCAATATCCCAGAATACATTGCTGCTCAGCCATTAAAGACCCCAATCAAGAAGAAGCAGCTTGGAAAGATTATCGATGATATCTTCCGTGCCTATGATATGGGCAACCCAGAAGATACAGCGATGTCTCCTTCTAAGACTTCAGCCATTCTTGATAAGATCAAAGACCAGGGCTTCAAATATTCAACCCTCTCCTCAGTCACAGTTGCTCTTTCCGACATCAAGACCCTTGATAAGAAAGAAGCAATCTATAACAAAGGACAGGAAAAAGTCGACCAAATCAACGAATTATATGAAGTCGAAGGTCTCATCTCCGATAAGGAAAGACATGACTCAGTCGTTAAGGTTTGGGATAGTGTCAGAGAAGACATCAAGAAGATTGTTGCAGAATACCTTCTTGTCGATAAGAGAAACCCTCTTGTTATTATGTCTGACTCAGGCGCTCGTGGATCTGTCGATAACTTCATGCAGTTGATCGGTATGAAAGGCTGCGTTGCTAACCCAAAGAACGAAGTAATCGAACTTCCAATTCATAACTCATATCGTGAAGGCCTCTCAGTTTCAGAGTTCTTCATTAACACTCACGGTGCTCGTAAGGGTTCCGCTGATACAGCTCTTAAGACCGCAGACTCAGGTTACTTGACAAGAAGACTTGTTGACGTTGCCCAGGATGTCGTCGTTAGAGAAGTCGATTGTCACTGCGACCACGGCTTCAAAGTCCGTGAAATTCGTGACACCGCACGTGATACAGTCATTACAAAACTCGAATCACGTCTTGCTGGAAGATATTCCATGCATGATATCGTCAATCCAACAACAGGCGAAGTGATTGTTGAGGGCAACCACCTCATCAGTGATGAAGAAGCAAGCACCATCGCAAAATCCGGCATCAAAGAAGTTGAGATCAGAACTCTCTTCACCTGCCAGACAAAGAATGGTGTCTGCCAGCACTGTTATGGACGTAATATGGCGACTGGACGTCTTGTTCAGCTTGGTGAAGCGGTCGGTATTATGGCTGCTCAGTCAATCGGTGAGCCAGGTACTCAGTTAACCATGCGAGTCTTCCATACAGGTGGTATGGCAGGTTCTGATATTACTCAGGGTCTTCCAAGAGTTCAGGAACTTGTCGAAGCTCGTAATCCAAAAGGCGAAGCAAAGATTTCCGAAATCTCTGGTCACATCACCGACATCAAGCAAGATGGAACACGTTATGTTGTCACTGTTCAGTCAAATGTTGACTCCACAATCGAGTCAGAGATGCCTGAAGTGAAGGAATACGTGACCCCATATGGAGCTAGATTACGTGTTAAAGTTGGCGATTTGATCGATGCCGGCGGAAAGATTACCGAAGGCGCAATCAATCCTAAGGAATTACTTGATGTATCAGACGTCGAGAAAGTCGAAGTCTACATGATCAAGGAAATCCAGAAGG
Organism: bacterium; assembly: GCA_963643345.1. Taxonomy (GTDB): domain Bacteria; phylum Bacillota_I; class Bacilli_A; order RFN20; family CAG-826; genus UBA4951. The sequence continues at coordinate 10,443 of CAVIJK010000007.1, read as the reverse complement.
TTTATTCCGCACAAGGTATCGGAATTTCCGATAAGCACCTCGAAGTCATCATCCGTCAGATGCTCCGCAAGATGATCATCATCGACGGTGGAGACACAAACCTCCTTCCAGGCACAAGAGTCGATTGCGACAAGTTCACAGTCGAGAACCAGGAAGCTCTCATCAATGGTAAACGTCCAGCAGTTGGACACCCACTTATCCTTGGTATCACCAAAGCTGCTCTTGAAACAGAGTCGTTCCTCTCTGCTGCTTCCTTCCAGGAAACAACTAGAGTCTTAACCGACGCTGCAATCAAAGCTAAGCTTGATCCTCTACATGGTCTTAAGGAAAACGTTATCACTGGTAAACTTATTCCAGCTGGTACCGGATTGCTCACACCTGCTGAGGAATCGGAGAGAATCAAAGACTTCACAGTCAAAGGCAAGATGGATACCGTCAAAGCCCAGTATCGTGAAGCCCACGATAGAAACGTCCCAACCGAAGACTAATCACAATCAGGTTAAACTAGGCCATCACGAAAGTGGTGGCCTTTTTTAGTGACAACATAAGACGAGAATCTATAATCTTTTTGAGGCATATTATGGAATATAAAGTATTTAAGGATATAAAGTTATCTAGACTTGGTATGGGCAATATGAGACTACCTAACGTTGAGTTTGGCAATCCGAATTCGCCAATCGATCACAAGAAGGCATATGAAATAATTGAGGCTGCGTATCTATCCGGCATAAATTATTTTGATACCGCCTATGTTTATAACGGTGGAGATTCAGAAATTTGTGTCGGTGAATGGGTTAAGAAACACGATAGATCAACGTTTTATATTGCAACAAAATGGCATTTGGCCGCAAATGCCGATTATAAAGGCGTATTTGAAGAACAATTGAAACGTTTGCAAACCGATTACATCGATTTCTATCTCATTCATTGCTTGACTGATGGAAATGTTGATGATTATCTCAAAAGCGGTGGCATTGAATTCTTTCTTGAAATGAAACGCCAAGGAAAGATTAAATACCTTGGATTTTCATCTCATGCCGGGGTTGCCGCTCTTGAAAAGTTTGCGGATCATCATCAATGGGATTTTGCCCAATTGCAGATTAATTATTACGATTGGATTTTTTCCGATACCGCCAAAGAATATCAGATCCTTAAAGAGAGAAACGTTCCGATTATGGTTATGGAACCGGTTAGAGGTGGTAAGCTTGCGAAGTTAAACGATGAAGCAGAGGCTTTATTACGTTCAAAACACTCCGATTGGAGCGATGCCTCTTGGGCCTTCCGTTTTGTTAAGAGTCTTGAGCAAACACAGGTTATCTTGTCTGGTATGAATACACTTGAGCAAATGCAAGACAACGTTGCGACATTCTCCGATGATTATCAATTCACGAAAGACGACGAGGAGACCTTATTTGAGGCCGCAAAACTATTTAAGAAGAATCTCGTTGTTCCTTGCACCGCTTGCCGTTATTGCACGCATGATTGCCCAATGGGCATCAATATTCCGGAATTCTTCAAATTTTATAATGCTTATAAGCTCAATGGTGCCTGGGGGCTTGAAGGAGTGGAGAAAGTTGATTCAACTTCCCTTCCAGAAGCGTGTTTGCATTGCAACACCTGTGTGCCGTTATGCCCACAAAAGATCGATATTCCTGCAAAACTTGCCGAATTAGCAGCGGTTATGGAAAAATAATTACGTTAAATAGTAAAGGACAGATTCACGATTTGCCTGTTAGATTTTTTATCGTATTTTTGCCAAATCTTTATATGTCAAATCGCAAAAGAAAGGTAAAACCATTTAATGTTCAACGATTTCCTTCAATTTGTTTTCTTCCTCTTCAGTCAATACTCTATATTTTCCGAGTTCGATGTCTTCGTGGCCTAAGAAGGCGAATGTTTTTCTATCGAGTCTTGTGACCTTCAAGCCGAACGTTAAGAACATACGCTTGACCTGATGGTATTTTCCTTGATGAATGGTCAATTCTGCTGAATGATCGCTAAGTATTGTTAGTTCACCTGGTAATGTCATCTCGCCATTGACCATAACGCCTTTTTTGAATTCGTTAATTAAAGACGGTTTGATGGTACCATCCACCTCAACGTAATAGGTTTTGTCCACATGATATTTAGGTGCTAAAAGTTTGTGACATAAATCTCCGTCGTTCGTGAGGAGCAACGCGCCTGTTGTGTCCAAATCCAGTCTGCCAACCGGGAAGAGTTTAGCAAACTCGTATTCTGGCACTAAATCCGTAACTGGTGGGTATAGGTTGTCTTCTACCGCAGAGACATAACCTTGAGGCTTATTCAATAAGATATAGTAGAATTTCTTGTAGATTACCTCTTCGCCATCGAAACAAACTTTATTAACGCCTTCGGTGACGTTAAAAGAATCGCTCCTGACGATAACCCCATCGACGGTGATTCTTTTCTTTTTTATTAGGGTTTTGGCTTCTTTTCTTGTGCCAACTCCGGAATTTGCAAGGTATTTGTCTAATCGCATATTTAGATTATAACATTAAAAAAGCCCACAAAAGTGGGCTAATCGTTATTTATTCAATTCTTTCTTGAGGGTTTCGATTTTAACGCTTAAGCAAAGGATTCTTGTTGCCTTTTCAAGTTCATCTAGTGATGGGTATGATGGAGCGATACGGATATTGGAATTATATGGGTCCTTATGATATGGATAAGTTGATCCGGCAGGGGTCAATTCAACTCCGCATTCCTTGCAGCGAGCGATGACTTCTTTCGCGCAGCCCTGAACATATAGAGAGATGAAGTAGCCGCCATGTGGATTGTTCCATTTGGCAATTCCTTCAACTTCTTCAGCCAAGATTCTCTCGACCATTTCGAATTTAGGTCTTAGGATGGCTGCATGTTTCCTCATCTGGGCTTTGATGCCTTCGAGGTTTTTGAAGAACAATACATGTCTTAATTGATTGACCTTATCGTAGCCGATGGTTTGAATGCCCATCTGAGCCTTGATGTCTTTGACATTGGCATCACTTGCGGCTAAAGCGGCAATTCCGCTTCCCGGGAAAGAAATCTTGGAAGTGGATGTGAATTTATAGACGATATCTGGGTTTCCTGCCTTCTTGCACTCATCGATGATTTCAAGCAAGAAATCCTGTTTATCTTCATATAGATGATGAACGGAATAAGCGTTATCCCAATAGATTCTGAAGTCTTTGGCAGCCGGTTTAAGCTTTGCGAATCTCTTAACCGTTTCGTTTGAATATGTGATGCCATCTGGGTTTGAATATTTAGGGACACACCAAATGCCTTTGACAGTTGGATCTTTGACATATTCTTCAACCATGTCCATATCTGGTCCGGTTGGAGTCATCGGAATATTTATCATCTCCATGCCGAAGTATTCGGTTATGGCGAAATGTCTATCATACCCTGGGACAGGGCAGAGCCATTTGAGTTTGCCTTGTTTGGAGAATGGTTCACATCCTAAGACACCGTGAGTGTATGATCTAGCGATACAATCGTACATAGCGTTCAGGGAAGAGTTTCCAAAGATGATGATGTTGTAGGATGGGACTTCGATTATGTCACCAAGCAAGCGTTTGCATTCATCGATGCCGCCTAAGACACCGTAGTTACGGCAATCTGTCCCATCTTCACAGACAAGGTTAACCCCGGAATGCAAAACATCCATCATAGGCATTGAAAGATCAAGCTGCTCTTTGCATGGCTTGCCTCTAGCCATGTTGAGTTTGAGTCCTAACGCCTTATAAGCGTCGTACTCTTTTAATAGTTGTTGTAATTGTTCTTCTTTTTCCATACGGGAGCATTATGAATAATTACGGCGTTATTTCAACAATAAAATTGAGTGCAGCAAATGAAAACGCACACATTTCAAATTGATGGTATTGACGATTATTGATTGCAAGAATTTAATGACCATCCTTAACTTTTGACCGTTCCAATAAGATTCGATTGTAGTGGCATTCAAAAAAACATCTTATCGCGTTTGCTTATTGGAATGTGCGTCATATCAAACCTGCAATTAAGTGATTGCGATATAACGGTTTGGCATGCGAACTATCAAAATTATTTAATTAAGGAATCGTGCGCACACGCGCAATTAAGATTTTATAAAAATCAAGCAAATTTCAATTACACATAACCCAGTGTGTCAAAATTGGAAAAAGTTCGATGATAATTTATTAAATTACTTTGTTGACAAGAGTGTTTTTGATAATTATATTTATCGAGGTCGTAAGGCGGTTATCGCCATTTTATTACGCATCAATTAGTCGATAAGTCCAAATTAGGCAAAGGAGAAAAAGTATGCCAACAATTAATCAGCTTGTCAGACAGGGACGTGAGACTCCAGTCAAGAAGTCATCCACACCAGCCCTTGGCAAGAGATGGAACAGCCTTAACAAAAAGGCAAGCAGCCAGCCTTCTGCTCAAAAAAGAGGCGTTTGCACCCGTGTCGGCACAATGACACCAAAGAAACCAAACTCAGCTCTTAGAAAGTATGCTCGTGTTCGCTTATCAAACGGAATGGAAGTTACAGCTTACATCGGTGGTGAAGGACACAACTTACAGGAGCACTCCACAGTTATGATCCGTGGCGGACGTGTTAAGGACCTCCCAGGCGTTCGTTACCACATCATCCGTGGAACACTTGACTGCGCTGGTATCGAAAAGCGTAGACAAGGCAGATCCCTCTATGGCACAAAGAAGCCAAAAGAGGCTAAGTAATAGGAAAGGAGAATAAACAATGTCACGTAAAGGCAAAACAGAAAAGAGAGACGTTCTCCCAGATCCAATTTACAATTCAAAATTGGTCACAAGATTGATCAACCGTGTTATGTATGATGGCAAGAGAGGAACATCTCAGGGCATCATCTATGGCGCATTCGGAATCATCGAAGAAAAGACCCAGAAGCCAGCTATGGACGTGTTTGCAACAGCAATCAACAACATCATGCCAGATGTCGAATTAAAAGTTCGTAGAATCGGCGCTGCAAACTATCAGGTCCCAGTCGAAGTTTCTCCAGAAAGAAAACAGACACTTGGCTTAAGATGGTTAGTCACTTACTCACGTTTAAGAGGTGAGAAGACAATGGAAGAGAAGTTAGCAGCTGAAATCATCGACGCAGCTAACGGAACAGGCGCTTCCGTCAAGAAGAAAGAAGACGTCCACAAGATGGCAGAGGCCAACAAGGCTTACGCACATTATCGTTGGTAATCTAGGAGGAGAAAGCAATGGCAGAAGAAACAATCGTTGAATCCGAAACATACGATCTCCCTCACACCCGTAATATCGGTATCATGGCTCACATCGATGCCGGTAAAACAACCACATCAGAGCGTATTCTCTATTACACCGGCCGTACTCACAAGATCGGCGAAGTCCACGAAGGCGCAGCCACAATGGACTGGATGGCACAGGAACAGGAAAGAGGTATCACAATCACTTCATCCGCTACAACATGCTTCTGGAAAGGCCACCGTTTAAACATCATCGACACCCCAGGGCACGTCGACTTCACAGTTGAAGTTGAGCGTTCACTCCGTGTCCTTGACGGCGCTGTTACAGTTCTTGACTCCAAGAACGGTATCGAACCACAGACAGAGACTGTCTGGAGACAGGCTGACAAGTACAACGTTCCACGTATCGTCTTCTGTAACAAGATGGACGCTATCGGAGCTGACTACGACCTCTGCTTAAACACAATCAAAGAAAGACTTGGAGTCTGCTATGCTCCAATTCAGTGCCCTATCGGCAAAGAATCAGGCTTCATCGGTGCTGTTGATATCATCACCATGAAAGCCACAACCTATAGCGGTTCAAAAGAAGACCACGGAACAGTTTCCGATTGTCCAGAAGAATATAAAGAGAAAGCTCTTGCCTATCGTGAGCAGCTCCTCGAAGCACTCGCAGGCTTCAATGACGACATCATGATGATGGTTCTTGAAGGACAAGGCGACCAGATTCCTGTTGATCTCATCAAGAAGACAATCCGTGAAGCAACAATCTCCGGCAAATTCTTCCCAGTTCTCTGCGGAACAGCATTCAAGAACAAATGTGTTCAGATGATGCTCGACGCAGTCATCGATTACTTACCATCTCCTCTCGACATCCCAGGCGAGAAGGGAACATTACATGGCGAAGACTACACATGTGAAATCACTGATGATGCTCCATTCTGCGGTCTCGCATTCAAGGTTGCCACAGACCCATTCATCGGACGTCTTGCTTATGTCCGTGTCTACCAGGGTGTCTTAAGAGCAGGATCATATGTCCTTAATACAAATAAGAACAAAGGCGAGCGTATCTCACGTTTGGTTCTCATGCACGCAAACAAGAGACAAGAAGTCGATTGCTTACACGCTGGAGAAATCGGCGCTATCGTCGGTTTGAAGAACACAACAACAGGTGAAACACTTGCTGATGAATCCAGACCAGTTATCCTTGAAGCACTCGAATTCCCAGAGCCAGTTCTTGAAGAAGCTGTTGAGCCAAAAACAAAAGCTGACCAGCAGAAGATGGAAGAAGCTTTAAGAAAACTTGCCGAAGAGGACCCAACCCTCAGATATTACACCAATAACGAAACCGGTCAGACAATCATCGCCGGCGTTGGTGAATTACAGTTGGATATTATCGTCGACCGTATGAAGAGAGAATTCAACGTTGTTGTTAACGTTGGCGCTCCTCAGGTCAACTATCGTGAAACAATCAGAAAAGCTGGCGAGGCTCAGGGCCGTTATGTCAAGCAGTCTGGTGGTCACGGTATGTATGGTGACGTTAAGATCAGATTTGAACCAAACCCAGGCAAAGGCTTCGAGTTCGTCGATGCCATCGTCGGTGGTGCAGTTCCAAAAGAGTTCATCAAGCCTACACAGCAGGGACTTGAGGACGCTATGAAGAGAGGCTTAATCGCAGGATATCAGGCTATCGATATGAAGTGTACTTTATTCGATGGATCATACCACGATGTCGACTCTAACGAAGCAGCATACAAGATCGCTGCATCTATGGCTCTCAAAGCTGCTGCTCAGAAATGTGACCCAGTCGTTCTTGAACCAGTCATGAAGGTTGATGTCACAGTTCCAGATAACTACTATGGTGATGTCGTTGGTGACCTCACTAGACGTAGAGGACAAATCAATGATGAAACTCAGCGTGGTAACGCTAAGACCGTTCACAGCTTTGTCCCACTTGCCGAAATGTTCGGATATGTCACTGATTTACGTTCTATGACTCAGGGTCGTGGAAACTTCACTATGACATTCGATCACTATGGTGAAACACCTCGTTACGTGCAGGACGAGATTGTTAAAAACAGCAATATGTCCAATCGTTAATCACTTACATAAGTAAGTTATTGCGAAAAGATGAATACTGCTCTAAAATTTATAAGCACAATTTCAAAAACCATTTTGGAGGAAATTTACAATGGCAAAAGAGAAATTCAACCGTGACCGTGTCCACGTTAACGTTGGCACAATCGGACACGTCGACCACGGAAAAACAACATTAACATCCGCTATCACACACGTCCTTGCTATGGAAGGCCTTGCTAAAGATATGGCTTACGCAGCAATCGATGCTACACCAGAAGAAAGAGCTCGTGGTATCACAATCAACTCAGCACACGTTGAGTATGAAACAGCTCACAGACACTACGCACACGTTGACTGCCCAGGGCACGCTGACTACATCAAGAACATGATCACAGGCGCTGCTCAGATGGACGGTGCTGTCCTCGTTGTCGCAGCTACAGACGGCGTTATGCCACAGACACGTGAGCACGTCTTACTTGCTCGCCAGGTCGGTGTTCCATACATCGTTGTCTTCCTTAACAAGTGCGATATGGTTGATGACCCAGAATTAGTCGACTTAGTCGAAATGGACGTCAGAGACCTTCTCACAAAGTACGGATTCGATGGAGACAACACTCCAATCATCCGTGGTTCAGCAAGAAATGCATGCGATGCTAAATCCTCAACAGATCCAGCAGCAGAGTGCATCCACGAATTACTCAACGCTCTTGATACATTCATCCCAGATCCAGCACGTGAAGAGAACAAGCCATTCTTAATGCCAATCGAAGACGTTATGACAATCTCTGGCCGTGGTACAGTTGTCACTGGCCGTGTTGAGCGTGGTATGATCAAGCTCAACGACGAAGCTGAAATCGTTGGTATCAAGGCAACACAGAAGACAGTTGTTACAGGTCTTGAAATGTTCAGAAAGACCCTTGACTACGCAATGGGCGGCGACAACATCGGCGCACTTCTCCGTGGTATCACAAAGGATCAGGTCGAAAGAGGACAGGTTCTTGCAAAACCAGGATCAGTTACTCCACACGATCAGTTCACAGCAGCTGTTTATGTCCTTACAAAGGATGAAGGCGGCCGTCACACAGCATTCTTAAACGGATACAGACCACAGTTCTTCTTCAGAACAACAGACATCACTGGCGACATCACACTCCCAGCAGACGTTCAGATGGTTATGCCTGGTGACAACGTCACATTCACAGTCAAGCTCATCCACCCAGTTGCTCTTGAGCAGGGAACAAAGTTCTCCATCCGTGAAGGTGGAAGAACAGTCGGAGCTGGCACAGTTTCCGAAATCCTTCACTAATTCGCTTAGTTAAGGTTTCTAAAACAAAAAAGTTTAGCCTCAGAGGAATCTGAGGCTTTTCTTTTAAGATTTGCAAAGGATTATTTTTAAATATTGAACAATTACCTTATTTTTACGGAGATTATTTTTTTATTAACAAAGCCTCGTCTTATCTTCTGTCCGAGTGATGAATTGTCTGCCTTGGGCGAAATCTATTGTTCCTGCCGGAACTCTTTTGTTGTTGGGGGCCGCTGCCTTTTTAGGTGTTTCAGACAAAACATATGTTAGATATGAAAACGAGGATAAATATGTAAATTCCTTGTAGTATATAAAGATGCGTTAAATGCTGGCTAAAAAGGAAATATTGAGGAAACCCGCGATGTTTTGACGATGGAATAAATAAAGGAATCTGTGGTTTCTATTTTTCAAAAATCAGCGATTCTTTCAAAAATGAAAATTATGACGTTCCGTGGAAAATTATCAAATCAATCGTAAATAAAATAGTTCATGACTATGACACGATTAATTAATCAACAATTTACGATACGATTAGAAAGGATTTCCCCACACGCCGAAAAGCGCTGTTCAGGGCAATCAATGGCAACATTGACACTACTATTTGAAGAATTGACAAAAAACTAATTGTTTTTAGTCACCTATAAATTAAAATAACCAACATATGAAACACACACTTAAATTGGTAACTAATGGCAAGAGATTCTTAGCTCTCTTCATCGATGCATTCATCGTCTTCGTTCTTTCCGCTATATTAAACACATTTGTAACTGGAACCTTTCTTTTTAAAGCGATAGGGGGGCAGGCTGCGGAGAATGAAGCTTTTTCCTATGTTTATAAGACCGGATTGTTTAACAATGCTCCAGATGATAATGGTGACTATTCTTATTCTAATCTTAACTTATATTCTTATAGCGCTTCTCCAAGCGACGATCAAACTTCTTACGGTTATGAATATTATCTAGATATGATTTGGCGTTATTACACCGATTTCATTCCAAATACATCCGTTGACAAGATTGAAGACTGCTCAACCCAAGAGGAGAGCTACAAATACTTCTATTCGAATATTCTTGGATTAACAATTCCTGAGGATTTAACGAAAACATACACAAACGAAGAAGTTAAGGCCTTGGCCGGCTCCGATTCTTTGTTCACCTTCACATTAAAAGATGATTCTACAATTGATTTAACTAAAAAACCTACTCCTATATATGAAGTTAATTCTGCAAATGCCGACAAATATATGAGCTATTTCTTTTCGAGCTCATCAACAACATATTCTGGAAAATATTATGAGGCAGCCTATGCTTTCTCGCAAACCGCCCATTTCACCGCTTTAAGCAAGAATCTATCCAATTACAATTGGATCTGCTATCTTGCCGCTTTCCTTCCTGTTCAGTTAATATTCTTCTATATCATTCCTGTTTGCCTTAAGAACAATAAGACAATCGGTAAGCTCATCGCCAAAGTGTCTGTTGTTAATGAGAACGGAGTAAAACTCTCTGGGGTCAAGCGTTTTATTCGCCCACTCGTTATGTTCGCCTTCGGCTTCACCATGATTATGCCATTTACCAAGATTATCGATATTGGAGCTTGGATAATTCTTGTTGCTATCGATTTCTTCATTGGCATGTTTAAACACGATGAGAAGGTTGGACATGATTATCTTTATAAGACAGTCGAGGTAGAAGACGTTGGTTCCACAATCTTCAACAGTGTTGAAGAATATGAAAAATGGAAATCCGAAAACCCGGTTGTTGAAGAAGATAAGACCATCTACGATCATGCAGGAGTAAAATTAACGGTTGAGGATGATACGCCTGTTGTTGAAG
>CAVIJK010000006.1:40016-57143 GCA_963643345.1 bacterium | reverse complement strand
TTAAATCTTCATTTTGGTTTTTATATATACATTTAGCTTTAACTGACATATATAGAACAAACCACTTCTTGTACTCATTCCTAAAAGCAACTGCGTGATAGTCTTCAAAGGGGTGATCCCCAGTAGAAGAGAATGTTTCTTCTAGATATAAGAATAGTTCTTCTTTGGAGAGTGATTCTTTATTCATTTCATCAATTAAACGCCTGATTATTTTATCCGCCTCTTCATGAAGGTAAGAGGAAAGCCCGCCCCTATTGTTATCGATATTGAACGGCATATATTCCTCGTTTGTTGTTTTGTCTATCGCTTTAATTTCAAGATATGGTTCCGAATATGAAAACACCAATTCAAAATCATCATCAACTTCATAACGTTTAATTCCCTTGTCAAAGCCAAAAGAATTTAACTGGCATTCACTTAGCTTAAGTCCGATGTTTGATAATTCGTATTTCATGCCACATATTATACTTTATTTTTAAAGGCGCCTTCTTGAATTCTTTTATTTGCCTCTATATAAACTCCATCATCCGGCCTACTTCAAATCATAAACGATTCTAGGGCCAAGCCGATTCAATTTTCTGAAATCATCATTATCGTTATATCTTTTATAAGCGGCAAATCAGGGGAGTTTTTTAACATTTTCGGAAAAATCGGAGCGACTTCATTGTTGATAAATCTAAAAGATGCTCCACCGTTTTAAACGTTTTATGCATGTTTTTCGTAGTCATCGAAAAGAAAAGACTCAAGCTTGACAAGACATGGCGATGTCGGGAGTTCTTTTCGCTGGAAATGTAAAAGATAAAATCAAGCCTCAAAAACATCAAGATTAGAGGAAAAAGGCCAAAATCTTCACTGGAATAAGACAAATACCAGCTTTCAATCTCTCCACCTTTTATCTTTGTTTTTCTCTACGATATGTCAAAGGAGTAATGCCATATTCTTTTTTGAAAAGATTCTGGAAATGGCTTTGGCTAGAGAAATATAAAAATTCGCTGATTTCAGCCAAGGATCTATCTGAATACCTGAGCAAAAGTTTTGATTCTTGGAGTTTTGCTTTAAGAATAAAATGGGCGACTGTATCTCCGGTTTCTTTTTTAAACCTGGCTAAGAAATACGACCTGCTTTTTCCAATATGCTCAACTACATCCATCACTCCAATTGGCTGATTGGTGTGTGATTTTAAGAATTGCAAGGCGGAATATACTTCTTCGGAATAAGCTTCAGGATGCCTTAGTTCAGCAACCCTGCGCGTGAAATCCATGATGGCGTTGAATCGTAATTTGTTGACCTCTTCAACCATTGAACACTTCTCACACTCTTGGGTATATAAATCTATCAATTGATACGTTTGTTCAATATCAAGGTTTCCTTTAATTGCCCCGTCTTTTCCAACTAAAGCAATAAAACCGATAAAAAGATTCTTCGCTTGCCTTAAGGCATCGTCTGCAAGTTTGCCTTCAACTGGAGGAACGCTTTTACTCATTTGGTCAAAAAAGGACGTTAAACCATCTACATCCCCTTCTCTTACATAAGATAAGATTCTCTTTTCGAGGTAATATGTCCCGTGGGAAACACCACGTTCTTTCCAAATTTCCTTTACTTGTTTTTCTCCAACAGCGGATCCCTTCTCACTTTCTTTTAGTAAGTCAATCAAAGTAATTTCCTTTTCGGTGAAAAGATATGTAATAAGAGAAAGGCAGTTAGTGAAACTACTTAACGATATAGAAGGAATGGTCTCAAGCATGTTTTTAAAAACGGATCTATCCTCGTTTTTGATGCCATATTCAGAAACAAGTCCATCTAAGGATGTTTCATCAATAATATGATGGGAAAAAGGACCCATCACCAAAACGAACTCATTTTCAGATAAAACGCCAAAAGGCCCCACATCCGTATTGACGAAAGATGTTTCTCCCACTTTGGCTTTCATTCCAATTTTAAGGAAGAAAGAATCGAATCCTGTAGCAAGGCAGTTATAACATATCGTTTCCAGATTCTTATCGAAACAAACAATCGGAATATTGTAAGAATTATAAAGAAGACGGCATATGACGCTAATTCTGTTTCTATTTGCTTCGTCAATGACTTCCATATTTTATTATGGACAAATATACAATAAAAAGGACATACGTGCAATAATATCAATATAGACAGCAATAAAATACAATTGTCAAAAAAATACATATTCGTGAGGAGAAAAACTTTATGAAGCGAATTACGTTGCTTAAGAATGGGCTTTTTTCAAGGCCATTCATGGACACGCGAGTCAAAACACGCGCATTGTCAGGTAAGGAAAAATGGCTGGGTCACTTAATTGGTCCTCTTGGCTTAATTTTCATTATCAACACAATCGCCGCCCTCGTTGAGAAATTTTTTACTCAGCAAGTTGGCGCCATTTATGGTGTAGGCAATGTTGAGATGGTCCAAAAAATGGGATCAATCTATGAAATCATCATGACGGTCGCTAAATTTGCCGCTGTTGCAGTCGGACTTCTTAATTCGTGGCTCATCGCCCATACTCAATCGAAACAAGGCCGCTTCCGCCCATGGCACCTGGTATTTGGCTTTGTTTCCATCGTTATTGGCGCAATGATTTTCCTCTTCTCTGGTGATACACTCGGCCAATCATATTGGTATTACTTCTTCACGATGCTAATTTGCTACTACACTTTTGGTTCGACCTTCTTCTATTTATTTAGAGATAATATTGTTTCTGTTTCTTCTAGAGATCCAAAAGAGAAAGAGCAACTCACTTTCATTCGTAAAGTTTCCTGGACACTCGTCTCTGGTATCTTAATTGGAATGATAGTTTCCAATGTCCTTATCCCGTATTGGCTTGAAAAAGACATCAACGGATACGCGATTTTGATGATCGCTTTAAGTGTCGTTGCCATACCTCTACTTCTCATGGAATATTTCTACACCAGAGAACGCGTTATCGAAGACGTTATGGAAAAGGACGGCAAAGAAGAAAACAAAATACCATTAAAAGAACAATTCAAAGCCCTTTTTACCAACAAATATTGGGTTATCCTGACATTCTTGACGCTCCTGCAAGGCATAGTTGACAACTACAAAGGCGGAAACGTTCAATATTTCTACGTCAAATTCATGCTGAATGGTGAGAATAACGGAATGATGTATATGATTTATTCGATAATCACCGGTGTTCCTCTTGGCATTGGCGCCTTCGCTATCTACCCGCTCGCTAGAAAATTAGGCATCAAAAACATGTCAATAATCGGCTATTCATTAGTTCTTGTTGGAAGTATCCTTGGTTGGATTTTCCCAAGCAATAGCATCATTGCATTTGTTGCTGGTTTCTTAAGAAACGTCGGTTGGCTTCCAAATGCCTATATTTTAGCGACTCTATTATGCTATGCATTCGATAGTGTTGAATTCAAGTCCGGATATAGACTTGAAGGCCTACTTGCTACAGGCATTATCGCCGCTATCATGTCACTTGTATATGCCCCATTTGCTGGTGGATTCGAATCTTCAATCCTTAAACTCGGCTTTGTTGATGCCGAGGGCGTCACCGCTTCCCAAGAAGTGAAAGACTTCATGACCCTCTCTTTCTATTTATTCGACATCATTCTCTCGGCCTCTTATGTCATATTATTGCCATTCGTGGATGTAGAGAAAAAAGTACCTGCCATGAAAGCGGAGCTCTTACGCAGGAAGAAAGAGGCGGTTTTAGCTAGAGGCGAAGTCTGGGTTGATCCTGAAGAGCAAGATAGAATCGATGCTGAAGAAGCCAAACTTAAACACGAAGAGGCACGTATCACTGATTTAAAGGAATATTGTGCCAAAAAAGGCCTTAATTTTGAGACTGAAAATCAAAAATATCTCGACAAAAAAGCCTTAAAAGACAAAAAAGAAGCAGATAAAAAAGCGAAAAAAGATGCCAAAAAAGCGAAAAAAGACTCGAAAAACAAATAAATATGAAAATCAATTTCAATAAGGATTGGTATTTCAAGAAGGAAGGCGAAGAGAAAAGGCTTCTCACCCTTCCTCATGATGCCATGCTTGAAGAAAAACGATACGCGAGTTCTCGAAATGGAGTTCAAAGCGGATATTTTCCTGGCGGTAAATACGTCTACGAAAAAGAGCTAAGAATAAGCGAAGAAGAACTTGGCAAAGAAATATCGTTATTCTTCGAGGGTGTCTATCGAAACGCCACAATAAAAATAAATGACAAAGTAGCAGGTTCAAACAAGTACGGGTATTCTGAATTTTCAGTGAACATCACGGATTTCCTAACTGTTGGATCAAACACCATCAAAGTTGAGGTTGATAACTCACTAGTGCCAAATTGCAGATGGTATTCAGGAAGTGGAATCTACCGCCCTGTATGGCTTCTAATCAATTCACCCAACGCTCCAAAAACGTTAAAAGTTAACACAATCAGCTATTCTCCCGCCATCATCAACGTTACGACGGATAAGGATACAACCATCCAAATATCAGATGCAGATAATAAGATCATCTATGATGGGGAGCCTGGCAAGATCACGATTGAAAATCCTCACCTTTGGTCTGAGGCTTCCCCATATCTTTATCTATGTTTAGCCAAGAAAGGCGATGAGATAATCTCCACTTCTTTTGGTATAAGAAAAATAGAATGGATACCAGGAAAAGGTCTTTTCGTCAACGGAGAGGAGACGTTGTTACGCGGAGGCTGTATTCACCACGATAATGGTGTTTTAGGCGCTTGCACATATACCGATGCGGAGGAAAGAAGACTCGCCATTTTAAAAAAAGCGGGTTTCAACGCCTTGCGCATTTCCCATAACCCCGCTTCACGCGCCTTGTTAAATGCGGCCGATAAGCTTGGAATCTACATTTTGGATGAAGCCTTTGATGGGTGGTATATCCCAAAAGATTACCACGACTTCTCACGTGATTTTTATTCTGAATACAAAACGGTTCTGAAAACGATGGTCGAAAAAGACTACAACCACCCTTCAGTCATCATGTATTCGATTGGAAATGAAGTAACGGAAACCGCCTCTAAGAAAGGCATTGCCCTAGCAGGCGAGATGAGAGATATCTTGCATTCTTTAGACGATACCAGGCCAGTTACATGCGGAATCAATGTCTTATTGGATGTTTATGTTAAACATGGTTTAGGCGTCTATAAAGACAAAAAGAAATACGAAAGAAAACCGTTAAGTGAAGATAAGAAATACAAAGAACAGAAAGCCGGCTCTGCCTTCTTTAACTACTGGGCAGGGAAGCTTCGTGGCTTATTCTTCATTATGAGCAAAGGCAAAGGAGCGGAGAAAATCGTCAAGGATATTGCCCCATCCTTAGATATCGTCGGACTCAACTACGCTTCATCACGTTATGATAAAGACGCGAAAAAATATCCAGACCGACTAATGTTAGGCACTGAAACGATGTCAGCAGATCTTCCTTATAACTGGGAAAGAGTAAAAAAACTTCCCCAATTAATAGGAGACTTTGTCTGGGCGGCCTGGGATTATATCGGTGAGACTTGCATGGGCTGGACATATCCTTCTTATAAGGGGTTGCCTCTTCTTGCCAATCAAGGGATGATCGATATAACCGGGAATCCTCTTGCTCAAATGGCTTTTCTTCAAGTTGTATGGGGGCTAAGAAAAGACCCCTATTTTGCCGTTCGTCCTTTAAACCACCTAAAGGAAACGCCTAGCAAAGGCGCTTGGCAATTTACAAACGCCATTTCAAATTGGGAGTGGAAAGGCTTTGAAGGAAAGAAGGCAACCGTCGAGGTTTATTCGTCCTCAAAATTTGTCACCCTATACCTAAATCAAAAAGTAATCGGAACAAAAGAGACGAAAAACATGAAGGCAATCTTCTATCTATCATATGAAAGAGGGAAGCTTGAGGCGGTTGCAACTGATGAAATGGCTAATGTCATCGGACGCTCATCATTATCTTCTGCTGATTCTGAAACAATGCTAAAGGTATCCCTGAGCAAATCTTCCTTAGAAGCAAATGAGCAAGATCTCTCTTTTGTTGAAATTGAATTCACCGATAAAAACGGAATTCTTAAACCGTATATAGAACAACAAGTAGAAATCAAACTTGAAGGAGATAGTGTCACTTTAGAAGGGTTTGGCAGTGCTTTATATAAAACCGATCAAAGTTTCCTCTCTAATAAATATTGCAGTTATCGAGGGCGTCTTCTGGCCGTTTTGAAATCTAGCAAAAAAGAAGGAAAAACATCCATTAGTATTTCTTCAGAAAACGTTTCTACGGTTAAAATAGAAATTGAGGTAAGGAAATGAAAAAGACATTGTGCAATCCAATGGAAATAGCCTACAAATATCAGCATCCACTTCATGGCAAATACGCATACAAGGAAGCAGCTGACCCAACCTTGATAAGATTTAACGGTCTCTATTTGCTTTTTACTTCCAAATGCGGAGGGTTTTATTATTCTTCTAACCTAGAAAATTGGGACTTTCATGAAGATAGGAATCTCGAAATCCACGGATACGCCCCTGATGTAAATGAATACAACGGGTATCTATACTTCTGTGCTTCATCATATGCGAAAAAATGTAAGATTCTTCGTTCAAAAGACCCTTTCAAGGGATTTGAGTTAGTTTCAACACCGTTTGCTTTTTGGGACCCGCACCTCTACTTCGAAAACAATAGATGCTATCTATATTGGGGTTGCTCATCAAAACATCCAATTTACGGAATTGAGCTAGATATCAACAAAATGACTCCAATTGGCAAAAAGAAAGAATTGGTCTTTGGGAATGGAAAAATACACGGCATTGACGACAAAGAAATCTACAAAGATCAGAAAATCAGTCTCTGGCAAAGATATATCAATCTTTTCGTCGGCACTGGCGCTTTCATAGAAGGCACATTCATCAACAAAATAAATGACAAATATTACTTGCAATATGCAGCTCCAGGAACTGAATTTCCAACCTATGGCGATGCAGTGCTAGTTGGAGATTCCCCATTAGGAGAATTTCATTGGCAAAGACATAACCCTTATTCCATAGTTCCATCCGGTTTCTTCACTGGCGCAGGTCACGGTAGCACCTTCTTTGATGAATATGGAAATCTTTGGCACACCTCCACACTTGGCATTGGCGTCAATCACAACTTTGAGCGCCGTTTAGGCCTTTGGCCGGCGGGCATAGACAAAGATGGAATCTTATTCTGCAACCAATATTTTTCCGATTATCCAAAAGAGATTCCTTCCGGCAAGTTCGATCCTAACTCAATTGAACCAAAATATATGCTTCTTTCATATCATAAGAAAGTTGATGCATCTTCGGAAAATGACGGATGTCTCGCCTCGAATATAGTCGATGAGAATGTCAAAACAGTTTGGCAATCGTCTAGTAACCTAAAAGGAGAATGGTTAAAAATAGACCTCGGAAAAGAATATGATGTTGGAGCAATTCAAGTTAACTTCGGAGACCATAAAACGCCAAAGAAAAACGCGCCAAGAAAAGAATATGGAGGAACCATCTCCCAAGAAAGATATATTGAAGAAGAATTAGTGAAATACGAATACTCCCTTGAATATAGCCTTGATGGAGAGAAATGGTCAACATTTGGCGAAAAAGAAATCAGCACCACTCTTCCTCATAAACTAATCGAGGACAAAGTCAAAGCAAGATATGTGAGAATAGTTTTCATTTCTGCGCCATACGAAGAAAAATTCACCATCTCCGGCTTACGTGTTTTTGGTTATGGAAATGGTGAAAAGCCTCATCAAGTCAAAGGAATTAGAGGAAAAAGGATTAACGATACAACAGCAGAAATATCTTGGGATAAGCAAAATGATGTAACAGGCTATTCCATCCGTATTGGCATTTCTCCTGATAAGCTTTATAACAGCATCCTTTTATATGGCGAAAATGAATATCGTCTAACCTTTCTCAACAAAGAGAATAGAAAATATTACTATGCAATCGATTCCTTTAACGAAGAAGGCATAAGTAAAGGAGAAATAAATGAACTTGGTGAATGACTTCCCTTTTAAAAACTCCAAATGGATCAGCAGCAATAGCTATTCTTTCAAAAAAGGAACCTCACCAATTCCATTCACTTTTAGACGTCGTTTTACTCTTAAAAAAGCCTTAAAACATGCCTTTATACGTGCAAGTGCCTTGGGCATATATGAGTTAAGGCTAAATGGAGAAAAAATCGGAAGCGAATATTTTGCACCAGGTTTTACCTCCTACAAAAACATCATTCAATATAACGAGTATGACATTACTCCTTCGTTGAAAGATAAAAATGAGCTGATAGTAATTCTTGGAGGCGGATGGGCGGTTGGACGTTTTACCTATTCTTCTAAAAGCAAAATCACCTCCAAAAGGCAGTCTTTCATAGGCGAGATTATCTTAGAATATGGAGATGGCACAATAGAAAATATTTCAACGGATTCAGATTGGGAGGCCACTCTTGAAGGAAACTTCCGTTTTGGGGATTTCTATGACGGCGAAATCTTTGATGCCAGAGTCAATTTGGATGAAGTCAATTGGGTAAATGCGGATATATTTAAGCCAAAATTCAAAACAAACCTCGTAAAAGAATACGGTCCAAAAGTCATCAGGCACGAAATATTTAAGCCAATAGCATCCTATCAAAATAAGAGCGGAAATGAGACAATCTACGATTTCGGACAGAATTTCGCGGGTATAGTTTCGCTAAAAATCAACGCTAAAAGAGGACAGAAAATCATCATTCATCACGCTGAAATCATCCTCGATGGCGAGCTTTGTTTGAAATCGTTGAGGAGCGCAAAACAGGAGTTAGTCTATATTTGCAAAGACGGAAATCAAATCTATTCACCATCCTTAACATATATGGGGTTTCGCTATATCGGGGTCTCAGGAATAGACCCAAGCGATATTGAAATCGAAGCCGTTGCCTTATACTCAGATATCAAGGAGATTGGTTCTTTCGAATGCTCAAATCCCTTATTAAACAAGCTTCAAAGCAACATCGTTTGGAGTGGAAAAAGCAATTTTGTCGACATTCCGACAGACTGTCCGCAAAGAGACGAAAGAATGGGCTGGACTGGTGATATTGCCATATTTGCTAGGACAGCTACATATAACTTTGATACATCTTCTTTCTTTAGAAAATGGTTGAAAGACCTTTCTTTTGAGCAAGGAAGAGGGGGTGGAATTCCCTTAGTTGTACCAAAAGCAGGTATTTCCGCACCGGTGGTTGCCACCGCCTGTTGGGGTGATGTTTGCGTCTTACTCCCGTATGCTGAATATCTTTCTAGAGGAGATAAGACCATTCTAAGTGACATGTATCCTACAATGAAGAAATTCATTAAAGCGGCAACATTTTGGTCAAGCCTATACGGAATGGGGAAATATAGACGTCACATTTGGAAATGGCTTTTCCAATTTGGCGATTGGTGCGCTCCATATGGAGGGGTGAAGGATTGGATGAAAAAGGGAAAATGGACCGCCACTGCTTATTTAGCCAACTCCTGCGCCATTATGGCAGATATTGCAAAGGCATTAGGAAATGAGAAAGACTCCCTATATTATCGAAAACTCAACAAGCAAATTTCCGAGGCTTACTTGCACGTTTTCTGTAACAAAGACGGTTCACTTAAACAACCGTTTCAGACTGGATATGTACTCCCGCTATATTTCAATATGGTCGCAGGCGAGAAACGCAAGCTGATGGCTAAAGAGTTAAATCGTTTGGTTATTGAAAATGATTACAAACTCAATACTGGTTTTGTTGGAACGCCATATCTCTTATTCGCCCTTGCCGACAATGGATATAGCGAAACCGCCTACAAAGTGTTATTACAAGAAAAGTCTCCTTCATGGCTATACGGGGTTCTACATGGCGCAACCACCTTATGGGAACAATGGTCGATACTAGATGAAAATAACAATGTTCCAGATATCGAAAAGAGAGACAACATACCTTCTTTCAATCATTATGCCTATGGTGCAGTCGGCGATTTCCTTTATCGAAGGGTCCTCGGCATTGAAGCAAAGGAGGCAGGATATAAGAAATTCATCGTCAAACCACTTCTTGGTGGAGGATTGACATATGCAAAAGGCGGAAGCGTAACGCCATATGGTCTAGTTCACGTAGAATGGAAACTTGATAAGGATGAATTTGAAGTCGAAGTCGACGTTCCAGAAAAGACAATATGCGAATTGTATATGCCTAGCGGAGAAATGCATTTGCTCGAAGCTGGTCATCATCAAAGAAGGGAGAGCATCCAATGAAAAACATTTTTCCAGAAAATTTCCTATGGGGCGCTTCAACCTCCTCCGCCCAAATTGAAGGCGGATATAAGGAAGACGGGCGTTCTTTAAGCATTTGGGATCTCGCCCCAAAAGAGAAAATCAAAGACGGCAGCAATTGCCACGAGACCTGCGATAGTTTCCATCGTTATAAGGAAGACATCGCCATCATGAAAAAGTTAGGTTTTAAATCCTACCGTTTTTCTCTTTCATGGTCTAGGATCGTCTCTAAAGATGGGGAGGTAAATGAAAAAGGCCTCTTATTCTACAGTGATTTGGTTGATGAGTTAAAAAAGAATGGAATTGAACCATTAATCACTCTTTATCATTGGGATTTGCCGCTTTGGCAATATGAAAAAGGCGGTTGGCTCAATAAAAAAATCATTGATGATTTTGCCTTCTATGTGCAAGTTGTTGTTGAAGCATTATCTGACAGGGTCAAATATTGGATGACTTTCAATGAACCACAGTGTTTCCTCATGAACGGCTATATGCAAGGCGTCCACGCTCCATTCAAGCGTAAATATCTCTCATTATCAAAATTCACGAGAATTTTCATGCTAGCAAACGCTAAAGCTGTCGAAACAATTAGGAAATACGCAAAACAAAAGGTTTTAATCGGCATTCCTTTTGCGGCTGGGGCTTTCATTCCGGACGATGAAACAAGTCAAGCATCCATCGAAGAAGCAAGAAAGAAAACTTTCTTTAAAGGAATGGGCACGATGAACAATCGTTGGTGGATGGATCCTATCTTGCTAGGAAAACCAGTTAGAGCCTACGGTATCTACCACTCCTCCAAACACGATATGAAGAAAATCAAAGTGAATTTCGATTTCATTGGCATTAATAACTACGCCGCATTCAACTACTCCACTTGGGGAGGAGACAAGAACGTCGATACATCAAAGTTTAAGAAATCGTCTTTGGATTGGGTCATTGATGGAAGATCAATCTATTGGACATTGAAGTTCATCTATGAACGCTACAAACTTCCACTTATGATCACAGAGAATGGCGTTTCATTAGACGATAAACCTATAAATGGAAAAGTCGAAGACGATCTTCGTGAGGAATATATCGATGAATATCTCTCAAACGTCAAAAAAGCAATTAGCGAGGGAATTCCTGTTATTGGTTACCAACATTGGTCATTATTAGATAATTTTGAATGGGCTGAAGGATTTATTCCAAGATTCGGTCTAGTCTATGTTGATAACGAAACGAAAAACCGCATCATCAAGGAATCCGCTTATCACTATGCCGAAATCATCAAAAACAATGGAGAAAATATCAAATGAACCCATTATTCCCTTTAGATGAATACATTCCAGATGGTGAAGCGCATGTCTTTGGCAATAGAGTTTATCTCTATGGCAGCCACGATCAAGCCAATGGCAATCGTTTTTGCATGAATGATTATCTCGTATATTCCGCTCCTATTGATAACTTAGAAAATTGGACATGCCATGGTGTGTCCTATAGAAAAGAACAAGACCCAAGAAGCAAAGAAGGCAAGCTTGTTGATTTCTATGCGCCAGATTGTGTTAAAGGAAATGATGGGAGATATTATCTTTATTATTTTTCAGCAGGTCCTAACACCGCTCCTTTCGGTCCGATGTCTGTGGCTGTATCCAATAAGCCCGAAGGTCCTTTTGAATACCTAAGTGACATCAAACACAAAGATGGCACCCCTCTTTTGACTTATTTGACAAACGACCCAGCCGTCATCAACGATAATGGCAGGATCTATCTTTATTATGGTTGGGGTTTAGGAAGAGATTTTAGAAACAAGCTTCTTAAGCCATTATACGATTTCGTTCTTTCTAAATTATGCAAAAGGAGTTTGAAGAATATTAAATCTGCCAAACCCTCCATTCTTTCCTGCGCTTTTGTTGAACTTGAAGAGGACATGTTTACCATAAAAAATGAGCCACATGCCGTCCTTGATAGTCTCACTAGCGCAAAAAAAGATAGCGAATTTTACAAGCATCCATTCTACGAAGCGCCATCTATCCGTAAATTCAACGATACATATTACTTAATATATTCCTCAGGAAAGAATAACGAGCTTGCCTATGCTACAAGCAAATATCCTGATAAAGACTTCAAATATGGCGGAATCCTTATTTCTAATAGCGATCTTGGTTATAAAGGAAACACAAGAAGAAAGGCTCCGGCCGGAACGATTCATGGAACGGTTGAATGCATTAACGGAGAATATTATGTTTTCTATCATCGTTGCACCAACAACACCGATTTTTCCCGCCAGGCATGTGCAGAGCCAATTCAATTTGTCGATGGAAAATTTCTCCAAGCGGAAATCACCACTCAAGGTGTTTCTTCCCCATTAAAAGCAGAAGGGAAATATTCCGCCGCTATATGTTGTAACCTCTATAGCCCCTCAACAAGGAATGTGGAAGGTAACAACCATCAAGAGAGTCAGCCAAATATCGCTTTTGAAAACGATGAGCATTTCATTAGAGCAATCGAAGAGAATACAATCGTTGGTTTTAAATATTTCCTCTTTGATGCACCTAAAAAAATAAGCATTACCCTTAGAGGAGCGCCTTCTCAAATAAAAGTAATGACATCATCTAAAAAAATCATCGCTTCGATCGCATCGAAAGAAAGTCAAGATTGGGTAACTTATTCCTCCGAATTAACGGAAGTCAAGGGAAAAGAGCCGTTGTTTTTCCTCTTTAGTTGCAATAATCACGTTGATTTCAAAGAATTTGAATTCAAAAAGGAGTAATTTATGCCATTGTTCTTAACTTTATTTGCAAAAACATATGACCCATATGACATTGACAATGGCAAGTTCGCCTTCTTTCATCAAACTTGGAGAAGCATACCCCTTTTATGCACAAAAATGATTGCTCCTGACGGTTTTGGAGAGGTCAAAGTGAATGGAAAGAAAATCTCCTACAAAGGAGAATGCGTCAAATTCGATTTTTCGCCATTCCCCTTCTACTTCTTGCCAGTCGGAGAAGTCGCTAGGGAATTTGATAAAACCTACAAAGTGGAACTAAAAGGTTTCAAAGATGTTAACGGGAAAAGATTTCCTAATAAGACTTTTACATTCAAGACTGCCCCTAAAAGATATGATGATGGCAAGCACAGAAATAACGAGCAAATCGCCAAAAACGTATCAGATGAAGGCATGATTCTTTTAAAGAACGATAATGTTTTGCCTTTGAAGGAAAAGGAAAAGATTGCTTTATTAGGCGCTTATGATGATTTTCGAATTACCGCCATTGGGGCTGGGTTAATCAAACCTCGTTGGCTTTTAACAATAAAAGAGGCGATTGAGAAAAATAGCGATCTAACAATTGATGAAAATGCAGAAACAGCCCTATTTTTCATTTCTCGCGGAAGCGGAGAAAATAAAGACAATAGGCCGATTCCTGGCGGATATTACCTAACGAAGGAAGAAAAGGAAAAATTAACAAAGGCCTCTGAGAGATATAAAAATTTGATCATCATTCTTAACACCGGCTATCCAATCGAGATGACCTTTATAAACTCAATCAAGCACTCTGGACTTATTTGGACGGGCTTTTCTGGCCAAAGGGGTTCGGAAAGCCTTATTGATATAATCTTGGGAAGGGTCAATCCTTCTGGACGTCTTGCAGATACTTGGGCTAATGACTACTACGATTATCCATCAGCCCATAACTTCATCAATCTTAAGGAAAATGACCCCGTCTATTCTGATGACTCAAAGAAACTTGGCGCTAAGGTTTATTACGAAGAAAGACAATTTGTCGGTTATCGTTATTTCGATACATACGCTAAGGATGTGGCCTATTATTTCGGACACGGTTTGTCATATACAAAATTTGAAACCAAAGCCAAAATGGTCTACAAAGATGGCCTCCTTTCTTTAAATGTCAATGTCAAAAATATTGGAGAAAGAGATGGCAAAACATCCGTTCTTATCTACATTCGTTCACCAAAAGGAAATCTAATTAAGCCAAAAACGATTTTCTGCGGTTTTGAAAAGACAAAGCTTTTAAAAGTCATGGAATCGGATGAAATTAAAATCGATGTGCCAGCGAAAGATTTTGCTTTATATGATGACAAAAATAAAGCATTCATCCTGGAAAAAGGAAAATATGGAGTCTTCCTCGGAGGTGCCATAAACGAACTGGAAAAAATAGGTGAATTCATATTGAACGATAATGAAATATGCGAAAAAACAATCTCTGTTTGCGCTCCCCAAGAGGAAGTTGGCTCAATCAATGAGAAGGGCGAAGTTAAAGAAAGAAGCGAGATTTGCTCTAGTAAAGATTGCATCTCTATCAAGGCTAAATACGAGATGAAAAGCTATGCCCCTCTAAAGAAAGCCAAAAGCAAGAAGATATCTTTCCTAGATGTCAAAAAAGACCCAAGCAAACTTGAGGTTTTTGTGGCTCAGATGTCAATCAAAGAACTTGTTGGCTTAAATGTCTGTGACGGATCGTGCTGGAGGCCTAAAGAAAGCGGAGCGGCAGGAAGACTAAGACATTATAAAAAATACGATTTACCAACTTTCTATATGAGCGATGGAAATTGCAGCGTGAATCTCAATTCTTTTACAACCGGTTTTCCTTCTAGCAATTTTTTAGCTGGAACATTTAACAAAAATCTTGCTTATGAAGTTGGTAAAGTGCTTGCTAATGAGTCGAAAGAGCACGGTATCTCCATCAATCTAGGGCCTGGAGGAAATCTGCATCGAAATATCCTTTGCGGTCGTCATCCAGAATATTTCTCAGAAGATCCGATTCTAGCTGGAACCTTGATGGCGTATCAAGCTAAAGGGCAAGAAGAAAATGGTGTGCTAGCAACCTACAAACATTTCCTTGCCAACGGCATGGAGTTTGAAAGAAAATCAGCCCATAGCATAATAGACGAAAGAACACTCAGGGAACTTTACCTAAGAGTTTTCGATAAGGCTTTCTCTCTTTATAAGCCTTCGTGCGTTATGACCTCTTATAACCCAGTAAACGGAATATATCCAAGCGAAAATTCTATTTTATTAAATGATTTATTACGTGAAGAATGGGGTTTTAGCGGCCTCATAATGACCGATTGGGCTGGATATGACACCTCAAATTCAATAAAGATGGTGAATGCCGGAGTCAATCTTTTGACCCCTGGAGATAAAAAGCATTGCAAAGAAGTGCTTAAAGCAGCTAAAAAAGGACATATTCCCCTAGGAACTCTTCAAAATAACGCAAAGGAAACTATTAAAGTATTGGAGAAATGCTTATGAAAATTGAAATTAGGAAAACAGAGAAGACCACTCCCACTGATTACTCTTGGCAATTCGGTATAGGAAACGATCATGCCTTTCAGTTTCACCGCAAAGACGTTTGCGAGTATGCAAAGCTTGCCCATGATGAATTAGGCATCAAGTACATCCGTTTCCACGGAATTCTAGATGATGACATGCTTTGTTTCCAAAGACTTTGGGATTATAGATATTTCAGAGGAATCTTTCATTGCAAAAACATCCACGAGATAAACTTCAAGCAAGTCGCAGATGTATATGACAATGTTCTCTCTTGCGGAATGAAGCCTTTCGTCGAAATTTCCTTTATGCCAAGCGCTTTAGCAAAAGGGAAAAAGACGGGAATCCGTTATCTAAATAATATAACCAAGCCTAAGAATCTTTCGAAATGGGCGGATTTTATTAAGCTTTTTATCACTTTCCTACTTGATAGGTACGGCAAAGAGGAGGTGGAAAGTTGGTATTTTGAAATATGGAATGAGCCTGATTTATCTATCTTCTTCAAAGGGAAGCAAAATGACTATTTCAAGCTATATGAAGCAACGGTAAGAGCCATTAAATCAATCGATGATAAAATGCGTGTAGGAGGTCCTTCATCTTCGGCATGTCTTTGGATAGAGGATTTCAAAGAATATTGTGACAAAAAATCTCTTCCTTACGATTTCATCTCAACTCATCACTATCCAGGCGATGCATTTGGAAACACATTTGGAGCAAAAGACGCCTTCAAAATGTTGAAAATTGCTAGAAATTCAGCAAAAAACGACGTCGATCTTAGCGATACCCTAACAGAAATGTTCTTTCATCCTGAAGTTTATAAGACTTGGGATAAAGGGGTATTGAAAAAACTAGATGAAAAATTATATAAGCAGGCAGGCGAGAAACCTCTATTCGTGACTGAATGGAATTCTATGGCCGTATTTGCCTCACCTGTCCATGATAGCAAATTCTCATCCGCTTTCATCATAAAAACATGCATGGATTTAGATAATAAATTCAATGGGTATATGTTTTGGTGCTTAAGCGATGTCTATGAAGAGCAATTCATGCTCGGCAAGCCTTTCCATGGAGGATTTGGCTTGATAAATAATAATGGTATACCAAAGCCTAGTTTCTATGCATTCAAGATATTGTCGAAACTCTATGATAAGAGACTCCTAATAAAAGACAAAAACGAAAACGAGATTGAATACGCCCTCTTTACAAATGGTGACGATTTACAAATCCTCATCTGGAATCAAGATCAAGATTTCTATAAAAGAGAAAAATATCCTCTTGAACTCTCGATAGATTATGAAGCATCTTCTGCTTCTATAGAATTCATTAATGACGATAAGTGCAATCCGAAAAAAGAATGGGAAAAGCTTGGAAAACCAAGTCTCTTAAACAAAAAACAAGTCGAAGAAATTAAAGAAAAAAGTAAACTTAAGGAGGAAGAAATTGAATATTCATCAGAAAACGGAATGACCTCCTTAAAACTTGTACTCACAACAAATGACGTTGCTTTAATAACTCTAAAGCATAAATAGAGAAATAGAAAAATAGAAAAATCATTATGGTTTTGTGCTAGCGATTTTGATTGTGTTTTTTCTGATAGTAACG
>CAVIJK010000006.1:0-40006 GCA_963643345.1 bacterium | reverse complement strand
GCATTAGCCATATCATCACTTGAAAAAAGGCAGATACGCCCTGAATATTAATCGATATAAAACAACGCGATAAAAAAAGGGAACCATAACGATTCCCTTTAGAATTCGGTTTTGATTACTTGGCTTTAGCTTTGATGTAGGCATCAATTGATGCAGCACCCGTCTTGCCTGCACCCATAGCAAGGATGACGGTTGCAGCGCCGGTGACTGCGTCTCCACCAGCGAAGACACCAGGCCTTGAAGTTGCGCCATGCTCATCGGCAATGATACATCCATGCGGATTTGTATCAAGGCCTTCTGTTGTAGATTTGATTAATGGGTTTGGAGATGTTCCAAGAGCCATGATTACGCAGTCCATCGCAAGTTCGTGTTCAGAACCCTCGACAACAAGTGGACGGCGTCTGCCTTTTTCGTCTGGCTCGCCAAGTTCCATGTTGACGACTTTGATAGCCCTGACGTTACCTTGCTCATCTCCGAGGATTTCTGTCGGGTTGGTTAATGTCTTAAAGACAATGCCTTCCTCCATTGCGTGCTCAACTTCTTCTTTACGAGCAGGAAGTTCTTCGAGTCCACGTCTATAGATGATATAGACTTCTTCCGCTCCAAGTCGTTTTGCAACACGGCAGGCATCCATTGCGACGTTGCCACCACCGACAACGGCGACTTTGTGACCATGGAAGATTGGGGTTCTCGAATCTTCTTTATACGCCTTCATGAGATTGGTTCTAGTTAAGATTTCGTTAGCAGAGAACACACCTTTAAAGTTTTCACCTGGGATGCCCATGAACTTTGGAAGTCCAGCGCCCGATCCGATGAAAATAGCCTCAAATCCCATCTCATCCATTAACTCATCAATGGTAATGGTCTTGCCAATAACGCAGTTTGTCTCAACTTTGACACCTTGAGCGATTAAATTGTCGACTTCTTTCTGAACGATTGTTTTAGGAAGACGGAATTCTGGAATACCATAAACTAAAACACCGCCCGCGAGGTGAAGAGCCTCGAAGATTGTGATGTCATAGCCGAGTTTAACCAAATCTCCGGCGCAAGATAATCCGGAAGGACCTGAACCAATAATTGCCACTTTGTGTCCATTGCTTGCCGGTTTTGCAGGAGCGCTTGTTGCGTGTGCATTATGATAATCGGCGACGAATCTTTCAAGACGTCCGATTCCAACTGGATCTGAGTCGATTTTAGGGTTGCCTCTTTTAATGTTTCTTGTGCATTTTCCTTCGCATTGCGATTCCTGAGGACAAACACGTCCGCAGACTGCCGGGAGAGAGGATGACTGATAAATAATCTGGAATGCACCTTCGAAATCGCCTTCGGCGACTTTAGCGATAAATTCAGGGATGTTGATATGAACTGGGCAGTTGCCAACGCATGGTTTATTCTTGCAATTCAAGCATCTCTTCGCTTCATCAATTGCCATCTCTTCGGTGTAACCGGTTGTAACTTCTAAGAAATTTTTATTACGAACATTAGGTTCCTGACAAGGCATTGGATTCTTGTCTTTTCTCATGTTAAAAGCCATTGTTATTTGACCTCCTTCTTGTAAAGGTTGCAGAATCTTTCTCTTTCTTTCTGCTCGAATTCGGAATACTGACGGCTTCTTGCCATTGCCTCATCGAAATCAACCTCAAATCCATCGAAATCTGGTCCGTCAACGCAAGCGAACTTAGTCTTACCGCCTACCGTTAAACGGCATCCACCACACATACCGGTGCCATCAATCATGATCGGGTTCATAGATACGATGGTTTTGATGTTGTACTGTTTTGTGAGTTTTACGACGAATTTCATCATGATGAGTGGACCTATAGTAATGACTTCATCGTATTCGTTGCCGGCTTTGATCAAATCCTCGAGCGCATTAGTGACAACGCCTTTAGTGCCAGCAGACCCATCATCAGACATTAGCCTGAATTCGTCTGAGCAGGCTTTGAAATCATCTTCAAGGATCACCAAATCTTTGTTCCTGAAACCAATGACGGAATGCACAACACAGCCTCTATCATGAAGTTCCTTGGCGATAGGATATGCGATAGCGCATCCAACTCCACCGCCTACGACGGCAACTTTCTTGAGGCCATCAATTTCGGTTGGTCTTCCTAAAGGACCGACGAAATCATGGACAAAATCGCCTTCGTTTAAGGTGTTGAGCATCATTGTAGAACCGCCGACGATCTGGAAGATGATTCTAACAAATCCTTTCTCCCTATCATATCCTGCGACGGTGAGAGGAATTCTTTCGCCATCCTCAGTTGCGCGGACGATGATAAACTGTCCAGGCTGAGCTTTTTTTGCGATTAATGGAGCCTCTATATCCATCAATGTAACTGTTGGATTGAGGTTCACTTTCTTGACAATCTTATTCATTTTTAGCCTCCGATGAGATTATCTAACAAATGTGTTGGTAACTTTGAAAATCGGCTCATAGAGTGATGAATTCAAGTTTACCTTAATGATATTCAGCGTCTTGCTCCCTTTGGCTACTGTCAGGACATCTCCAGGTTCGATTTCGAGGATTTCAGAACCATCGATTTCGATGTTGGGGACGCAGTTCCTAATCTTATGTTGACCAACACCCACCGTAACGACATCCTCACTTGAGACAACTAGAGACGTAATCGTCTTTAATTGAGCACAGATTGGCGTAAGGACAAAGGCTTTTGCGGTCGGATACATAAGCGGGCCACCACTGGCGAGGGAATAAGCGCTAGAACCAGTCGGAGTAGCGATGATTAATCCATCTGCATAAAATGAGGTTTCATTAGTGTTATTGATGCTAACATGCAAATCAAGCATCTTAAGGGATATTCCTCTTTGAATGACAACTTCATTGAAGGCAAAAATGTTCTTTACCTCACCATTCGTCTTCTTGAGTGTCCCTTCTAATGAAACGCGTTTCTCAACCTTGTATTCTCCAGACAAAATCTTATCGATTGCGTCTTGATATTTATCGGGTTCAGCTTCTGCTAAACAGCCTACGCGCCCAAGGTTGATTCCAAGTATTGGAAATTCGTAGTCCTTGTATTTCTTGGCGTTGCTTAAAATTGTTCCATCACCACCGATCACGATGAGGAATGAAATATTTTTAAGTGTTGCCTCGGAAATGGCTTTAGTTCCATTTACCTTCAAAGCGAGCTCTTCTTCGAGGAAAACCTCAACCCCCTTTGAGGATAAATATGAAGCAATATTGGATGTGAGAGATAAGTCCGCATCCTTTATCCTGTTAATAAGGACCAATACTTTCTTCATTATTCTTGTTATACAACGCTTCTCCTGTACCTATATGGTTCAAATTTATTTTATACAAATGATGTCAAGAGTGAAAGTTTTAAGTAATAAATTATCGGTATACTCATTTTGCAATAGCTTGGATTCTACGAATAAGGGATATGAGAATGGTTTTGGGGGGCAAAAGCAAGAGAATGATCCGCCAATTAGCAAAATGTGGTGGATTGCCAATCGAAAAATTAACAAATTAAGCATTTTTTTGGTTGATTAGATTAATCTAAGGATGAATAATATGTCTAACGGCAGAGACGATAGCTCCTGCCTATTCATATTAGGAGAACAAAATAATGAAAAAAGGTTTAAAATTTGCAGTCCTCGCTTGTGCAGGACTCATGCTCGCAGCTTGCGCACCTTCTCAGGGAATAGCTGACAAGATCAACTCAGCAGCAACAACATCATCAACATCGGATGACTGGACATATGACAAATGTGTCAAACAGTTAGGCACTCCAACAGTTGATGCAACAGCTTCCGTTGGAAATATAGGAAGAACAGGCGTCGCAACTTGGTATGTCGGATGCAAAACTGCTGATGAAGCTACAGAAAAATACAATGCAGGCAAGACAGTCAAGTCATTAGCAGTCACATTTGCTAACGGCGTTGCAAAGTCAGCACTTTGGTCAGAATCAACAAAGCCAGCTGAAAGCAAATAAGTTTAACCTAATTAAAAGCAACTAAGTCCTCCAATTGGAGGACTTTTTTATAGGTTTTTTACATAAGAAAAGCCTCGCTATTGCAAGGCTAGGATAATTATTTAATCTTTGGATATTCATTAACAGGTTCATCGATGACTTCAACTTTTTCGATGATGAACTGTTCGTAAGGGAAATCCTCAGGAACATGAGGGTAATGCTTATAGGTTCTAGAAGTGGCAATCTTATCTAAAACATCGTATCCATCTAACATTTTTCCAAATGCTGCATAGTTGCCATCCAAGAATTTTGAATCTTTATGGCAGATAAAGAATTGAGCACAGGCGGAATCGTTAACCATAGTTCTTGCCATAGAGATGACACCTCTTTCATGGGAGATTTCATTGTCGACTCCGTTGGATTTGAACTCGCCTTTGATTGCGTAATCTGGCTCAACCGCTTTGATTTTGCCATCAGTGAGTTTATAGCCGCCACACTGAATCATGAATCCCTTGATAACTCGATGGAAGATAATTCCTTCATAGAATCCATTTCTAGCTAGTGAGCAGAAATTAGAAGCGCTTATTGGGGCGTTCTTATAGTCTAACTCGAAGCTCATCACTCCGAGGTCTTTGATGTGAATTTTGATCATTGTTTCTTTTCCTTTTGTCCGTAATAGGCATTCTTGCCATGCTTACGATTATAATGCTTATCCAAAAGATATTGCTCAATTGGTTTTACATCAGGGTTAATTATCTCGGTTAAGGCCGCCGTTTTGGCACATTCTTCAAGGGTAATCGCATTCTCGACGGCTTTTTCCGGGGATTTGCCCCAAGTGAACACTCCGTGATTCTTAAGAAGCACTCCAGGGATTGCCTCATAATCTTTATTTAGGAATTCCTCAACTATTGCAACGCCGGTATTTTTTTCGTAGGCTTCCTCAACTTCATCTTTAGTGAGGATGCGAGCACAAGGAATCGGACCATAAAATGCATCCGCATGCGTTGTACCATATGGCGGAATGTCTCTTCCAGCCTGCGCAAATGAGGTGGCGTATGTTGAATGGGTGTGAACCACTCCCCTGATATTTGGGAAATGCTTATATAAATATAGATGTGTCGGAGTATCGCTTGACGGATTGAGGTTACCATCAACAACATTGCCATCCAAATCGACCACGACCATATCGTCAATACTCATCTTTTCATATGGCACACCGGATGGTTTGATGACTACAAGTTTGGTTTCGGGGTCATAGCCCGAGACATTTCCCCAAGTCAAAACAACAAGTTGGTTTTTGACCAACTTGATGTTCATTTCAAACACT
Source organism: bacterium (assembly GCA_963643345.1). GTDB lineage: Bacteria > Bacillota_I > Bacilli_A > RFN20 > CAG-826 > UBA4951. Next base: position 34,747 of record CAVIJK010000006.1, on the reverse strand, counting down.
CTTTGCTTAAGTTCCTCTAACATAACTATAAACTGAGGTTCTCACCGATTAAGCCAATATAAGCGCCTTTTGCGGCCTCTTTTGTGTCTTTATGGGCGAGCAACCATTTGTTTACCATCCATAAAGATGGCTCCAATGTAGATCTTAACGGGGCTGTGTTAGTGCCTTTAGGCAATACAACCAAGACTCTAAAGCCGTTTCCATCCACTCCGCACGGGGCGTAATGCAAAGTCGTTGCGTAAACCTCGACCATTACGTTTGCAGGAACCTTGAACGCTTTGACTTTGGAGGTGTCGAATTTGCCATCCACTATCTCCGAACGTTTCCCTAACATGAGGATGAATTCATCGTTCGAAAGGTTGAATTCAGAATCCTTGTGGTATTCAAGGCAATTAAGCTTTTTGTTATGTCCGTTGCAGTAGCCAACCTGGACGGAGAGTCCGCCGTAATATGCTTCGTTTAAATTCTTCCAGGAAATCGTATTCTCAAAATCAGCATCATGGGGCACATACATAGTCCTGTCTTCTGGGCATGGTTTATCTTTAAGGATGTTTACCAAATCAGCGAAATCACCTTTGATGATTTTGCCGTATTCGGCGAATTCCTTGTCATAAATGCTATAAATTTTCATTTTTATTCCTCAAATGGGTTCTCAGATGGATATGGAAGCCCCTTTGGCTGATTCCATCCAATCTTTTCCGCACCTACATATTTAAACACTTCAAACAAGGCTTTTCCATGATGTCCAAAGGCGACCGCTCCATGATGAGGGAATCCGTTCTCGATTAAAACATGACGATAGAATCTGCCCATCTCTTTGATTGCGAAGACACCAATAGAGCCGAATGAGTGAGTTGCGACTGGAAGAACTTCTCCATTAGCTGCATAGGCATATAAGTGTCCGTCGCTTGTGGACTGAAGTCTGAAGAATGTGATATCTCCCGGTTTAATGTCGCCTTCAAGAGTTCCGTTTGTAACCTCAATCGGAAGGGATCTGGCCATAATTTTCTGGTATTTCATGGTTGGTTTGCAAAGGAGTTTGCTGCATGTATTTCCACAATGGAAACCCATGAATGTGTCAGACAATTTATAATCGAATTTGCCTTCGATATCAGCCTTATATAAATCACCTGGAACGGTGTTGTTGATATCAAGCAACGTTGTCATATCGCCCGATACGCAGGTGCCGATGAATTCGGATAAACAACCGTAGATATCAACTTCGCATGAGACCGGTATTCCGCGCCCAGTTAATCTTGAGTTTACATAGCATGGAACAAAATGGAACATTGTCTGGAAGGCAGGCCAACACTTTCCTGCGATTGCAACGTATTTTCTATAGCCCTTATGCGCCTCAACCCAATCAAGAAGGGTAAGTTCATACTGGGCAAGGGAAGGAAGTATTTCAGGTTTCTTATTGCCTTCGCCGAGTTCATTTTCCATGTCTTTGACCACATCTGGAATTCTTGGGTCATTAGCGTGTTTCAGGAATGATTCATATAAATCGAGTTCGGAATTCTCCTCGATTTCCACTCCCAAATTGTATAACTGCTTAATTGGAGCATTGCATGCAAGAAAGTTCTGAGGTCTAGGACCAAATGAGATAATCTTAAGGTTATTCAGCCCGTAGACGGTTCTGGCGACAGGAAGGAAGTCGTGAATCATCTTTGCACATTCATTTGCAGTGCCAACAGGGTTCTCAGGGATATAAGCCTTGACATTTCTTAATTTCAAATTGTACGAAGCATTCAACACTCCGCAATAAGCATCGCCTCTATCACTGGAGAGGATGCCAACGCTTTCTTCGGCGGCAGCGCAGAACATCTTTGGACCATCAAAATGCTTAGCAAGCAAGGTTTCGGAAATCTCTGGTCCAAAATTTCCAAGGAAAACGCATAATGCGTTACAACCATGGTCTTTGATGTCATCTAAAGCCTGGACCATCTGAATCTCAGATTCAACAATGCAAACTGGACATTCATAGATGTCTTCTGGATCATAGGCGGCGTTATAAGCGGCTACCAAGGCTTTTCTTCTATTAACGGATAACGACTCTGGGAAACAATCTCTAGAAACAGCGACGATTCCAATTTTCATTTTTGGTAAATTGATCATTTTGTTAACTCCTTTGTTAATCGACTTTTAATGTATTGATAGCCTCAACTTCAACTGGTAAAGAGGCAAGATACCTTGAATAGAATTTATTGAATCCATCGATCTCATCTTTAGATGCCATCTCTTTAGAAGACGATGCATTCTTGAAGACTTTGTCATCGAGATAATCCTCCAATGACTCGTTGTCTTCTTTGTGAAGGTAATAGGCAGCAAGCAAGGCCATACCATATGGGCCACCTTCTCCAGCAGATGATAATGTTACGATTTCAGCGTTAACCGCGCTGGAGAATATGCGAGCGCCGACAACAGGGGTTTTGAAATACCCGCCATGTCCCGTGATTTTACTAACTGAGACTCCATCCTGAGAGAGAACATCAAGCCCTTTTCTTATTGGGGCAAAGAGATTGCAACAAATCAGTCTCATAAAATTGGAAAGATTCATGTTGCTGTTGGGAGTTCTGACAAATAAAGGCCTAGCTTCATTAATTCCTAGAACTGGTTCCCCTGAGCTTGTGTTATATCCCAAAAGCCCTCCACAATCAGGATTTCCTTCTAGGGCTTTATTGAATAGTCTCACATAAAGCTCGCCTTTTGGGATATCTCCTCCGGCCAATTCGATAGCCTCAGCAAAAAGGTTCACCCAAGCGTTGATGTCCGAAGTTCCGTTATTAACGTGGATGAGTGCGGCCTGCTCTCCACTAGGAGAGGCGATAATATCAACCGTTTTCCTTGGTGGCAAATTCTTTCCGGTAACGATTGTGACATTAGATGAGGTGCCAATACTTGCGTTGCCCGTTCCAACTCGGCAGGAATTCGTGCAAACCATGCCCGTACCCATGTCGCCTTCTGGAGGCACAAGAGGGACGCCAGGCAAGAATGTCCCGGATGGGTCGAGGAATTTAGCGCCTTCATCCGTTAAATATCCAGCGTTTTCCCCTGCGACCAAATTAGTTGGGAAGATATCTTCCAATTTCCAAGAGACTTTCCCTTCTAACAACTTGTCGTATTTAGCAAGCATTGCCTTATCGAATTGTTTCGTTGATGAGTCGATAGGGAACATTCCAGAACCTTCTCCGATTCCCACTACTTTTCGACCGGTCAATCTATAATGGATGTAACCTGCCAAAGTCGTTGCGAAATCAATTTTGCCGATTTCTGGCAGATTATCGATAACCGATTGGTAGATGTGCGAGCAGCTCCATCTCTGCGGCATTGCAAAGCCTAGTTCATCAGAAAGGATATCCGAAGCCTTTTCGGTCATGGTGTTTCTCCATGTTCTAAACGGAGCAAGAAGATTGCCTTCTTTATCAAAGACAAGATATCCATGCATCATTCCTGAGATTCCCATCGCCCCGACTGTTGTTAGTTTTTGCCCAAATTCAGTCTCGAAATTCTTAAGTAGGTCTTTGAATGTAGATTGCATCCCTTCCACAATCTTGTCCATGCCATATGTCCAAACACCGTTTAGATACTGATTTTCCCAAACGTATTCGGATTGGCAGATAATTCTATGGTCTTTATCGATTACAACCGCTTTAATTCTGGTTGAACCAAATTCCAAACCTATAGTGAGTTGTTTTAAATCCATATGTTTAAATCCTCAATAATTAAAGTTTAGTGTAGTGATATTGTTATATTAATATATGACAATGTTGCGATTTTAAGATAACAAAACCACTTAATAGCCAAAAATGGTCTATTTTGTTTTATAAAAGTTTTAACAATTTTTAAATTGTTGCTATAGTAACGCTATGGAAAAAGAGAAAGAAATTGCAACAGTAGAGAAAAAAGAGGAGAAGAAATACCCAGTTAGTTTTAAGGCCGCTGAGGTATATAAGGATAAAATTGTTTTTTATAACTATGAGCACCTTAATTTCTTCGGAACGAATGAAGAAAGACGAGCAATTGATAAGGCCGCGATGAAAGAGCCGACTTTTGTTTATTTTAAAGGCGTTAAAAAACTCATCTTCCACCGTTTTTTCAGTACAGCTTATGTCTGGGTAAAATACCTTGACAAAAACGAGAAAACAAAGATTTTTAAATACGATTGCAAAGGTGTTAGATTGGGCACAAATCTAGGCTCTGTACTCCTGAATTTATCCATTGACACCGCCAATGAGGCGATAAGGATTTATCACAAAGATAAAGCAAAGGAGGAAAAATAATGGCGAAGAAAAAAGCTTTGATTATGTTTGATTGTTTCGGAGTTCTTTACGCTAGACTCGTCAAATCCTTCTTTGAGCTTTACTATGGCGACCCTGAGGCCGGGAGACTGACCACTTTGTACACGAAAGATTACGATCTCGGCAAGGGCCATTTCTTAGATGTTGCTAAGCAAATAGCACATGATTCCAATTTCAAAGAAGAGGATATTGTTGAGGAGTGGAAGACACTTGTGAAGAGAAATAAGCAGCTCTTCTCTCTCGTTGACAAATTAAGAGAAAAATATACGGTTGCGTTGGTATCTAACTGCGCCAGAGGCCAAATTCGTTTTATCGAGGAGAATTCGGAATCCGTAGTCGACCATTTTGACGGGGTCTTCCTCTCATGCCAAACCGGAATTGCTAAACCTGATGTTCAAATCTACAAAAATGCAATTAACCATTTTAAGACAAAATTCGAGACAATCATTATGATTGACGATACTGAAGAGAATCTAAAGCCTCTTGAGGAAATCGGGGCCATCGGCATCCACTACACCGATAATGATGAATTGCGTGAATGTTTAAAAGCTTTGGATTTAGAATTCTAATTGTTACTTTTTTACCTAAGATTTTAGTTATATAAAAAATGCGATTATATTCGCATTTTTTATTTGGTGATTTCTTTTATAGCAAGAGATACCGACCTAGCGGTATCGCCGCTTGTCATCCCTATATCGCCCCAATTCTTAGAGGCAAGCTCTCCAGCATAACCATTTATATATGCAGCATTTGCGCTCACGTAAGTGATATCCTCTTTTAAGTAGCCAAGCATCCCCGCCAGGATTCCAGACAAAACGTCTCCCGAACCTGCAGTTGCCATACCAGGCGTTCCCCTATTTATAAAGTAAGCCTTATTCTTGTCTAAGACGATTGTGGTCGGCCCTTTTAATAGCAAAGTTACGGGGTATTCTTTAACGAAATCCGTAGCGCATTCAAGTAGATTAGGCATTATCTCTTTTACATCTTTGCCTGTTAACCTTGAAAATTCTTTCAAATGAGGGGTCAAAACTATTTTGCATGCGCTTCTTTTAAGAATATCCAAGCCAAGCTTAGATAGAGTGTTTAAACCATCCGCATCAATCACGACGTTTAAAGATTTGGTTTCAAGTATGTATTTCAGTATCTTTTGATTATCAAACGATTCTCCCCAACCCATTCCAATCGATACAGCACTAAGACCTTTTAAGGCATTATCAACGGCTTTTTCATCATAGGCCATGAAACCATTTTCGGTTGGCATTGGCACAACGGTGGATTCTAAAACATAAGGGTAAATCTTATCGGCGATAACATCTGGAACGATAATTTTTGATACGCCACAACCGGCGTATATGGCGTTTTGTCCCATATTCGCTAGTTTAATCGCGCCAGGGTACAATTTTGATCCACCAAGTATTCCAACATATCCATAATCGCCTTTGTTTGAAAGGTTTTTCCTTTTTGGAAATATAGTTTTAACATCTTCTTTTTCAAGCAGCATAAAAGGGTTGCCCTGGGGAGTTAAGCCGATGTCCACTTCTTTTATTTCGCCCGTGTAATCCTTGCCGGCATTTAAAAAATATCCCGGTTTTAAGCCACTTATCGATATAGTGAGACTAGATTTAACGGCAATATCACACAAACCATTATTCAAATCCATACCGGAGTTGGCGTCGATTGAGATGATATATTTACCACTTCTATTGATTGCTTCAATTAGAGGAATGTATTCTTTTTTTACGTGTCCTTTGAAACCGATGCCGAAAAGGCAATCAACGATGATATCGTAATTTTGTGTATTTAATTCGCCATCGATATAAAAGTGATGTATGCCAAGTTCTTCGCATTCCTTGCAATAAAGTTCGGAGGTCACGCTAAAAGATTTGTCAATAGAGCAGGTTTCGACATCAAAGCCACCTTTTTTAAGCAATGTCGCTAACGCGAAACCGTCTCCTCCGTTGTTGCCTTTGCCGATAACGATGAGGATTTTCCCGTACCATTTGAATGAACTAAAAATGCCTTTTGCAGCTTTAAGCATCAAATTTTTCTCAAGAATTCCGCTTTCATGGGCAAGTTTATCGGATGCTTGTATGTCTTTTACGAGATAAATCTTTTTCATTATTTATTTAACAAACCGCCAAATCTTCTATTTCGGTTGCAATATTCCTTTAAGCATTCGATGAGTTCAGCTCTTTTAAAATCCGGCCAATAAGTCGGGGTGAAGATGAATTCGGCATAAGCAAGTTGATAAAGCATGTAGTTAGATAACCTCTGCTCGCCTGATGTTCTTATCAATAAATCGACCTTGGGGAGTCCGGAAGAATATAGATAATCATTGAAACTCTCGTTTGTAACATCATCAAGATTTAAATTGCCGCTCTTATAATCTTCAGCGATCTTTTTGGCGGCTCTTACAATTTCCTGTTGTGAGCCATAATTAAGACAGATGTTGAAGACCAACGAGTCATAATCTTTCGTTTGCTCAATCGCATCGCTTAATGTCTCTTGCGTATGCATTGGTAGCCTTGATGTATCGCCCATTACTCTAATTTGGATGTGTTTATCATGAAATTCTTTGATGTTGGCATGAAAGAAATCGTCAAGATAATGAAAAAGGTGATCGATTTCATCTTCAGGTCTATTCCAGTTCTCGGTGCTGAAGGCATAAAGCGTCATGGCTTTTACGCCAAATTCTTGGCATGCCCTAGCGATTTCTATAATTCTTTTGCAGCCTTCTTTGTGACCCAAATGCCTAGGAAGTCCACGCTTTTTAGCCCATCTTCCGTTTCCATCCATGATGAATGCGATATGTTTGCATTCTTTAGTTAAGGTGAATTTTTCGTTTGCCATTGGCGTTCTCCTCCAGGTATTTTTTGATTTCTTCGACCACTTGAACGCTTGTAGATGTTCCAGAGGCGATTACAATATTTTCAACATCGGATAAGTCGATATCCTTCAAATCGTTTTTATCGTTAATCTTTAGAGTTTGTCTAATATTTTTCTTACCTAATGCAATTTCGTATAGCTTATTGGTGTTGCTGCTTTTCTTAGAGCCAACAATTAAGCACAAATCATAATCGTCTTTCAAGTTAGCAATTGACTGTTGCCTCAAGCGGGAGGCGCTACAAATCTCATCAATTATTTCTGCATCAGGTCTATGACGCATTATGTCTTTATGGATATCTTCTATCTCAAGGAACGACAAGGTAGTCTGATTGGTGACCAAAGGATTATCCCCAACTTTAGAATAATCAATCCCCTTTTTAATATCGTATAGATGGACTTTCGGAGAAATTGAGATGCTCGCTTCGGTTTCCGGGTGCCCTTCTTTGCCAATGAATATAACGTCTCTCCCGCAATCAACGGAATCTTGGATTTTAGTCATGTTCATCTTAACGATTTTACAAACCGCATCGTAATGCGTAACGCCATTCCTATCTAGAATCAAATCCAAGGCTTCATCATGTCCGTGTGCGGTGAAAATCACTATATCACCAGGTTTGAATTCATTAAGTCTTGATTTCTTGTCTAGGCCTGTTAAGTCTATTGTCACAATTCCCAATTCACCCAATTCTTTTGAAACCGCCTCGTTGTGGACGATCATTCCGAAGACATATATTGGCGAATTTGGATTTTCCTTCCTAATTTTTTTAGCTAGGTTAATCGCGTTGATTACCCCATAGCAATAACCAATTGGGCGAATCTCTTTGATATTCATCCTTTTATCCAATCCAAGGCTTCATCCAAACTGACGCCCACTCTTTCTTCTTGTTCAAGGGTTGTTCCTCTTTCGACATATTCCATTGGAATTGCCTTGATGCTAAGTTTTCCTTTATACCCTAAATCATATAAAGCGTTCTTGATGGAAGAAGAGAAACCAATCTCGGTTCCATATGGGTCATAGACATAAATAGCCTCATATTCCAATAAAGTTTCAAGAACACCGATGTTAAGCGGAATTTGGAACATGGCGTCAATTAACGTGAAAGAATCGTCGAGTTTTGGCGATAAATCCTCGATAACTGGCCCATAGGAAATAACACATTTATTCTTACCTTGCTTGATCGTGTCCCATTGCCCATAGGTTATTTCCTCATATGATGGAGCGCTTCCCAACACGATTTTTGTTTTAGGAAACCTAATCGCCAAAGGATGGTTGAAATTTCTAGAGAAAGCAAAAAGTTTTTCTCCAACTTTATCATTTCTAGCCATGCAAACGGACATATTCGGAATGCTTGAGAAGTATGCAACGTCATAGATGCCATTATGGGTTTCTCCATCCGGGCCTACCAAACCGACTCTATCAACGAGCAACGTAACGTTGCCATCCATTCTAGCCACATCATGATGAAGCTCATCATAAGCCCTTTGAAGGAAGGTTGAGTAAATCGTTACATATGGCTTTGCGCCACCAATGGATAAGCCATTTGCGAAAACAAGTGAGTGCTCCTCCGATATTCCGACGTCATAACATCTATCGGGATATTTTTTGACGTTCTCAAGAAGGTCGCTGCCATACCCTGTTGCAGGATGGATAGCCACAACCGCTTCATCCTCATCCATTGCCCTAGCCAAACATTCAGAATAAAAAGACGCCCAAGAACCGGCATTCGGATTGCCTAACACTCCAACATTCGGATCGAATGGAGGGACTGCGTGATATGTCCCGTATTTATCGTTTTCGGCAGGTTTATAGCCTTTGCCTTTAACAGTTCTAACGTGCAAGATGACTGGTCTATCGAACTCATCGATTTTCTTGAACGCTTTTTCGAGCGCTTTAATGTTGTGCCCATCGACGATTCCGTAATAATAAAGCCCCATCTGTTCGAAGAAATTCTCCGGATAAATGTGCCTTTGGAAAAAGTTCTTAATCTTAGAGGTCGATTTATAAATCCATCTCAAGCCTTTGCGGCGCAACAGCTTCAAATAATGTTCCTTGCCGTTATGGTATCCTTTGGATATTTTTATGCCTGAAAGCAATTTGTGAATGCCGCCGACGGGCTTTGTGATAGACATTTCATTATCGTTGATGATAACGATTATTTTGTGTTTGAATGTTGAGAGGTTATTTAAAGCTTCATAGGATAAACCGTTCTCAACGGAAGAATCTCCTATCACAACGATGACGTTATAATCATCGCCTTTGATGTCGCGAGCAAGAGCCATCCCCATTGCCGCGCTGATAGAATTGGACGAGTGACCTGATTCATAAGAATCATAAACAGATTCTTTGCGTTTTTGGAATCCATCGGTACCTTCGCTGGTCCTTAATTTATCAAGGCTTCTTCCAGATAATATCTTCTCAGTGTAGCTTTGATGACCTACATCAAAAATAAGCTTGTCATTTGGCAAGTTGTAGTGATGGAAAATCGCCGTGGTTAATTCCACGACGCCAAGATTCGATGAAAGATGCCCTCCGTTAATGGAGCAGGCCTCAAGAATCTCGTTCCTGATTTTCTTGCATAAATCGTTAAGACCGTCGTTGTCTAGCGTCTTAATTACTTCGGGATTTTTTAGCTCACTAAGTTCAATTGTCTTCACTGCTTTCTTGCCCATAAGTATACGTATTATACACGCATGGGGGCGATAATGGAAATAAACCAATTCTTGCTAATATGCAAGATTGTGGTATCCATGCTTAATTCCAATTACCGATTTGGGAATCTATCATTTTCAAATTGTTTTAACCTTTTGGGATTTCAAGAGTGTCATTATCGGAAATCGCAAAACCCATAAAAGATATGTCATGTCGTAGATAAGAAAAGCGGACTCAATGCTGAATCCGCTTAAAATCATGTGTTAAGACCCTTGAACTGCGTGTTATACAAAGAAGCGTACACACCGTTTAATTCAAGCAAACTCTTGTGGTTACCGATTTCAACGACGTGCCCGTGATCCATGACAACGATTTTATCCGCATCCTGAATCGTAGAAAGTCTATGCGCGATGATGATGCTTGTACGTTTTTGCATAAGTTTAACCATTGCGTCCTGAATTTTCTTTTCGGTACGCGTGTCAACGCTGGAGGTAGCTTCATCTAGGATGAGTATCTTCGGATTGGCAAGGACGGCTCTAGCGATTGTGAGCAACTGACGTTGGCCTTGAGAGATGTTAGTAGCGCCTTCAACCAACTGAGTGTTCTTACCGTCTGCCAATTTATTAACGAAACGGCAATTTGCGAAATCTAACGCGTAATCGATTTCTTCATCCGTTGCGTCATCCTTGCCATATTTGACATTGTTCGCAATCGTGTCAGCAAATAGCATCGGATCTTGAAGAACTATAGAAATTGCGCTTCTTAAATCCTTCTTAGACAAATCATTTATGTTTTTGCCATCAATTGTAATTTCTCCGCTGTCAATGTCGTAAAATTTAAGCAATAAATTGACAATAGTAGTCTTACCTGAACCAGTTGCTCCAACAAGTGCGATTTTTTCGCCAGGCTTAATGTTTAAATTAAAGTCATTTAAAACTTGTTGTCCTTCAACGTAAGAGAAGTTAACGCCTTTGAAATCTATATTGCCTTGGAATGAATCGAGATCGAAATTTTCTTTCTTGGAGAAGTCTTCCTTTTCTTCATCAAGAATCTTAAAGATGCGTTCAGCTCCGGCTAAAGCGGAAATGATGCTGGAATAGAGTTGAGCGACTTCTGATATAGGGCGATTGAATTGCTTGCTAGTAGTCAAGAACATGACAACGATTGCAATCGTCAATGGTTGACCCAATAAAGTGCCGCCAATGTGATTAAGAATGAAGATCGACCCAAAGATGCAAACCAAGAAGTACGTGAGATTTCCAACAAAATTCATGACTGGCCCCATGGATCCGCCTATGATATTGGCCTTTAAGCCGGCCGCCTTAAGTTCATCGGATTTCTTGTTAAAGGCTTTTTCGGCTTCTTCTTGGTAGTTATAAGCCTTAACCGTGATGAAGGATGAGACGGTTTCTTCGGTTTCAGCGTTCAATTCGCCCAAAACCACTTGCTGTTTATGGAAGAGAGGTCCCATTGCTTTTGACATAAAAATTGTAATGATGAAAGACAAAACTAACGAGATTAATGATACGGCCGTCAAAAGTGGGGAATACCATAACATGATGAAAAGGCAACCGATGATTGTGATAAGCGATGAAATGAGGGAAACAATCGATGAGGATAACGCATTCGAGATATTATCAACATCATTCGTGATTCTCGACATGATGTCACCGTGTTTATGAGTATCTGTATATTTAATAGGCAAATAAACGATTTTATCGAATAAATCCGTATGTAATTTCTTAACAATTTTATTTGAGAAAATCGTCCCAATATATGAGGAGAGGAAATAAAAGGCGATATAAAGCACATAGGACACGATGAGCATGATTAGACTAATTTTAAACGCGCTCCAATCCGGATTTACGACCCATTTATTATCTGCGGCGTCAGGATTGAAAGTTCCTAAAGAGGCGACAACATCCTTTAAACAGATATTGGTAAAAAGGCTTGCGACTGTTGAGATTACAACCACTACAATAATCGAGATTAAAAGAAGCTTGTATTGAGATACGTATTTAAGGAGTCTAAGCAGAGTGCCTTTAGCGTTTTTTGGCTTAGACGTTTTCGAAAATTTATCGTTACGTGGCATTTTAGATTTCCTCCTCTCTCTTTAATTGGGAATCGTATATATCTTTATAAATTGGGCATTTTTCCATTAAGTTATCGTGCGTATCAAAGCCGACTATCGACCCTCCATCAAGAACCATAATCCTGTCGGCGTGTTTAGCGGTTGCGATACGCTGAGCAACAATAATTTTTGTAACATCGCTTTTCTCTTTTCTTAAACCGTCATGAAGTTTTGCTTCAGTAATTAAATCGAGCGCAGATGTTGAATCGTCGAAGATCATGATTTCAGGGTTTTTGATAACCGACCTTGCGATGGAAATTCTTTGTTTCTGCCCTCCGGATAACGATGTGCCTTTTTCTTCAACAACAGCATTAATTCCACCTTCCTTGGAATTGATGAATTCAGAGGCCTGAGCAAGATCGGAGGCATGCAGGATTTCATCATCCGTTGCATCTAATTTGCCCATTTTAATATTGGACGCAATTGTCCCTGCAAAAAGTTCAGATTTTTGTAAACAAATTGACACTAAATTTCGCAGGTCTTTTTGTTTGTAATCCTTAACATTAACTCCATCGACTAGAACCTCACCTTCATTCACGTCGTAGAATCTGCAAAGAAGATTGACAAGCGATGATTTGCCAGAACCCGTTGAGCCAACAATAGCCACGGTTTCACCTTGCGGAATGGCGAAATTCAAATCATTAAGAATATATTTATCGTTCTCAGGATATTTGAAGCAAACATGGTTGAATTCGATTGTTCCTTTTGCCTTTTTTAAAGAAATGTCGAATGAACCATCTTGAATTTCTGGTTTTGCGTCAAGAATTTCGTTAACGCGTTTCAATGATGCGGCAGCGCGGCCAATCATCAAGAACTGCATGCTAAGCATAGCAACCGCCATGGTGATGAACGTAATGTACGTTATAGCCTGTGAGATTTGGCCTACCTGAAGCATCTCCCCTTCAGAAATTAACCCATTGAACGCATTGAAGATTGATTTACCGCCAATGTAATAGATAGTGACCATGACCGCGTAAATGATAATCATCAATAAAGGCCAGACGTATGCGCTTAATTTTCCGGCCTTAAGAGAAATCTTATAATGATCATCGTTAACTTTCTCAAAGCGTTTATTTTCGTAATCTTCTTTACCAAATGCCTTAACAACTCTTGCTCCTGTCAAATTCTCATGAACAACATTGTTGAGTTTATCTAACAATTTCTGGAATACAGGGAAAAGAGGGAACATTACTTTAATGAAGAAGGCAATTGCCAAAACCTCGATTACTAACATTGCCAAAATTACGTAAACCAATTTTAGAGAAATCGTTAAAGAGAATATAATTCCAAGCACGAAGAATGCCGCAGCTCTAACGAGGCCCCTGATGGCGGATGAGACCATGTTTTGAATCTGAGTTATATCATTCGTGGTTCTCGTAACCAATGAGCCGGTTTGGAAATTTTCGGTTTGGTCAACGGATATTTCCATGACTTTCTTGAAGACATCTTTTCTCATGTCCGTTGAAAAACCGTATCCTGCAATATTCGCAAAAACTCCAGACAGGACGCCACAAGCCACGCCAATGATTAGGACCCCTATCATAATAAATCCATATTTATACACGTTTTCGATGTTGCCGGTTTGAATTCCGTAATCCACCATTTTCTCCATATAGAGAGATAGGACCATATCCATTCCGACCTCCGCTATCATGAATAAAGGCGCAAGTACGGCTGCCCACCAATAGTGTTTTAGATATTTCCACACGTTTTTCATTACTGTTCCTCCCCTTGTATGACTTCGATCAACTTTTCGATGCAGGAGATGACCGTCTCCTGTTCTTCCTTGCTTAGAGCGTTTTCAATCTTAGAATCTAGCGAATCAAGTATTTCCTTTATTTGGTGAGCCGCCTTAGTGCCTTTATTCGTCAATTTGATGACAGTTTTCCTTGAATCGTTTTTAGATTTTGATTTCTTCAAATAACCATCTCTTTCAAGTTCATCAATCAAAACCGAAATTGTAGACGGCTTGCAACAGGCATGCTCACAGAGTTCTTTTTGGGTTACCTCAGCGTCTCTATTGACGTCAAGATACGGAAATAGTCTCAATGACCCCTTTGGCAGATTTTGCTTCGCCGCGATTTTTTGGACCGCTTCACCGAATGTTCGGCCGAATTGTCCTATAACAAATCCAATATTCTCTTTATTACACATGGCGATTATTATAGTGTTAATTAGTTAGGAAACTAAATATATTTGTTATGAAAGTGTTTTCAACTCTGTAACTCTCTTCTATTAGGTAACAATATAGTTACACATTACCTTATAAATACATATTTTCAGTATACGAATTCAAAACTTTGAAAAAAACTTTGGGAGATTAAATCAAATTAGATTCTTTGCTATTTAATGACGAAATCAAAACCAAAACCATTCTTTTGCATACATGACTGAAATTAAAGTAATTAATTTTAGGAATATAGCACTTTTTGTTTTTTCTTTTCGAATTTTATAGCATCATATAAATATGAAGTACGGATTAATAGGCAACGCTGTCCAGCAAAGTTATGCCAAAGAATTTCACGAATCAATCTCCCCAATGACTTATGAGATTAAGTCAATCGGCGAAGAAGCGTTCGATGAATTCATGAAAGCAAAGAATTTTAAGGCCGTGAATATTACCATTCCTTACAAAGAAAAGGTAATAAAATATCTCGATGATATCAGTGAGGTTGCAAAGACTATTGGAGCGGTTAACATCGTAATAAATCGTAAAGGAAAACTATACGGCGACAATGTTGACTACTATGGGTTGATGGTCAACATCAAACATTTTCACATCGATATAAAAGGCAAACGCGTTTTAATTCTTGGAACCGGAGGCACATCCAACACCGCGGCTTACGTTTGCAAAATTTTGGGTGCCAAATCCATCGTCAAAGCCACAATTAACAACAACGAATTATCAAAGGGTGTCGTTTCTTATGGTAGAGCTCAAAAATTAAAAGGCACACAGGTGATCATCAACACAACGCCTGTAGGAATGTGGCCGCATGTCGATGACGATTTATTGGTGAACTTGGATTGTTATCCTCACTTAGAGGCCGTTTTAGACTGCATATACAACCCATATAAGACCAGGCTTATGATTGAAGCCAAACATAGGAATCTCAAATATGCAAATGGCTTAATGATGCTTGTGGCGCAAGGCGTCAAAACAAACGAGATGATGACGGGAAAAAGATACGATAGGAGAATCTATCTCCAAACGTATTTGAATCTCATATGCCGCGAAACTAACATCGTGCTAATTGGAATGCCTGGGGCAGGAAAGAAAACGATTGGCCAAGCCTTAGGCGATAAACTCGGCGTGTACGCCTATGATGTGGATAGGCAAATTGAAATCAAGCAGAACAGCAAGATATTCGATTTGCTGATGCATTACGATTCGAGGCATTATAGGGATATCGAATCGGATATGATTAGAGAACTCGCCAAGAATAAAGGGAAGATAATCTCAACCGGTTCTGGAGTGGTGACGAGAGAAAAAAACATTAAAATGCTGGAGAGAAACTCAATAATCATCTACGTTAAAAGAGATTTAGAAGGAATCCAAAAAACTTTGGAACAAGACAGACTTTATGATATTAATCTCGTAATAAATAAGTATGGTTCTTTGGAAAATATGCTTAAAGAAAGGGATCACCTTTATAGGAAATATTGCGATTTTATCGTAGTTAATAACGCCAATGATGACAGAATGAGTGACCGAATCATCTACAAGATTATAGGTGAGGAGATCAAGGATTAAACGGATAGTTAAAAACTTGCAAATTCACCGGCTCACAAAGATTTTCAATGCCGATGTTCCACTGGTCATAAAATGGTCTATAATTTTATTATAAATTACGGAGTTCTTTTATGACTAAATTAGAATATGTCAACATAGAGGCCAATTCCCATATTGCGGATGTGCCCGGTTTTCCTAAAGAGGGAATTATTTTCAAGGATATCACCCCTGTATTCGAGGACCCCGCATATGCAAACGCAACAATTGAAGCCATGCTCGATGAGCTGCATAAAGCCGGAATCGAATTCGACAAAATCGTTGCACCAGAATCTCGTGGATTCTTATTCGGAGTGCCACTTTCGATAAAATCCGTCAGGCCACTCGTCATTGCAAGAAAACCAGGAAAGCTTCCTAGACCGGGTGTCACTGCAACATATACACTAGAATACGGCACTGCTACTCTTGTAATATCAAAAGACTCGATAAAACCGGGCGAAAAAGTTTTGGTCATCGATGACTTATTGGCAACAGGCGGTTCAGCAAATGCCTGCTGCGAACTCATCGAGAAATCAGGCGCAACAGTTGCTGGATGCTGCTTTTATATAGAACTTACTCCTCTTAAAGGAAGAGATGCAATTAAGCATCCAGTTATCTCGCTCGTAAAGGTTGAAGCTTATTGATAGATTTTATAATCAATAAAAGGTGGCTCAAGATTTGAGTCACCTTTTTATTTTTGATATATGTTTTAAAGTTCCTTACCGGTTAAGAGTTTGTAATCCTGTAAATATTTGGCGATGGTTTTATCGACAATTTCCTGTGGAAGAGTCCAATTGTGTTCATTGCTCTTAAGCCAATCGCGGGCAAATTGCTTGTCAAAAGATGGTTGAGGTTGGCCTTTCTTATAGCCTTCAAGCGGCCAGAAACGCGATGAATCAGGGGTCAGCATCTCATCTCCCACAACGATTTCTCCATTTTCATTTAAGCCAAATTCGAATTTCGTGTCTGCGATAATGATTCCTTTTGTTAAGGCATAATCGGCACATTTCTTATAAATTGCGATTGTATAATCTCTAATCTTAGAACCGTATTCCTCACCTTTTCCAGGGAATAGTTTTTCCAGAACCTCAACCGATTTTTCGTATGAGATATTCTCATCATGATCGCCAATTTCAGCTTTGGTGGATGGCGTGTAAATTGGTTCAGGAAGTTTTTCTGATTCTTGAAGTCCTTCCGGAAGAGTGATGCCACAAACCTTGCCGGTCTTTTGATAGCTAGCCCAGCCACTGCCGGTTATATATCCACGGACAATGCATTCGATAGGAAGCATTGTAAGTTTCTTGCACATCATGGAATTACCATCGAATTTTGAATCATGGAAGAATTCTGGCATTTTATTGACATCTGTTGTAATCATATGATTCTGACAGATATCAGATGTGT
Organism: bacterium; assembly: GCA_963643345.1. Classification (GTDB taxonomy): domain Bacteria; phylum Bacillota_I; class Bacilli_A; order RFN20; family CAG-826; genus UBA4951. Next base: position 17,612 of record CAVIJK010000006.1, on the reverse strand, counting down.
AGTTGAACCAAAATTCTGACATCTTAGTCAAGACCATGCCTTTTTTTGTTACAGTGTTATGCAAAATAACATCAAAACAAGAGATGCGGTCGGTTGCAACCATTATTAAACTGTCACCATTGTCGTAGATTTCGCGAACTTTTCCTTCTTTGATCGGTTTCATTTTTTGTTTTCCTTCTTTTTCCACTAAATTGATTTTTTAGCCAAGACATCAGCGATTCCAATGTATGTTGATGGTGTCATTTTAACCAGCACCGCCTTATCTTCTGGGCTTAACATATCTAAGCTGTCGGCAAATTTAAGTATGTCTTCTTTAGAGATATTCTTACCTCTAGTCAACGCTTTTAATGTGTCATAAGCGTTTGGAACGCCGTATTTGCGGAGCATTGTCTGGATGGGTTCTGCTAAGACTTCCCACTTATCATTCAAGTCACTAACGAGTTTAGCTTCATTGACAACGCATCTAGACAGCCCTGCTTTTGTTTCCGATATAGCCTGTAAGCTATAGCCGATTGCTAGGCCGATATTTCTCTGACTTGAGGAATCGGAAAGGTCGCGTTGCATACGGGATTTGGTCAGCTTATTCGACAATCCAACGCAAAGGTTGTTGGATAAATCAACGTTCGCTTCGCTATTTTCAAATCTAATAGGATTAACCTTATGAGGCATTGTAGATGAACCCACTTCCCCTGCAACAGTAATCTGTTTAAAGTATTCCATCGATATATAAAGCCACATATCGACGTCTAGGTCTACTAAGACGTTGTTGAAATGGCGAATCCCGTCTAAAAGATGAGCGGTATAGTCATGTGATTCAATCTGAGTGGTTAACGGATTGAAATTCAAATGAAGATATTCTTCGACAAATTTCTTATTCAAAATTTCCCAATCAAGATTGCTCCAAGCGGTTAATATTGCGCTGTAATTGCCTGTGGCGCCATTGAATTTGCCGTTATATTTGATGGCTTTGATATTTTCTAACGATGATTTTAAGCGATAGGCGTAAACCTTGAATTCTTTTCCAACCGTTGTAGGAGTGGCAGGCTGTCCATGGGTATGAGCAAGCATCGGTATATCCGCGTACTTGATGGCTAAAGAATCGATATATTCTTGGAATTCTTCAGCCTCCTTTAGCCAAACATTCTTTAGACCATCTCTTAACATGCATCCATATGATGTGTTATTGATATCCTCAGAAGTGCAGCCAATGTGAACATAAGAAATTAATTTCTCATAACCGAGTTTCTTTAGTTCGCCATCGATGAAATATTCCACCGCTTTAACATCATGCCTGGTTGTCTTTTCAATTTCCTTGACCGCGGAATAAGATTCAAAAGAATAATTCTCCGAAATTGAGCGAATCTTTTTGATATCGTCATCGTGATATCCATTCAATGCGGAAAAATCGATGTTCTCAAGCAAAAACACAAGCCATTCAACTTCGACATGAATACGGTATTTCACCAAGGCGTATTCGCTGAAATAATCGCCTAATGCATCTTTTATATTGCCATAACGCCCATCCAAAGGAGAGAGTGTCTTGCATTCGAATTCTAATTTATCCATTATTTTTTACCTCTAAAGTAATTAACGCCAGCTTCAAATATTTTTTGGTCCATTTCACCATATACGTTCTTGAAACGGTTATCGCCTTGTCTTTCGCTGTGCCCCATTTTTCCAATTACACGGCCATCTAAGGAGATGATGCCTTCGATAGCGTACATGGAACCATTTGGATTATAAGGCGATTCCATTGTGACTTGGTTGTTGTTATCGACGTATTGGAAGGCAACTTGCCCATTTTCGAATAATGATTTAAGTTTTTCTTCGGAACCAACGAATCTTCCTTCTCCATGTGAAATGGGGATTGTATTGATTTCGCCAACCTCTAGGTTAGCAAGCCACGGGGATTTAACGGAACCTACACGCGTATGAACCATGGTCGATAAATGGCGTCCGATGGTGTTGAAGGTCAAGGTACAATCATCTCTATTGCATTCAACAATCTTACCATATGGCAATAAGCCCAATTTAACAAGGGCCTGGAAGCCGTTGCAAATACCAATCATCAAACCATCGCGTTTTTCCAACAGATTTGTAATCGAATCTTTTAAAGACGGATTCTTCAAAACAGTCGCAATGAATTTGCCCGAGCCCTCTGGTTCGTCTCCAGCGGAGAATCCTCCAGGAAGCATGACTATATTTGCCTCATCAATGGCATTTTTTAATTCAGCAATTGATTCATTGATCATCTTCTCTGTTTTATTGCGTATTAAGACCGTCTTGACCCTAGCACCTGCTTTACGGAAGGCACGGGATGAATCATATTCGCAGTTGGTTCCCGGGAAGACGGGTATGACCACGAGCGGTTCATCAAGTGGATGGTTGCACACTAAATTTGATCTCTGTTTGCAATTGGCGGTCTCAAGTTCGCAGGTTGGCGCTTTAGATGTTGTTGGGTAAACGTCCTCTAAAACGCAATTGAATGAATAAGCTTTGTCTAAAGTCACGATTTCATCGCAATATGAGAGGCATCCGCTTCTGTTCGTGGTGCCAATTTCCCTATGGGCAAACGGGATGAATTCGTTCATATCGACCTCTAAAATAATATTGCCGTAATCTCTAGCGATTAAGGAGGATAAGGAATTCTCTTTAGAAAAAGCAACGCCGATGTTATTACCGAATGCGGCTTTAGCAACCGCCTCAAGCACGCCGCCTTCTTTGATGGTGTAGGCGCTATATGCCTTTCCTTGTTTGATGAAAGCGGAAACTGCATCGTATTGGTTTCTCAAATCCTCATAATCAAAGAGATGGAATTTGTCTTTCTTTAGTCTTAATTCAACGAGTTTGTGGCCCGCCGATTTCAATTCAGGGGTTAAAACATCTTTAGCATCGGAGGAGACAATCGCGAATGAGACCAAGGTAGGAGGTACATGTATATCCTCAAATGAGCCTGACATCGAATCCTTTCCTCCGATTGATGGAAGATTCAGTTCTTTTTGAACGCGATACGCCCCTAAAAGCGAAGAGAATGGTTTCCCCCAACGTTTCGGGTCATTCAAGAGTTTTTCAAAGAATTCCTGGTAAGTGAAGCGAATCTTATGATAATCTCCGCCCATTGCGATGATTTTGCTTATGGATTCAACTACGGCATAGCTTGAGCCGTGATATGGCGACCACTTCGATATTTTCGGATTATAGCCATAGGTGAACAACGAACAGGTTGTAGTCTCTTTGCCAATAACCGGTAGCAAAGCGGCCATACCTTCGCTTTCGGTGCGAAGAGTCTTGCCGCCATACGGAGACAAAACGGTCCCGTTACCGATTGATGAATCGAAACGTTCAACGAGCCCTTTCTGATCTGAAACCAATAGATTTGACAACGTGGACTTCAATGTATCTTCAAATGTTGTAGTCGGCATCTCGTCAAATGGAGTGTGATCAAAATCAGGGAGAGCAATCTCCACTTCCTGATATCTCTTAGCACCGTTTTGGTTCAAGAAACTTCTAGCGATATCCACCACCACTTGACCCATATAAGTCATTTTTAACCTGGCGTTATCAGTGATAACTGCCACTTCTTTAACTTCTAGGTTTTCTTTTGCGCATTCTTCTTCGAAATAAGCCTTATCGGATTTCTCAATGACGATTGCCATTCTCTCCTGCGATTCGGAGATAGCGAGTTCCGTGCCATTCAAACCTTCATATTTCTTTAGAACTGCGTCGAGATTTATATCAAGTCCATCTGCCAACTCTCCGATTGCAACGGAAACGCCGCCAGCGCCAAAATCGTTGCATCTAATGATTTTAGAAGAAAGTTCTTTGTTGCGGAAAAGTCTTTGAATCTTCCTTTCCTCGACCGGATTTCCTTTCTGGACTTCTGCTCCGGCAGTTAAAGTCGTTTTTAATTCGTGGGATTTAGAAGAACCGGTTGCACCGCCGATTCCATCTCTTCCGGTTCTGCCGCCGATTAAAAGAACGATTTGACCAGGTTTTGGCGTTAAACGAATAACTTGCTCTTTTGGCGCTCCGGCAACAACTGCGCCGAGTTCCATTCTCTTAGCCAAATACCCATCATCGTAAATTTCATGAACGAAACCGGTTGTTAAACCGATTTGATTGCCATAAGAAGAGAAACCAGAGGCGGCTCCTAAGCAAAGCTTACGCTGAGGAAGTTTTCCCTTTAACGTGTCTTTTGTGGCAACGCGCGGGTCACCGGCACCGGTGATACGCATGGATTGGTATACATAAGCACGCCCTGATAATGGGTCGCGGATACAGCCGCCCAAACAAGTTGCGGCTCCACCGAAAGGCTCGATTTCAGTTGGATGATTATGAGTTTCGTTCTTGAACATGAGAAGCCATTTCTCGACCCCCTCATTTGTGTGAACGTCAATTTCAATAGAGCATGCGTTGATTTCCTCGCTAACTTCCATATCATCGAGATATCCGAGTCTTCTTAGTTCTTTAGCGGCTATGGTCGCTAAATCCATCAAGGTCATTTCTCTAGTTGAGTTAATGCCATAAACAGCATGTCGACTGGCTTTATACGAGTCGATATCCTTCTCTAAGATTTCCTTAAATTCCCCATCCTCCACTTTGATGTTGGTCAAAACGGTAGAAAAAGTCGTATGACGGCAGTGATCTGACCAATACGTGTCAAGCACTCTTAATTCGGTTTCGGTCGGGTCTCTATGCTCAACGTTTTTGAAGTAATCTTGACTAACTTTCAAATCGGCCATGTTCATCGCCATGCCTTTTTCTTTGATAAATTCAGATAACCCTTCGTCGCTTAAAGAGTTGAATCCTTCCATAGTCGGAACGGGTTTGACTTCCACTTTTTCCTCTTCAAGAGATTGCGGAATTTCATTAGATGCCAAGCGTGAATCGACAGGATTGATTAGATAATGTTCAATCGGGGTCAGATCATCTACCCCGGAGATTACATAAACAGTAGCGCATTTGACTTTAGATTCAGTTTCACCGGTTAAAATTTGGAAGCACTGGTTGCATGAATCCGCTCTTACGTCATATTGGCCTGGCAAATATTCAATAGCGAAACACTTCTCCCCTTCATGAAGTGGGAATTCGTTCAAATAAAGGTGATCAACCATCGGTTCGGCAAGTATTGTGTTTTTGCCTTTTTCATAAGCATCTTCGCTTATGCCTTCTAGGTCATAACGGTGGATGATTCGCAATGTTTTAATTGATAATCCAAGTTGCGAATTAAGGTCATTCATGAGAGAGCTGGCCTCAGATGCATAGCGGCTTCTTTTTTCTACATAAACTCTTTTAACCATATTGTCTCCTTTATTTTACAAGTCCGATATCGTGACGATAATATTTGCCATCGAACTCGATTAATTCGGCGGCTTTGTAAGCTTTTTTGCGACAGTCTTCAATGCTATTCCCCGTGCAGCATATATTAAGTACGCGGCCGCCACTGGTGACCAAACACCCATCTTGGATTACAGTGCCCGCATGGAAGACTATGCAATCTTTAACTTTCTCAATTCCGGAAATTTGAAGCCCTTTCCTATAATGTCCGGGATACCCACTGCTAGAAAGAACTAAGCAAAAGGCGTTTTCATCTTTCCATTTAATGCTCACGTCTTTTAAATTCCCTTTTGCCGTGGCCGTCATTATGTCATATAAATCAGAGTCCAAACGAAGCATGATAACTTGTGTTTCAGGATCGCCAAATCTCACGTTGTATTCGAGGACTTTAGCAATTCCATTCTCAATCATAAGCCCAACGAATAAACAACCGCGGAAATCGATTCCATCTTCTTTGATGCCTTTGAGGAAAGGCTCGGCGATTGTTTTTTGAATGGTGTCATCCATGTTCTCGAGAAATGGGTTTGGCGATACGTTGCCCATGCCGCCGGTATTGGGACCCAAATTGCCATCATATATTTGCTTGTGGTCTTTGGCGCTAACCATCGGAACAATCGTGTTTCCATCAACGAAATAAAGCATTGAACATTCGAATCCGGTAAGAAATTCTTCTAGGACTACGACATCTCCTGCTTCGTGAAACGCTTTGTCGACCATCATCTCTTTTAGAGCCTCAATTGCCTCATCCTTATTTTTAGCAATGACCACTCCTTTTCCTGCGGCAAGGCCATCTGCCTTAACCACCACTGGATAAGAAAATGAATCAAGTTCTTTAACGCCTTCTTCAAATGTGTGGACTTCTTTATATCTCGCAGTTGGGATGTTGTGTTTTTCTAAAAACGCTTTGGTAAAGGCTTTAGATCCTTCGAATCTCGCCCCTTCTTTTTTTGGGCCAAAAGCTAAAATTCCGGCCGCTTCTAATTCATCAACTAGCCCATTGACAAGCGGGACTTCCGGACCAACAACGACTAAATCGATGGCATGAGCTTTGGCAAATGCAACAATTGAAGCGTTATCTTCGACTCTTCCATCAATGCATTCTGCAATGCTGGCTATACCAGGGTTTCCCGGAAGAGCGTAGAGTTTAGTAACTTTCTTGGATTGACTTAATTTATAGGCGATAGCGTGTTCTCTACCACCGCCTCCAACAACGAGTACGTTCATGTTGAACTCCTTTAAATATCAAAAAACGCAAAAATTCTTTGTTACTATATTAATGACGGAATTGACGATATCCGGTGAAGACCATCGGAATATTGTATTTGTTGGCTAAATCAATGGAATCTTGATCCCTGATGGATCCACCTGGCTGGACTATTGCTCCAACCCCGGCCTCGGCAGCAACTTGGACGCAGTCATTGAATGGGAAGAAAGCATCGGATGCAAGAACCGAGCCTTTGAAATCCTTGTCTGGATTATTGTGGATGGCATTCTCTAAAGCCCAAACACGGGATGTTTGACCGCCGCCTATAGCGAGGGTAACGCCGTTTTTCACCAAAACAATCGCGTTGGATTTGACATATTTAACAACTCTCATGCCGAATTCCATATCGCTTAGTTGTTCTTTGCTCGGCTGTGCAATAGTAACAGTGTTAATCTCTTTGATTAGTTTGGTGTTGAGTTCTTGGACTAAAACCTTACCTTCTAGATACTTGATGTCATACTTCGCTTCTCTAGCCCCGAGATTCTTGAGTTTCAAAACACGGAGGTTCTTCTTCGTTTTTAAGACTTCAAGAGCGTCATCGTCGAAATCCGGTGCAGCAACGATTTCCAGGAAGATTTCATGCATCTTCATAGCGGTTTTCTTGTCGATTTTGTAATTAACCGCAACGATTCCTCCGTAGATAGATTGTGGATCAGCCTCGTATGCTTTAACGTATGATTCGTATCCGGTTTCTCCGATTGCCACGCCGCATGGGGTTGAATGTTTGATGGCAGCTGTGACTGTCTGATCTTTAAACTCACGGACAAGAGCCACTGCCCCATATAAGTCATTCATATTGTTGAAAGAGATTTCTTTCCCGTTTAATTGCTCAAAATCCAATAATGAGTGTTGGACAAAGGTATCCTCATAAATATTTGCGTTTTGCTGAGAATTCTCACCATAACGGAGATGCTCTGTCTTTTTGAACGAAAGATTAAGCGTATCAGGGAATTCCTCTCCCACAACCTCAGCGAAATATCGAGAAATCATCGCATCATATGCACCTGTTGTGGAATAAGCTTTATAGGCTAAACGAAGACGGAAATCGTAGTTGTCATCGCCATTTTTGATTGCATCGAGGACGGATGGGTAGTCACTAGGGTCAGTGACGATTAAAACGTCTTTAAAATTCTTGGCAGCGCTTCTTATCATTGAAGGCCCGCCGATGTCGATATTCTCAATCATCTCCTCCATCGGCTTATTGTTCTTCAATGCTTTCTCAAATTCATAGAGATTTACGCAAACTAGATCAATCGGCGTGATTCCATGTTCTTCCACCGTCTTAACGTGTTCCGGCAAGTCCCTTCTGAACAAGAGACCGCCATGAACCATTGGATGAAGGGTTTTGACTCTGCCATCGAGGACTTCAGGGAATCCGGTAACGGAATCAATGGTAATCGCCTTGATTCCGGCTTCCACGAGTTTCTTATATGTGCCGCCTGTTGAGACGATTTCGAAACCCAGTTCTTCAAGTCCTTTAGCGAATTCAACGATGCCGTCTTTATTTGTGACGGATATTAATGCTCTTCTTTTCATGCTTTATATTATCTTTGCCTTTCCATTTTCAATGACGACTTTGTCTTCACACATCTTGCCAACAACATAAGGCAATATGCGGTGTTCGATTTCCAATACGCGTTTTTGAATATCTTCAGGCGTATTTAAATCGGAGATGTCAACGGCTTCTTGGTAAATAATCGGCCCACCATCGACTTCGGATGATACAAAATGAATCGTTGCGCCGCTCACCTTAACACCTCTTCTATAGACTTCTTCGTGAACATGCATCCCGTAATAACCAGGACCTGAGAACGATGGGATTAGAGATGGGTGAATGTTGATGATTTTATTTTCATAAGCGGAGATGAGAACATCGCTCACTATGGCAAGATATCCAGCAAGAACGATGAAATCAACTTTTGCTTCGCTGCATAAACGCAGGATTTCTTCGTCGTTTTTCTTGACGACTTGGGTTGGTATGCCCTTAAGCTTTGCCCTTTCGAGTCCATAGGCACTATTGCGGTTAGATACCGCGAGCACTACTTCCCCGTTTATCTTTTTGTCCTCTATTGCATCGAGAATCGATTGGAAGTCTGTGCCCCCGCCTGACAAGAGAACCGCTATTCTCTTCAGCATAATTCGACGCCTTTATCGCCGACTTTAACCTCACCAATAAGCCAAGCTTTGTCTCCGGTTGAGGCAAGCGCTTTGATTGTTGCATCAATGTCTTTAGGGTCAACGACCAAACACATGCCGATTCCCATGTTGAAAGTGTTATACATTACATGTTCATCAACATTGCCCTTCTTGGCCATAAGAGGGAAGATAGGTGGCACTGGATAGGAATCTTTCTTAATGACGCACTTAACTCCATCAGGCAGCATTCTTGGCATATTTTCAAAGAAGCCTCCGCCTGTTATATGGGAACAACCTTTGATTTTGACCCCGGCATTCTTAACCGCTTTTAATGCGTGGACATAAATTCTAGTTGGAGCGATTAAGACATTGCCTAATTTATCTCCTAGTTCAGGGTAATAAGCATCCAACGACTCTTTAGTCATAGGGAAAATTTGCCTAACAAGAGAGAATCCGTTTGAATGAATTCCCGTTGAGGCAATACCAACCAAAGCGTCTCCAGGCTTAATTGTTGAACCGTCAATAATCTCGCTTCTTTCAACGACTCCGACCGAGAATCCGGCGAGGTCATATTCATCTTCAGGCATAAGCCCCGGATGTTCAGCAGTTTCTCCGCCAATCAAAGCGCAATCTGACTGAACGCATCCATCAGCTACTCCACTGACGATTGTGGCGATTTTTTCAGGAATATTTTTCCCACAAGCAATGTAATCGAGGAAAAATAAAGGTTCGCCTCCAGCGCATGCGACATCATTAACGCACATAGCTACTGCGTCGATGCCGATTGTGTCATGTTTATCCATGACAAAGGCCAATTTAACCTTAGTGCCACAGCCATCGGTTCCCGATAAAAGAACTGGATCCTTATATGTGCTGAATATTTTTTTAAGGTCGAAGGCTCCGGAGAATCCGCCGATTCCACCGATGACCTCTTCTCTTCTGGTTTTTGCTACATGTTTCTTTAACAATTCGACTGAAGCGTATCCCGCTTCGATGTCAACGCCCGATTTTTTATAATCCATATGGGTCTCCTAGTTGTATTTCTCCATTATCTCCTGGTTCGTTTTCTTGGCATCTTCCGCCATAGCTTTCCTTTCGGAAATAAGAGTTTCTCTTAGTTCGTTATTGTGAGTTGCTATGATTTCTAAAGCCAAATGAGCGGCGTTTTTAGAGCCGTCAATTGCCACAGTTGCAACAGGAATCCCCGATGGCATCTGAACAATTGAGAGTAAGGCATCTAATCCATCAAGATTATTGCTTGATAGAGGAACTCCAATTACCGGAATAATCGTTTCCGAGGCAACGACTCCCGGTAAGGCTGCTGCCATACCGGCGGCCGCAATGATTACATCGGTTCCATTGTGGTTGCATTCATCAACAAATTCAGAGAGCATTTTCGAGGCTCTATGAGCAGATAAGCATCTGACCTCAGTCTCCACTTGATGGTCTTTAAGAATCTTTATACAGGGCTCAACTTTGGCGAGGTCGCTCTTCGACCCCATGATAACTGCTACTTTCATTAAACTCTCCTTTAAAATAATCCGGTTATTGTGCCGTTTTCATCAATATCCATGTTATTTGCGGCAGGCACTTTCGGCAAACCAGGCATTCTCATGATATCCCCTGCTAAAGCAACGATAAAACCGCTGCCAGTGTTAGGAATTAAATCAGTAATCGTAACCCTGAACCCTGTTGGTCTTCCTAAAAGGGTAGGGTCATCGGATAGGGAATATTGAGTCTTAGCGATGCAGACAGGAAGATTGGATAAGCCCATTTCATTTAATTTTTTAAGAGAATTCTTGGCTTTTTTCTCAAAATCAACCCCGTCCGCTCCATAGATTTCTTTAGCGATTTTCTCAATCTTGTCTTCAAGGGAAAGGTCTAATTCATATAATGGATGATAGGTTGATTTCTTTAAGTTGATTGTTTCGATAACCTTATTCGCAAGATCAAGCCCGCCTTCTCCGCCTTTGGCCCAAACCTCGCTTAGTGCGACCGTCGCTCCTTTTGCCTCAACCATTTCGTTTAAAAGTTTGAGTTCCGCTTCTGTATCGGTTGGGAAACGATTGATCGCAACAACGGATGGAATGCCATATTTGGAGATATTTTCGATATGTTTTTCAAGGTTTCCGATGCCTTTGCGCAAAGCTTCAAGGTTCTCGTTGGCGAGTTCTTTTTTATTCATACCGCCATGAAGTTTAAGAGCGCGAACAGTTGCAACGATTACCACGCAATCTGGATGTAGTCCTGCAGCTCTGCACTTTATGTCGAGGAATTTTTCTGCGCCTAAATCCGCGCCAAATCCCGCTTCCGTTATTGCGTAATCCCCGAGTTTAAGAGCTAGTTTGGTGGCCAAGACTGAATTGCAGCCATGAGCGATATTTGCAAATGGACCGCCATGAACAAGAACCGGATTATGCTCAAGGGTTTGAACAAGATTAGGTTTTATTGCGTCTTTTAAAAGCAATGTGACAGCGCCTGTTGCGTGAATATCCTCGACTGTGACAGGTTTCCCATCATATGTATAGGCGAGAATCATGCGTGAGACACGTTTTTTTAAATCCATTAAGGAAGTTGATAAACAAACAACCCCCATGACCTCACTAGCAACCGAGATATCAAATCCATCTTCTCTAGGAGTACCATTGGATTTGCCTCCAAGCCCGATAACTATGTGTCTTAAGGCTCTATCATTCAAATCAACGCACCTCTTCCAAACGATTTGACGTGGGTCGATTCCGAGTAGGTTGCCCTGCTGAATGGAGTTATCTAACATTGCGGCGATTAAATTGTTGGCTGTTGTGATTGCATGGATGTCGCCGGTGAAATGAAGGTTGATATCCTCCATTGGAACAACTTGTGAATAACCGCCTCCTGCGGCTCCGCCTTTTACGCCAAAGCACGGGCCTAGAGATGGTTCACGCATTGCAACAACGGTTTTCTTCCCAATACGGTTCATGCCTTCGGATAAACCAATCATTGTGGTGGTTTTGCCTTCACCTGCGCTAGTTGGGTTAATGGCAGTGACAAGAATCAATTTGCCGTCTTTTTTCGATTCAAGTTCCTTAATCTTCTCTAAGGAGATTTTGGCTTTATATTTGCCGTATAATTCAAGATCATCAAAAGATAAATCCACTTTCTCGGCGACCTGAACGATATTCAGCATCTCCGCACTTTGAGCAATTTCGACATCTGTTTTCATAACTAACTCCTTTGAACTATTAGAGAAGCGGCATTTAAAGAACATAAAAGGGCACCACTAAATCACAGCGGTGCCCAGGCGTTCGGCATTAAGTTCGTTATATTTCCCCATAGTTGATTCTATGTAACATCCGCCAGTCATATAACTGTTAATATGATAACATTACCATTCATGTTTATCATCCTTGAAAACGCTTTATTTTAAAAACTCGTTGGAATGAGGAATATTTTAAATATTCAATTTAGATATCTTGCAATAAAAATAAGTTGAATTTCAAGCTGGCAATCATTCAATAAAGAAGTTCTTTTAGAAAGAAAAAACGCAGACAAAGCTGCGTATTTTATTATCTGTCTTCTCGGAAATATGATATCCCCAACCCAGCAGGACCGAGATTTTCTTTTTTGCCTCTGATTGAATTAAATATGAGGACGATGATGGTTGCAATGTAAGGAACGAATCTAAATAAAATCTTCTGATATGGCTTAAAGGCAACGTTGGCACCGAAGAAAGTGGTGAGGAACTGAGGGAAGATGTATAAAGCTCCGAATAAGAACGATCCAGGGATAGCAAGAAGAGGTTTCCACATCGTGAGGATGACAAGGGCTACGCAGAGCCAACCGATTCCCTCGATAGTTGAGGCCATGGTGGAACCGATGATGCCCGCCATCAACTGCATTGGGTACATAAGTCCACCAAGTCCGGCGATTGCCGAACCGATAAGAATGAAAACGTATTTATATTTGATAACGTTGATTCCTGCGGCATCGGCGGTAGCTGGAGATTCTCCAACCGCACGTAAATTAAGACCGATTCTAGTCTTGGATAAAATAACCCAGGCTACTATTGCAACAATTATCGAGATATAGACGAGGACACCATGTCCAAAAACAAGAGTACCGAATCCGCCCATTTTATCGGCAAAAGGCAAATAAGCGAGGAAAGCTTTTCCGGCGGTTGTTGTATCAAAAGAGGCAACTTTAAGAACATTATTGCAGAAAATCGTCGCAAAACCATTGCCGAATATGGTGAGTGCTAGACCGGTAACGTTTTGGTTGCAACGAAGGCTAACAGTTAAGAAAGCATAGATAAGTCCGCCTAAACAGGCAAAGAGTATAGCAAATATTATGGCTAGGAAAACCGTTAAGAATCCATTGGCGTTATTGGCAAGAACAACACCCATGACACCGCCGGCCGCACCGATACACATAATGCCCGGGGTGCCAAGGTTTAGATGTCCAGATTTCTCGGTGATAAGTTCGCCCACGCATCCGAAAAGGAAGATGGCAGAAATGAGAATCGCATTGAAGAAATATTCAACCATTTTATTTGCCCTCCTTTCTTGACTTCCACTTGAGTTTATTTACCGAATCGCCAATCTTAACGAAGACAGGCTCAACTTTTTTAGCAATCCAAACGAATGGATAATTCAGTTTATCCACGATTCTTTGAACATCTTTTCTCCAAACAATTTTATAGGAGATGAAGAATTCAGAAGCAATAAGGATGAAAAAGATAATGCCTCTAATGACGGCGGATAACGTTTCATCGGTGAATCCAAAGTCTTCATTGACCTGAGCCATGCCTTTAGTAACGAAAGAAATAAACAAAGCCATAAAGACCATAATAACCGGGTTTAGATGAGATAGCCAGGCAACCATAATGCCGGTAAATCCCATATTAGAATCCATGTTTGAAGACATCATTCCGTTGATAGCGCCAGATAAAATAAATCCTACGAGTCCGCATAAAGCCCCAGACATAACAACGGTTCTGATGGTGACAAGTTTGACGTTGACTCCAACGTATCTTGCTGTATTCTCCGATTCGCCAACGACCTCCAATTCGTAGCCGTGTTTGGAGAAATGGAGATATAGAGCAACGGCGACGGTAACAAACGTGAATAAGCATATCGGAAGAATGCACTGACCAAACGGGGAATTCCCTAAAGTCGGAAGATTTCCGTATTCAAGAGGATCCATAGAACCAGTTTGGTTTTTCTGATACCAATATGAGATGAAGAATTCGATCAAAATGGACGCTATATAATTAAGCATCAAAGTAAACAAGGATTCATTCGTCTTGAAAAAAGCTCTGAAGATTGCCGGGATAAGAGCCCAAATGCCCGCTAAAGTTGTAGATGCTAAAAGCATCAGAATCCATAGAACAGGATTTGGGAGTTTTCCTCCTAGGTAGTACATGACTGCACAAGTGCCTAGGCAACCCATAAGAATTTGGCCATTTCCGCCAAGATTCCAGAATTTCATTTTAAATGCTGGCACCAACGCAATCGAAACCCCTAAAAGCAAGGATGCATCGAGCAAATATTTCCAGAATTTTCTCTGTGTTGAGAAAACACCAGATGCCATGGATCCGAAGAAACCGAAAAAATTGTGGGATTTTGAAGAAATCGAGATAACGAAGATGCCCCCAATGACCATTCCGATTAAAATCGCTAACAAACGGAGCGTAATCTTCAAGGATTCGCTGATGTTCATTCTCTTGACGATGTGGAATATTGGTTCTTTTTTGTTCTCTGTTGCCATACTTATTCCTCCTCGTGAGTGGTTACTGTCTTAGTCATCAAGAAGCCCACTTCTTCTTTTGTTGTAGTTCTTGCATCAACTATACCGGTGATATGACCGCCATTTAGTACAAGAATCCTATCGCTCAAAGCAAGCAATACATCAAGGTCTTCACCGACAAAAATTACTGCAACACCGCTGTTTTTTTCTTTATTAAGCAAGTTATATATCAAATAAGATGAATTTATATCAAGTCCACGAACCGGATAAGCGGCCATCAAAACCTTAGGAACAGATGCGATTTCGCGACCGACTAAGATTTTTTGGACATTGCCACCGGAAAGCCTTCTAACCGGAGTATGAACGCTATCTGTGACAACTTCTAATTCCTGAACGATTTCCTGAGTTAATTTTCCAGGCGTCTTACGATCAAGCAAAGTAAGTTTGCCCTTTTCATAGCTCCTAAGCATGACGTTATCGACCAGATCCATATTACCTACGAGTCCCATGCCCAAACGGTCTTCCGGAACAAAAGCAAGCCTAACGCCTAGATTTCTAATCTGTTTCGGATTTTTTTCTCTTAAGTTAACGAGTTCTTGATTGTCTGGGTTGAGGTATTCTATTTTGCCGTCTTTGATTTTTGAAAGTCCAGCAATGGCTTCAAGAAGTTCTTTCTGCCCAGAGCCTGCAATGCCGGCAATTCCAAGGATTTCTCCACTTCTTGCAGTGAAATTGATATTTTGTACGCCTGGAAGTCCATCTTCTCTTACGGTGTTTAAATTAGAAATAATCAATCTATCTTGGCAATCATGAGGCTCAGTTCTTTCGATGTTGAGTTCGACTTTTTTTCCAACCATCATTTCTGTTAATTGCGATTCGTTGGTCTCGCTCGATTTAACGCATCCGATATATTCGCCTTTTCTTAAAACGGCGACTCTATCAGAGATTTCAAGAACCTCATTGAGTTTATGAGTGATGATAATGATGGATTTTCCATCTTCTTTCATCTTTCTTAAGATATTGAAAAGTTTCTTGATTTCTTGTGGGGTAAGAACCGCTGTAGGTTCATCAAGAATCAAGATATCCGCTCCTCTAAAAAGAACTTTGACAATTTCGACTGTCTGTTTTTCCGAGACCGACATGTCATAAATTTTCTTCTTTGGATCGATGTTAAATCCATATTTGTCAGCGATTTCTTTAATCCTTGCGCTGGATTTCTTAATATCGAATTTTCCTTCTTCTTTGTATCCTAAGATGATATTTTCGGCGGCAGTAAACACATCGACCAACATATAATGTTGATGGACCATGCCGATTCCGTATTTGAAGGCATCCATTGGAGATTTGATTTTAACTTCTTCATCGTTAATCAAGATGGAACCTGAATCTGGGTAGTAAATTCCGGCAATCATGTTCATGAGTGTGGTTTTACCACATCCATTTTCACCTAAAAGCGAAAGTATTTCCCCTTTCTCAAGCGTAAGACTCACGTTGTTATTTGCCACAACGTTTCCAAACGTTTTGGTGATATTTCTCAATTCGAGTTGGTGCATAAATCTCCTCCGATGGGTAAGGATATAAAGAACAAGGAGGGAACGGCGGTTCTAGCCGTTCCCTCATTAAAGTTAAGGAAGAATTATAGTTTTGTGTTCAAAAGATTGATTCCATCAATCTGGACATCAAAGTAAGGTGCTGAACGATACTTTGATGCGTTTGATTCATCGAAATAACCGTTAGCAACAACATTTGTGTCGCCAACATAGTCGCCATCGATATCAGCTTTATAAGCTGTAAGATGTCCGTTTGCATCGACTGTTGCATTAACGTTCTTATTATCTGCGACCGTGACAGTGAAGGAATTTGTATCAAAGACATGGCGTGTGCCTGCTGCGAGTTCGTTCTTGACGTTCTCGATGTATTCAGCAGTACCTGCAGCGACGTTCTTACCGTATTCGGAGAGTTCGACTGAAGAGGTGTCGAATGTTCCGCACCAATCTTTGTCGTATGATGTGCCATTCAATGTGTTTTCAATCATGAGTTCGAAATATGGCTGCCAGTTGACTCTTGAAGAAACGAGAAATGTATTTGGACATTTTGCTGCTGTTGAACCGTTATACGAAACGTTAGGAACGCCTTTTGTTTCGCAAGCCGATGGAGCACCCATTGAGTCAGCGTGCTGAGAAATAATTGCCGCACCCTTGTCGATTAATTCGTTAGCAACGTTCTTTTCTGCGACTTCGTCATACCATGATCCGGTGAACGAAACATCCATTGAAACATTGCTGACAACTGACTTAACGCCGAGATACCAAGAGGTATAGCCGGAGATAACTTCAGCGTATGTGTAAGCGCCGACATAACCAAGCTTATAATTTCCGTCTGTATCTTTCTTATATGTTGAAGGAAGGGTATTGTTATTAATCATTTCCTGGAGTTTTAATCCTGCGGTGACGCCGGCAAGATATCTGCCTTCGTAGATAGAAGCGAATGCGTTGTGGAAATTTGAAACGTCTTTTGCGGAATATTTAGCGGATGTGCCGGTTGCGTGGCCAAAGTTGACATTTTTGAATTCTTTAGCGGCTCTGATGAGATTTGCTTCATGTCCAAATGAGTCAGCGAAAACGCCTTTGCAACCTGAATCTACCAATTCAGCAGCGGCATCATAGCATTTGCTATCTTCTGGGATGCCGGTTTTAATTTTTGCTTCAACGTTTTTTGCAGCGCAAGCCTTCTTAAAGCCATCAATGAAATTTGCATCGTATGTTGAGTTCTCGTCGTGAAGTGTGATAAGACCAAAAGAGGCACTTGTTGATTCTGATGTGCCACCACATGCAACTAAACCAGCGACTGACGCGACTGACATGGCTGCTAAGACTATACCTTTAAAACCTTTTTTCATTTTCTTTCCTCCTAGAAAACAAGTTTTATGTTTATTACCGGGTGGAAAAACTAAAAAGGTGAATATTCAAAACCACTCGTTTGGGTTTTTATAAACGCCTCGACAAGTTAATTCGTAGTGCTAGATTACGGTCTAGCGTAGAAACTTCCCACCAATCTGGTAATTATACGAAGTCAGGTCTTGAAATCTGACGGTATTATTATACATATGAACGCGCACAAGGATAATGAAAAACATTTTGACGAATAATGT
>CAVIJK010000005.1:0-59090 GCA_963643345.1 bacterium | reverse complement strand
ATTGGGGAAGTAGCATCGATATGATGACCCTTAACCGAAGAATGAATTATATTAGCGGGGTTTCGACTTTTTCTGTAAATACCGGCTCTCGTTACAATGTGGAGAATAGCACCTATGGTTATGGTGGTGTTACGTCCAGTTCCAAAGAAATGTATTGGAATAACACCTCAACTACTTATTGGTATGTCAAAGACGGAACATTCTTGCCTTTAAGCATCAATACCGATAAGGCGTTCGATGGTGGCGAAACCAAAGTTACCCCATCCGGGAGCCCATCAAGTTATCATACGACGTCCTATTATCAAACTCACACGAGCGAATTTGAATTGATTGCGGATAACAATTCCGGTTATCTTGTAGGAAAAACGAATGGCAGCTATGGCGATATAAGAACTCGTTTGCAATCCCTATCGAGTGGGCTTGGAAATTCCGGCGTGAGCAGTATATATGATGGAAATATAAAGGTTTACACCATTGATACAACAAGTGGCACAAACACTGCCGAATTGTATCAAAAGGCCAATGGAAGTGTAACGACGGACAAGGCTTCAGATTATGGCTACACCAGGTTCAGCTCAGTCATGGATAATTTTGATGAATTCATGAATGGCTATAAAGTCGTTCATGGTTTTCATATGGTTCAAGTAGACGTAAGCAGCTCATCAAATTGGGCTTCACCTTCCTTTGATGTCAAGATACTTGGGCAACCATATAAAAATTATCAATTCGTAAAGGGATGCTTGAACTTTTCAGTCGCAAAAAAAGGTTATATAACCACACTTATTGGCTCTTATTATGGTCAAACCGGAAATAACACGATGTTTGATTTGTTTTCAATCGATAGAGATAGCGATCACAAGATTAAAAGCGTCACAAGAATCAAAAAAATTTATCAAGATTCAAATGGAAACGTTTTATATGATCCGACGGATCCGACAGGACTTACTTTAAAATTTGATTTTGATAATGTTACAGGCTCAAATACTTTTGGTAGTGACAACGTTAATAAAGCATATTACTTTGAGCTTCCGGTTAATCCTGGCGATTATGCAATAGGTAAATCCAATGCCACAGATAGCTATATGGCATATTTAATGTACCTAGATATTGGCGCTAACGCTGGTGATTCAGATGGAGACACATCTACTGCTTATAATCTCAATAATGTTCGCTATATCCATGTCATTCCTCAAACAACTACATCAGGCGAAACCTATATTGATATCCTTTTTAAAATCACAACCGCAGGGGCCTCTACAACTTCGGCAAGGATTTATTTTGCAAGACAAAGCGCATCGATGCTTTATTATAGTCCTGAATCCTCTGACAATATCAAACTTGAGGTATTCGTCGCAACTACAGATAATGTTGAATACAATCAGAACGCAGTTTGGGACAGTAACGCTTCCGCCGCTTAATCCATAGCGGGGGCCGCTAGCAAAATTCTTGGAAAATAATTTCAACACAAAAAAAACGAACACTCAATCAACTTGGCACTTAAAAAGTGCCTTTCTTTTTTTTACAAGATAAAACTGATTGCCCGCTAAACCGGAACGTTCTATCTATAGGGATAGAATTAATAAATACAATAAAATCAAATCGTGTGTTTTTCTTTAAACTCTTACCAGCTTTGTTCGAATTTGCTTTACAAATTGCGTCCTTGGATGATAATAGTCTCATCATGCAAGATTTTTTAACAACGTATCTCGCTAATAATTTTATCCTCTTGTCGATGCTTGCTTGCATAAGTCTTTGCCTTGCAATTTTCCCATCCCACGAGAAGAGATATGCGCACATATTTTCGATTTTTATCCCGTTGATATTTGTCTGTTCCTTTTTTGATTGGCTCGATTATTGGATTTCCAATAACATAAACACGTTCACCTGGTGGAGAGTTATCTCATCCTATATGGGTTACTCAATCAAGGTGGCGCTCATTGGTATGATTCTCACGTTGTTCGTCAAAGGTTTTAAATGGCAAATGTGTATTGGTATCCCTGCCATAGTGAACGCCTTGATATATACAACCATGTTCTACAGTCATTGGAATGCGTGGTTTGACGAACACAACAATTATCATTCCGGACCGTTGAAATACGCCTATATTATCTTTTCGGCTTACTATGTTGTTTTGTTCGTAAATGCCGCAATCAAGATGATAAAAGAGAAGAACGCCAAGGAGATAGTGTTCTTGATTCCTGCCGGTTTGTTCATCTTAGGAGGCGTCGTTATTGAGGCATATACCGAACTCAAAAATTGCACAACAACCGCAATCACCTTATCTCTTCTGATGTTCTATCTATCTTTATATATCATTCCAACAAAATACGACGCTGTTACTGGATTATTTAATCGAAGTACATACAAAACAGACCTTTCCCAAAGAAAGAATCTTAAAGCGGTCATATCATTAGATGTCAATTTCTTGAAGGAATTGAATGATACCTATGGTCATGAAGCTGGGGATAAAGCCTTAGGCACCGCCGGCAAAGTCATTCAAGCCAACACTGACAAACTAAAAAAAGAATTCGATATGAAAGCAATCGCTTATCGTATCGGCGGAGATGAGTTTTCGGTGCTTCTATTCGGCAATCATTCTGCAGATGTTGGAGCCATTGATAAACTCATCAGATTCATCCAGGAAGACGTCCAAGCCCATGGTTATTCCATCGCTGCCGGATTCTCTGTGATAAAAGATAAGATGACATATGAAGATGTCATCCGCGAGGCCGATGCGAAGATGTACGAGAATAAAGCGTTTATAAAACAAGAAATGAAAGAGAAGGCGCTTGGGAGAGCGAATCGATAAACCCCGTCGCGTGTTCTAAAATGCGATATTCCGGAGGCATCCGCCGGAGGAAGGATGTCCGCCACACTTGAGGCTTGTGCCTCAGTGCAGCTAAGTTATAATTAAGTTGCTTTGGGTTTTCCCCTCAGTTTTAGCTGAGAGGAACCTTTTTTATTTCAGCAACCTAACCGCTATCGTGATAAGCAACACGGCCGCGATCGCGACGAGTAGCATGCACGATTCTTTCCCCTTTCAGGCGGATGGCAGATATAGAGCGCATAAACGATCGGAATGATGCTTGCTTTCTTGCGCATCCACAAGGGATATTTGGCAAATTTCTTCGCAATCACGGGATTTGAGGGGTCAGTTGCGATACTCGTGACCGGAGAGAGAATTCCGATTTCGAGAAGAAAGATCCAGGCCGTCAAATCGGACTTCATGGTGCTTTACAAGAAATACAACGTCTTAACCTTCTAGATAATTGGAGCGGTATTGTAATACTGCTTTTTATTAAAATGTCCGTAAAGTAAAATGCCGTGTATAAGTCAAGTTGGCTAGGTGTACGGCTTTTTTTGTGCCGCTTTATATAGAAAATCGCCATTCGCAGGTGTCAAGGTATCTCCGATGTGTATTTCCTGGTTCTTAATGGTTTCTTGCCTTAAATAGCCTAAAACACAAGGCCGTAATGCCTGAGTTTTGTGTTTTGCAACAATCTTATAAAAAAAGATGTTTTTTTGAACTTTTTAGGCTTTTTTGTCTTGCAAAAAATATCGAAAGTATAAGAATGTTGCTATATGGACAGAATTGCTGTTTTAATCCCTTGCTACAACGAAGGGTTAACTATTTATAAAGTTGTTACGGATACTAGGAATGCGCTTCCTGACGCAAAAATATACGTATATGACAACAATTCCACCGATAACACCGTTGAAGAAGCCATCAGAGCTGGTGCGATTGTTCGATATGAACATAAGCAAGGGAAGGGGAATGTTGTTCGGTCGATGTTTGAACAAATTGACGCAGAATGCTACATAATGGTCGATGGAGACGATACATATGATATGAGCGCGGCACCGGAAATGGCTAGACGCGTTTTAGAGGATCGTGATGACATGGTGGTAGGAGACCGCTTGGGCGGGGCATATCTCACAGAGAACAAACGCCCATTCCACAATCTTGGCAATTTATTGGTTCGCAAATCCATTAATTTCTTATTTCATGCGAAGATAGCGGACATGATGACGGGTTTCCGTGCGTTCTCCTATGAGTTCGTGAAGACCTTCCCTTCAAAATCCGATGGATTCCAAACCGAAACCGAAATGTCTATATTTTCCGCTGTATATGGTTTGAAACTCAGCTCATTAACAATTGGCTATAGAGATCGTCCAGCCGGAAGTTTCTCCAAATTGAACACGTTCAAAGACGGTTTTAAGGTTTTGTTCCTTATTTTCTCTCTTTTTCGCAGCAGACGCTCACGTTTATATTTTGGCATAATCGCCTCAATTCTCATTGCGTTGGGAGTGGGTTTTCTGATTCCGGTGTTCATCACATACTTTAAGCAAGGGAACGTTCCGAATTTCCCAACGCTTATCGTTTGCTGTTTTTGCATCCTAACCGGCATCATTGCCTTGTTTACCGGATTGATCCTCTCTGCATTAGAAAACAATGATCGCAACGTATACCGTCACGAATATTCAAGAGTGCACGATGAGAAGAAACGCAAACTTGAAAAATAGGTTTCTCTAGTAATTGAACGACAAGAAAGCCTCTTTGATTTTAACCAATATTCCACCAAGGTCTCCGATATTTTGCCCATCGAATGAATCGTAAGACAAGTTAAAGCAAATAAATGCGGAGGAAAGAGCAATAGCACTTAAAAACAATGGTGTATTCAATGACGGTTCTTTTTTGTTTTCGTAATCCCCTAATATCATGAAATACGCAAAGGCGGAACCTAGTGTTGCTATGTGGTATGTTTCAAGCAAATATCTAGCACATATTCCCGCTTTTGAATATGTTGTGAAAGCTTCAAGAATGATGAATAGAGGTATAATGCCAACCATTGAGCGTACCCAATTGTCTTTTTTGTATAAGAATACATTTATAAAAGCGAGCCAGAAGCATGGAACCAGCAAAACACCATAATACCCTTGATTGTATGGGACATTGTCAAAAGAAAGTTTCATGACTGAACAGGAAATAAACGGGAATTCATCATAGAAAACCGGTCCCTGGAAGAGCCAATGAATGATAGATGGGAAAAGCTTGTCTGAAGAATAAGTAAGATGGGTTTGGTCGTTGTTTATTTGATAGGATTGCCCAAATTCAAATATCGAATCGAATCTAGCGTAATTGTATAAGCAAATTAAAACCGCTCCTACGATTAAAACGCCGAACATTGGTAGGAAATCCAATAAGCGTTTTGAGAATTTCTTTTTATCGAAGAAGAGCATTTTGATGAATAGTGGTGCAACTATCAAAACTGAGAAGCAAAGATTTGGCCTGCAAGCGATAATGAAGACGTAGGCAAGACCCGCCAATAGAAGATTCCAAAGCCTCTTGTTTTCTTTTCTATATGCTCTTAACGTAAATAGGAAGAACAAATCTAGATTAAGCAGTGCATATACGATCGGTAGATGGTAGATGCTTTCGTGAAAATAGCCTTCTTTAAAGGTAACCAAAGGAATCATCATGGACGTGATGAATGAGATAGCAAAGACAAATACAAAGTGGCGTATGTTTTCTTTTTTTCCAGTAAGCTTCGATAATTCAAGCAAGAGCAGGGAGAAAACCGGGACAAGTAGAATCTCGCCAATAATCGAAGCGGTAATGGCGCGTGGAATCAATGTGCATCCGCTCAGCCAATAAAGAGGGAAATAAACCAATATCGCAGGAAGAATGCCATAATAACAGTAGTAGTTCCCCTTATAATATGCGTGATCCCATACGGCGCTAATCGATTGAGTTGAGCGTAAGACGCGGTCATATACATTCAGCCCGTTAGCCTCTGCAGCCAGCAATGATTGCGATGGTGTTATGTTTAGACGAATCGAACCTTTGGCCAATGATAGAAATAGATCCGCGTAAATGTCTACGAGTCCGTTATTTTGCACATTGGTTGTGACATATTCCTTTGTATAGAAAAAGAAGTCTTTGTTGGCAAAAGCTATAATAATGAAAGCGATTGTGGAGACGATGCCAATGGCACCGGCAGATATATAAGCTTTCTGTGTTAGCGTGAACTTGCTTTTTGTCGGAGTTAGGCTCAGTTTTTCTTTCGATGCAGAAAAGATTTCCCTAAGATATGCGAAGAAATAAACGATTCCGGTCAATACGAGAAAACGAAGAGGGGAAAACAAGAATAAAATATGTGAATTGATTTTAAAACCAGTCAACGTAAGATTACTCGGAGTTACGTTGCGGCCGGAATCGATTGAAATTGTGATTTTTGAAGTGGCTGTGACAGTCGTTGGAATCCTGATTTGACAATTCTCGCTTATGCTTGGGTTGATATCATAGGACATAAGTGTTTGCCATTTGTATGTATTTTCTATCTGCGAATAGAAAGTTACTGTACTCAAAGAACTCGGGGCGTCTTTAAAACACAGCTGGAGCACCTCATTCTTGTGCTGATCTAGCCCGCTAACCACGAAAGAAGCACCCGTTGTTATGGTGTGGGTGCCATCCTTGTTATCCTGCGTGTTCGTTTTTGCGATGACGGATGTATCCGAAAGCGAATAGAAAATCTCATCACCTTTTTGATTCAAGCCCGCAGCATTGAATGCGAATACTTCCAATACCATCAGCGCTACGGCAAGAGAACCGCACCATAAACGACGGCTCTTAAAATCTCGTGATGTAACGGCTTTTTTCAATGTCGAATATGGCGAAATTAGCAGTAGCAATAATGAAAAAACAAAAAACATGCATATAGCATTGAATGCATACGTTCCTTTGAATAACAGGAATATAATCAAAGCGATAACAAAGTTAAAACATAAGGTAACCACATCGTCTGGAAGTGAACGCAAAAAAAGAGATTTTATGCCCATCTCCTTCTTTTTTATTAAATTAAAAAGGAACGTTCCAACTTTGAGGATTGTGTATGAACAGATAAAGCCTACAAGGGAATACAAAAAAACCATGAGTGCATAATAGCACATTTTCACTTGCATAGATAACACGGTTATGGAAAAACGTTATTCAATATAGACATTCGGTTGTTTGGTGGACGATGAGAGTTTTGACGTTTTTCCGATTGATGATTTCTATATTTCGCTATTGGCAACATCACCCATGTTTTTAAATTCAAAACCTTGTTTCTGCAGCCACTTAATAAGATTCCTTATTCTCTTCAAATGCCTTTTTGTAAAAAGCCTCAAATACATATTCCTGATCAATGAGATTTCTTTAATTTTGGGTAGTTTTTTTGAAGATATTTCAAATGGATGCACATAAAAAACGAAAGTAGAGTGCTGTCTGGTGTACCTTCGCAACCAATTTTTCATGAGAATTTTTGGTACAAGCCTTAGATATCCGCCACCTGAAACTGGAATGTTTTCATTGTTTCCTAAGGTTAAAACGGACATCTTAAACTCTATCACGCCATTCTTTTTATATACGCAGTCCGTTATTTTATCAGCATTCGATAAATCGATTTTTCCAACGCCGAATTCAAGCGGAAAATCTAAGAAAGATGAATCGTATTTAAAGCCCAATTCATGTATTATATCGAGTTTCTTGTCCGTGATGCCGAAGTTGGGTGCTCTATAGCCTTCACAAGGAACTCCTAGTCTTGTTTCTATCGCTTCTTTTGCGGATTTAATTTGTTCTCTAAAATCCTCTTCTGACATTGATAAAACATTCTGATGCGTTTTGCCGTGCAATCCTATATTGTGCCCGTGTTTTATGGCGTATTTTAAATATGGCTCAGCCTCATCCAAAGATGACTCCAATGTAAAGAAGGTTCCTTTTATTCCGAATTCATCAAGCAAATCTACATAAGATTTAACCGTTTCTTCACATGAAAATTCCCGCTTCCTTTCGATGTTTAATGGAAGCAAAAAAGAAGCATCATAAAAAGATTCGACATCCATTGAGAAAAAAGCGATTCTCTTTTTATTCTCTGGAACTGATTTCCTGGACATATTCCTTTATTGTGGCATCGTACTTGTCCACATTGTTAATGCGCACGTGCGAGTGTGCTCCCTTGTCAAACCAAACGATCTTCTTATGTTCGGAAGGGCATGACTCGAACATCTTAACCGCTCTTCTCGGTTCAGAAAACGAATCAAGTTTCGAATGAATCATCAGAAGATTTCCTTTGTATTTCTTAACCAATCTTCCAGGGCAGAATGTTATTGGGTTTTTGCCGGCATAAAATTGGATTATAAACATGACGAGCAAGCAAAATGGGAAGACGGGTCTATTAATTTGTTTCATATGCAACGCGAAAGTGTCGTAGAAGTTGCGATACATTCCATCGACAATGATTCCTTCCAGATATGAAGGGCAATGTTTGCTTGTTGCGGTGTACATCGAATTTGCCGAACCAATGCAAATACCGTGCAACAAAACCTTTTCATTTCCGTATTTATCGTGTGCTAGTTCCATCCATTTGATTGTGTCTTTATGCTCTTTAATTCCTATGCAATTCACTTTACCATCTGACAAGCCGTGTGCCCTAGGATCGATGAGAAGAATGTTGTAGCCTAATTCAACATATGGTTTTGCATAGTAGTAAGAATATCCGACGGTCTCGCATCTACCGCCGAGGATTATCACGCATTTTTTCCCACCGAAGTTGAAGTATTGACCGGCGAGTTTCAACCCATCGTAAGATGTGATTGCAATCTCCTCGCATTTGTCTTTGACACCTTCAAACCATTCTTGTCCTTCGTTCCACATGCGGACTTGCTCTTCGTTCGTTAGACATGAACATTCTCTATTCCAAGTGTTTTCTCCCCCTCGAATGAGCTGCATGCGGTGAACTTTGATGGCAATTGGCAAAACTGGAAGAACGCCAAACAAGAAAAATGCAAGGATCGCTCCTGCAATAATTAAGATAATCAATACTGGAAGTGGCATGTCAATCTCTCTTTCAAAAAAAGATAACTAAAGTTATACTACACAAATAATGAACACTTTAGTATAATTTGTTCATTAAATTAAGGAGTCGGATTTATGTCTAATTTTGCAATCATCTGTGATGTTACTTGCGACTTAAGCGAGGAACTCCAGAAAAAGTATAACATTCTTGTCCTAGATGGACACTATAAAACGCCAGATGGCCAGGAACATATCGGTAAGTGCCATTGGGATAGCGAAGAAGAAGCAGTGGTTTTCTACACCGATTTGAAAAAGAACCCAAAAGGCTACACAACCGCACCATGTTCGCCTGATGAAGTCGCCGCGATTTTCGAGAAACACATTAACGAGGGAACTTTAGAATTATTGTGCATCACTCTTTCATCCGCGTTATCTGGAACGCATAATTTTTTCAAGATCGCACAAGAACAGGTTTTGGCGAAACACCCAGAAGCTAAAATCAGCGTCATTGACTCATCAAGATATTCAACCGCTTTCGGTGCAATCGCGGTCAAAGCTTCCATTCTAAGAAATGAAGGAAAAACATTTGAGGAAACATCTGCTTGGGTTGAGGCCAATAAAAATTGTTATCACCAAATGGGTTGGATGGACGACCTCTCGTTCTTGGCTAAAAAAGGAAGAATAAATAACTTCAAAGCTTTTATGGGACAACTAGTTGGCATCAAGCCAATGGGTGATATCAACAAAAATGGCTTAACCACCGTTATTGGTAAAGCCAAAGGGGCGAAAAAGGCTTATGAGGCGTCTCTTGCTTATATCGAAAAGACTATTATCGATCCAGAACATCAAATAATTTTCATCGCCCAGACAAATAGAAGAAAATATGCCGAGGAATTTAAGGAACTAATTGAAGAAAAATTCCATCCAGCCGAAATCATCATCACCGACGTTTATCGAATTGATGGCATCAATGTGGGGCCGGGATTAATGGCTGCATACTATTACGGGAAACCGATATCGGAGAACTTAAACGAAGAAACCGCTATAATTAATTCCATCTTAGGAAAATAGTTTTATGAAATTTTGTCCATATTGTGGGAAACCAGTTAGAGAAGAAGATAATTACTGCGAATCCTGCGGCGGTAAACTCGAAAAGAAAGAAACCGTGGCGGAAAATGTGATAGACACTCCTTCTGTTCAACCGACACCAAAGAAATCTGGTGCGCCTAATTGGCTTTTAAAAATGCTCTCTTTGGTCTCTGTTTTATGTGGAGCGATTTTCTTCCTTTGCCAAGGGCCGTTGGCAATAGGGTCGGGAATTGCGTGTTTGATATTAGATAAAGAACACAAATACAGGGGCAGATGTATCACGGGTATTGTTCTCGGAAGCGTGTTTACCGTTGCATTGATGTTTTGTTACATTCTTATTTATTCTTCACTATGACGTGGTATTTAAAATCGGAGCGATTTAATTATGGAAGTTAAAAATTCGACTTACAAATGCTTAAAATGCGGTGAGCCAATTGGATTTAGCGATAAAGTGTGCCCGCATTGCGGCGCAACAACTAAATACGGGGAAACCCTTATTGAAAACGAAAATGAAATCAAGCGGGAGCAAAAGGATGCAAGAGGTTATTGCCTTGCGTATCTTATTTTGTCGTGGATTCTTGCGATAATACTTCCACCAATTGGTATCGTCGTCTCGATTCGCGGCATTGTCATGGCGACATTGGCAAGATATAGAGGGTTGTGGGCGTTTATCCTAGCCTTCCTTGTCTCGCTTGGTTGGACAGCGGCGTTAACTGTCTTTATTGTGTTTAAGGTGACTGGACGAATTTAAAGCTTTCGGCCGCTTTCTACTTATAGGGGAGTTACTCTCCCTTTTATTTTGCACTTCGGTCGATATAATTTACTCGCTTATGAGCAACGTTGGCGAAATTATACTTCTTATTGTTGTCAGCCTTATCGCTTCCTTGGGAGCTGGATTGGGCACCGGTTTAGCCGGTCTTTCAGCGGCGGCAATAATCGCCCCGATGCTTGTTACATTTTTGGGCATTAACACTTATGAAGCGGTCGCTATCGCCCTTGCATCGGACGTCATTGCCAGTGCGATTTCGGCAGTGGTTTACGCAAGACACAAAAACATTGATATCAAGAACGGTTTGTTGATGATGACTTTTGTTCTTATCTTTTGCGTTGTTGGAACAATTATTGGGCTTTTATTCCCGCAAAAGACGATGGGTATCCTCAGCATCATTGGAACAACGTTAATCGGACTTAAATTCATTGTTTTTCCTGAGAAGGAAGGCAAAGAGCCAAAACAGAGAACCCCAAAAGTAAAGATGATTCTTTCTATCGTCCTTGGCATTTGGATCGGATTCCAATGCGGATTCGTCGGAGTTGGTGGCGGAATGCTTATGTTGTTCGCTCTTAATGTATTACTTGGATATGAACTAAAAAAAGCGGTAGGAACCTCGGTTTTCATCATGTCCGTTACGGCATTGACCGGGTCTGTTTGTCATTTCACGATGATTGCCTTGGCTAATTCCGGTGCTGATATTCCTACCTGGTTATCTAATGTAATTGGCGAGACCTCTGCCGCTGGGCTTATCGGTATGCAGACATGGAAAGAGTGGGTAATATTTGGCATCTGCGTTGTCTTTACTGCGGTATTTGCCCAACTCTCCGCAGTATTCGCTAACAAAGTTAGTAAGAGAGTGCAGAATCTCTCGACTGGAATTGTTGTTGCGACACTAGGTATTGTGATGTTAGTTTTCCAACTTATCCAATATCTCGCTGCAAAAGGCTAAATTCAAACATTAGGGCCTTTCTAGAATATAGTTTATTTCGAACCTTTTTTGACAAAATTTAGAAAATTGTGCATAATATTTCTAGAAAATATCGAGAAGGGGATTATAGTTCGATGCTTTTGTGTTATTCAGTGTTTGACACTTTAGTCGGAGATATTACCATCGTTGGCACCGATAAAGGCGTCACGAATCTTTTATTTGGTTCATTTGATCCGGCCGGAGCTGTCAATGAAGAAACTCTTCCTATATACGACGGAATCATGCAGATCAATCAGTTTATGTATGGGCAGAGAAAGAAATTCGATTTGAAGATGAGGGCAAATGCCGCAACCGAAAACGAATTAAAGGTTTGGAAATATTGTTTAACAATTCCCTACGGCGAAACAAGATTGTTTGACGAGGTGTCAAAGGAACTAAATATCCCGGTCGAGGAAATTCAACAATACTTGGAGAGAAACCCTTTACCGATATTGATTCCTTCGCATAGAATAACCGGCCCATCTGGTGGATTGTCAAACTTCGTTGGCGGTATCGAAATCCAAGGCAAACTTCTTCTTCTCGAGAAGCGCGTCACTCAAGGAACATACCAGCCTGGCTCCTTGGAATAGTTTTATAAAACTTAACGATTTAGGTCCAATTGTCAAGATGACTAATTGCTGGCCTTTTTCTTTATTCTCACAAGAGAATTCGAATTTGGTGCATATAAATTACAAATAAAATAGTACAATCGAACCTTTGCTAAAAGTTAGATTTGCGATGTCGGTGGTAATTTTAGTTGTGAAATTGAAATAGCTCTTTGAAACAAAAGCTGAAAAAGACAATTAAAATGTTAGATAAAATAAAAGCCACCTCCTCTAATTTGAAGAAGTGGCTATTTGATCATGAACCTAGATTCTCTCTTCTTTAGAAGTTGCCTTTTAAGAATGCCTGATACGCTTTATACGCTTCATAGAAATCAGCTTTTGAGATGACCTCCATTGGGGAATGCATATTAAGGACGGCCATACCTGCATCTATAACGTTTATGTTGAGGTTTGCGAGTATGTAGGCAATCGTGCCGCCTCCGCCTTGGTCAACCTTGCCTAATTCAGCGGTTTGCCAATTGACGTTTGCATCATCCATGATTCTTCTTAAACTGCCAAGCATTTCCGCGCTGGCGTCATTACAGCCTGATTTCCCACGTGAGCCCGTATATTTATTGAAGACTATGCCGTTTCCCAAGTAGCAGCAGTTGCGTGTCTCCATGACGGATGGGTAAAGCGGATCATATGCCGCAGAGACATCAGATGAGAGCATGTATGAGTTACTCAAAACGACCTTAAGCCTTCTGATATCCTCGCCTGTTGCCTCAACTAATTCAGCGATGCAATTCTCGAAGAATCTTGATTGCGCACCTGAAGCGCCAACAGACCCGATTTCTTCCTTGTCAACCAAGGCAACACATGATGTGTAATCAGGGACTGCATCCAAATCGACCATTGCTCTTAAGGATGAATATGCGCAGCATTTATCATCGTGGCCATAACCTGCCATCATGCTTCTATCAAGTCCGAAATCTTTGGCCTTTCCTGCTGGTACAGCCTCGAGTTCTGCCGAAACAAAATCCTCTTCGTCGAATCCGTATTTTTCCTTGAGTGCGGCTAAAACCGAAGCTTTTACTTTGTCTTTTTCAACGCCCTTCATTGGTTTGGAGCCTAATGTGATGTCTAAATCTTCTCCATCAACCGCTCTTGACGCAGATTTTTGCAACTGATCCGCGGATAAGTGGATAAGGAGTTCGTTGATTCCGATTGCAGGATCGCTTTCGTCGTCTCCGATATTAACGTCGATTGTCGTCCCGTCTTTTTTCACGACAACGCCGACCAATGCAAGAGGTCTGCATGTCCACTGATATTTTTTGATGCCTCCGTAGTAGTGGGTATCGAGTAAGCATAACCCGCTAGCTTCGTATAAAGGATTCTGTTTAACGTCTAATCTTGGAGAATCAATGTGAGCGCCCAAGATTCTCAATCCCTCACGCAACGGCTTTTTGCCGATAACAAATGCAACAACGTTTTTCTTCTTGTTGACAAAGTAGACTTTGTCGCCTGCCTTTAAAGACATTCCATATTCGAATTCCTTAAAGCCTTTCGATTCCAAAACTTCTACTGAACCTTTGACCTGTGTTCTTTCTGTTTTATTGCATGATATGAAAGACATATAGTCTTTAGCGAGGCATTCGACTTCTTTTAATTGGGCATCATCGTATTTTTCCCATGCATTTTTTCGATACATAAATTAATTACCGCCTTTTCAAACATTGCCATTATAGTTAAATGGAAGAAATATTCAATTTAAGTGATAAAAAAAGACTGTTGTTTCAGTCTTAATTAGATGGCGGCAGGCCAACTTACCAGTCTTAATAGAACCATATAAACGACAAGTCCGGAGATTAGGGACAAGATTGTGTTTTTTCTCCAAACGTGCATTATGGCGGTTATGCCAACGCCCGCTAACATAGGCACCAGTGAGCCGGTGTAATGCCAATCAGTGTCTTTTACGCAATACATGACGAGTATCGGCATCATGGCAAAAGGAAGAACTTTGCCAAGATAATCTAGCCATGCTGGAACTTTGCCTCCTTTGCAGAAGATAAGGCATGAATATCTCAGTACAATCGTGACTCCAGACATGATTAGAATGGCTAGAATGGCATAAACTTCCTTACTCATGTTTGCCCTCTTTTCCCATTTGAAGTTCAATCTTTTTCCTGAAAACGAAAATCAAAATGATGGATGATGCGATAGCGGGGAATATGAAATTCGATTTGAAGATGAGGTAAGAAATGACCGCGCACAACGACCCGATGACCGTTACGAAACGCGGATTGTCTTTCTTTCTTATTTGGTCAATTAAGATGATGACGAATAGAGAAGTCATTATGAAATCGACGCCGGTATAATCCAATGGCAAACTGCCAAGGATTGCGCCAAACGTTGTCCCTATAACCCAATAGGACCAGTTAAGAAAGCAAAGCCATAAATCGTGCTTTTTGGTATCTTCGCGGGATGGGAGGGAATTCGCGACGATTATTGAATATGTCTCATCGACCAAGCACCAGTAGAAAAGGATTTTTTCATACCATTTCCAATTAGCGGTGTGCTGTATGAATGATAAGCCATAGAAACCATACCTTACGTTTATTAATACGGACATCAAGAAAATGGTAAGAAATGAAGCGCTTTGCGCAATGAGATTGGCCACGACATATTGTCCTGCCCCGGCGAATATAACGAGACTTGAGAAAGTCGAGTAGAGGAAGTGGTATCCGTTTGTGGCCATGATGACGCCGAATCCGAGTCCGAGAAATATATATTCAATGAGAACGGGAATACTCTCTTTGAACGCGGCTTTTAGGTCTTTCATAATATGTTGCTGATTTTACTCGTGCATCATCCAAAACACAAAAAGAAAACCCTATCATTGGCATGAAAGGGATCTTTGGCTTATTTTAAATAATTCTCTTTGAGGTAATTTCTGCTGTGGATATGGGCGTAATCCAGTTTGACATCCGGGACTGCACCTGGTTCAACGGACTCATATACGCCATTATTATCAACGCACATCTCATATCTTCCGGAAATATTGTACATGCATCCGTTCGCGGTGACTCTTTGAAGGACACAGTTGCTACCACCTCCAGAATTTTGGCCAAGTATTTTGACTTTGCCGGAATTCTTTAATTGATACGCGGTGTAATTCCCACCGGAGAATGTACCTAAACCTTCAAGTAAGTATAAGTTTAGGTCTGAAACCGTGTCATTTTCATCGTATAGGCCATCAAAATTAACATCGGCTTTGTAGGTCGTGTAACCTTCGGAACCTGATATGTGGTCTCTCACGACCGTTTTGCATTCGCCTAGCATCCAACAAATGGTAAAGATGAATGAATCGTATTCGCCTCCTCCATTGCAAGACATGTCTAGAACCACATTCTTGATAGGGGAATTATCTCTTTTTATTTGTTTGTTGGCATAGGAGATTAACTGCATTGTCGA
Source organism: bacterium (assembly GCA_963643345.1). Lineage (GTDB taxonomy): Bacteria > Bacillota_I > Bacilli_A > RFN20 > CAG-826 > UBA4951. Next base: position 43,407 of record CAVIJK010000005.1, on the reverse strand, counting down.
AGAATCGTCGTTTGTAATTTTTACATTATGCGAATAACAATCCTGATTATTGAATTGGAAAGAATCGAATGAAATATAAGCAGTATCGCCATCTTCCATGTATGGTTTGAAGTCAGAAACTAGCAAAGAACGGTAGTGAGTTGAGCTATCGAGTTCTTGATTTATATAGATTATCTTTTCCCCGTAACCATAGCTTGTTTTGGCGTAGCCGGAATATGGGGACGAATTGGCGAAGTATGTGTGGCAATCGTTTATATATTTATCCGTGACCACGTTTAACGCATTCGCGAATGTTCTTGGGTCAGTGGATTCTAAATCCTCTTTCAATTTATGCTCGCTTGCCCATGAATCAAAGCCGTCTTCGAATCCGTTGGTGTAGCCAAGGCCGTATGACATATCCATGCTCAAACATAATGCTCCGTAATTGAATTTGGCATATTCTTCTGAATAATTGCTGACCTTAACTTCGGATATGAATTCCCCAAGTTCGGTCAATTGTCCAGAGCCGCTTTTGACTTGAGCGGAATCGGAGATATAGAAGACGCCCCTATAATCCGCATATGCGGACGCGCTGGCCGAAGCATAAAACATCTCGATTAGGACGGACCACGGCAAGAAGAAGCGAAGGTCGTTTACCTCTTTGTCGTAATATTGATAGAGTTTCAATCCGTAATCATCGAGGTTAAAAACTTCCTCGTTTTTGCCCTTATATTCCTTGTCAACGACCTTAAGGTATTTGGCGTTGTCATCTTCGCTAGCTAAATCCGAGAGGTTAAACGGGTTAGCCGGGTCATCTTTGTTCATTAAGGATAGGTAATCGCTAAAGACTATTCTATTGGCATTAATCTCAAAGCGAACTTCACTGTTGGAGCCAAGTAAAGTTAATACGCCATCCTCTTTTTCGTGCGAATTAACATCAAACGGCATTCCTATTTTTTTGCTGAAATCTATAAACTCAATTATGTCGGCAAATACTATATCCTCATCAATATTATTGATGTTGTACATCTTCATTGAATAGTCTTCACCCTTATAAGAATAAGGGGTTTTGGATGTCCCGTTGAATCCATACAATCTGCCTTCCGAATAAGTAAGGTTTTTAACGTTGGATGAGCAATACTCATCAACGCATTCATCAATAGAAGAATTCCTTGATGTATCTGTTTTTCCGCATCCCACTAAGGCGGTTATTGATAGCAATGCAATCGCGATTTGTCTTTTTTTCATATGCGTATTATAACAATCTAAAAATAAATGCAAATTATTAATTCAAAATTTAAATTTTGAGACGAAGCGATTCTATTGCGAGATGTCTACTTTCTTATTCTGCACAAAAAAAGCGTAACCACCGATTGAAGTGGTTACGCATCGCTTTACGTTATCGATTAACGTTTTGTCTTTTCTTTATTTTCTTTTGAAATCAAAGCAATGAACTCATCAAGCGAGACTGTGACTTGGTCTTGTGAGCCAAAGAGTCGGTACGTGACTGTACGATTTTCGACTTCCTTATCGCCTAAAACAAGGGTGTATGGAATCTTCTTGATTTGGGATTGTCTCATTCTGTATCCGAGTTTTTCGTTTGTGAGATCGCTGGTGGCGCGGATGTCCGCTTCTTTAAGGAGCTTCTCGACTTCTCTAGCGTATCCGCCTTGTACGTCAGCCTTGACCGGGATGACGTTGCATTGGACTGGTGCTAACCAAGTTGGGAGATTTCCCTTTGTTTCTTCTAATAAGAAGGCGATAAATCTATCAAGTGATCCCAGGATTGCTCTATGGATGACAACCGGTCTAGCTTTTTGCCCGTTTTCATCGATATAGGATAGTTCGAATCTCTCAGGCAACTGATAGTCGAGTTGGATGGTAGAAAGGGTGACATCGTGTCCGATGGCGGACTTGACTTGAACATCGAGTTTAGGACCATAGAATGCGGCCTCACCTTTGGCTTCGTAGTATTCGACGCCGAGTTCATTTAAGACTTGTCTTAATTCACTTTCGGATTTCTCCCAAAGTTCATCGTTTCCGAAATACTTTTCTACGTCATCAGGATCTCTTAATGAGAGTCTGAAGGAGTAGTTTTTGAAGCCGAAGTCATTATAGACATCAAGAATTAACTGAGCGACTTCTTTGAAGACCTGGCCGATTTGAGAAGGACGGCAGAAGATATGGGAGTCGTTTTGGTAGAAGCAACGCGTTCTTTCAATGCCTGTTAATGCGCCTGAGGCTTCCCATCTGAAATCGTTTGCGACTTCAGCGATTCTAAGAGGAAGTTCACGATATGAGTGAAGTTCCGAACGATACATGACCATGTGATGTGGACAGTTCATTGGACGCAATACGAATTCCTCATCATCCATCTTCATGGCCGGGAACATGTCGTCTTTGTAATGGGCCCAGTGACCCGATGTCTTATAAAGATTAACGTTGCCGATAACCGGGGTTAAGACGTGCTTATAGCCTAAGGCGATTTCTTTGTCCATGATGTAATCGGATAACAGCCTTCTGATTGTGAATCCGTTAGGGAGCCACATCGGAAGTCCGCGTCCAACAAGGTCGTCAAACATGAAGATTCCCATGTCTTTTCCGAGTTTTCTATGGTCTCTTTGCTTTCTATCCTCGAGAACCGCTAAATAGTTGTCCAATTCTTCTTTTGAACCCCAGGATGTACCATAAATTCTCGTTAAAACCTTATTGTCCGAGTTGCCTCTCCAATAAGCGCCGGCAAGAGATAATATCTTAAAATTCTTGATGTAACCGGTTGATGGGATGTGCGGGCCTTTGCAAAGATCCGTGAAGTCCCCTTGCTTATATAAGGATATACCTTCTGATGCATGTTCTTTTATGAGTTCGCATTTATATTCGTTGTCCTTGAAGAGTTCGAGTGCGTCTTCGGATGAGACTTCCATTCTCTCGAATTTGATATCTTGTTTCGAAAGTTTCTTCATCTCGGCTTCAATCTTTGCAAAATCACCTTCGGTCAAAACATCGTTTCCGAAATCGACATCATAATAGTATCCCTCATCAATCTCTGGACCGAACCCAAATTTGGCATTTGGCCAAATGTGTTTGATAGCTTGCGCCATCAAATGGGATGTGGAGTGATTGAGCATTGCAAAGCCTTCTTTGGAATCCGTTTTGACGAAACTTATGACATCGCCCGGATTGATGATGTCTTTCATCTCATGAATCTTTTCTCCGACCTTAAAAGCAACGACTTTGCTCTTGTTCTCTGGATCGAGAGTCTTGACTGCGACGAAGCCGTTAGCGCCGTCAGCGATTTCGACTTCCTTTTCTAAATAGATAACTTTCATACGTTATCTTCCCTTTCCGGGGCAAAAAATAAAAACGCCCCTCATAACTTAAGGACGCTTCCGCGTGGTACCACCTTGTTTCGCGAAGAATTCAACCAATCTTCGCGCTCTCTTGACTCTTAACGGGATGTCATGCGCCTAACTTATTTCGCCAGGAGCTCAGGAGTGGTAGTCCTTATATCTATAGATATTTGACCTTGTCTCCGTCAATGCATTAATAATTGTAGTTTCTTAAACCATAGTTTCAAGTGAAATATACGAAAAAACTCTTATTGGGAAAATATCCGATTTCGAGAATTATTCCGATTAATCCGAACCATTTTTAATATGTCGTTCATAAGGTGGGTAATTTTACAAGAAATTGAAAGCCTTTTCTTTTTGGACAGTGAGGCACATTTATGGTATAAATAAATCCCGGAAATAATCCATCTTCCACCTGGAGGTAGATCGATGAAGGAACTACGAATTAAGCGCATCCCAGAGAAATTCTCGTGGGGTGATTTTTTTCATTTTTTGGAAAATAACCCTCAATTTGAGGATTTGAATTGTTCACGTTATATAGTATTTCCTGGTTTCGCTGATGTTCATGTTCACTTCAGGGAGCCGGGTTTTTCATATAAAGGAACAATTAAAGACGGAACTCTTGCGGCCGCGCATGGCGGTTACACAACCGTGTGCACAATGCCAAACCTTAAACCGGTACCGGATAATTATGAGCATCTAAAAGAAGAGATGGACATAATCAATAAAGACGCAGTCATCAGCGTCGTTCCTTACGGCTCGATTACCGTTAACGAGGAAGGGGAAGAGATTGCCGCTCTTGATGAGATGAAAGATTATGTAGTGGCCTTCTCAGACGATGGAAGAGGCATACAAGATGGTGAAGTTATGCGTAAAGCAATGCTCCAAGCAAAGGCTTTGGGGAAGATAGTTGTAGCTCACTGCGAAGTTAACTCTCTCCTGCATGGCGGATATATCCATGATGGGATATACGCAAAAGAACATGGACACAGAGGCATTTGTTCTGCGTCCGAATACGAAGAAATCGCTAGGGATTGCCAGCTGGCGTTAGAAACCGGATGCAAATATCACGTTTGTCACATTTCTACCAAGGAATCGGTGGAAATCATCCGTAAATACAAAGCTATGGGCGCAGATGTTACTTGTGAAACTGCTCCGCATTACCTCGTATTAGACGAAAATGACTTAAAAGAGGAAGGAAGATGGAAAATGAATCCTCCTCTGAGAAGCCGTGAGGATAAGGAGGCGTTAATAAAAGGCTTGCAAGATGGCACGATCGACATGATTGCAACCGATCACGCTCCACATTCACCTGAGGAAAAAAGTCGCGGTTTGGAAAAGAGTCCATTTGGTATCGTTGGCATTGAGACATCGTTCCAGGTTTGCTATACGTATTTAGTAAAGAAAGGGATTATTTCTTTAGAAAAGCTAATCGAATTATTGGCAATCAACCCAAGAAAGAGGTTCAATCTCCCGTATAACGGCTATACCGTTTGGGACCTTGAAGAGAAAACTATAATCGACTCATCTAAGTTCCTCTCAAAAGGCAAGGCAACGCCATTTGAAGGGTATGAGGTATATGGCAAAAACATCGCAACATTCTATAAGGAGAAAAAAGTATGGTAAAAGATTTCGACTGCAAAATAGTCCTTGAAGACGGAGAAGAATACTATGGTTATTCTTTCGGAGCCGTGGAAGAAAAAGTTACCGAAATCGTCTTCAACACCTCCATGGTTGGCTATCAGGAAATCGTTTCTGATCCATCATATACCAATCAGAGTGTTGTCATGACTTACCCGTTAATTGGAAATTACGGCATCACAGATGAAGATTATGAGACCAAGACCCCAACAATTGGCGGCCTTATCGTCAGGGAATACAATGACATCCCATCCAATTTCAGATACACAAAGACCTTATCGGAAATTATGGAAGAATATCACATCACTGGTATTTCCGGGGTGGATACGAGAAAAATAACAAGATCCATCAGAGATAAAGGCTCTAGAAGGGTCATTATCACTAGCGCAGATACGCCAAGAGAAGAGGCTATCGCCAAGATTAAAGCCACGCCGGTTCCAAAAGACGCGGTTAGCAAAGTCTCTTGCAAAAAGAGATGGTATTCCAGAACTCAAGACCCTCAGTTCAATGTGGTCGCAATAGATTGTGGCATAAAATTGAATATCGTCCGTTCCTTAAACAAGAGGGGGTGCAATGTGACGGTTGTCCCATTTGATATGCCCGCCGAGAAGATTGAGGAAATGCATCCGGATGGAATTTTCCTCTCAAACGGCCCTGGCGATCCAGAAGATGTAACGCCTGTCATCGAGACCGTGAGGAAACTTCGCGGAAAATATCCGATGTTTGGTATATGTTTAGGGCATCAGATGATTGCCTTGGCCTATGGGGCAAAGACCTACAAATTAAAATTTGGGCATCGCGGAGGAAACCATCCTGTCATGAATCTCAAGACTGGTAAGGTTGAAATCACCTCGCAAAACCACAGTTATGCGGTTGATGACGCTTCTTTAGCTGGAACTGGATTAGTTAAGACGCACATCAATTTGCTTGATAACACGATTGAAGGAATGGAGTGCAAAAAGGACAAAGTCTTCTCTGTCCAATATCACCCAGAGTCATGCCCTGGACCGCAGGACAGCGCCTATTTGTTCGATCAATTCATCGCTTTAATGAAGGAGGGGAAGTAAGATGCCAAAGAGAACAGATATACATAAAATCTTAGTCATCGGCTCTGGACCTATCGTCATCGGCCAAGCTGCCGAGTTTGACTATGCGGGAACGCAGGCTTGCTTAGCTTTAAGAGAAGAGGGATATGAGGTTGTCCTTTGCAACTCCAACCCGGCCACCATTATGACCGATAAGGCCGTTGCAGATAAAATCTACATGGAGCCTTTAACCCTCGAATATCTAGCCAAGATAATCCGCCATGAAAGACCGGATGCCCTCATTCCAGGGCTTGGCGGTCAGACTGGTTTAAATCTTGCAGTCACCTTAGAGAAAAAAGGCGTTCTTCAAGAATGCCAGGTCGAGCTTTTGGGAACCAAATCTGATTCCATCGAAAAAGCTGAAGATAGGGAATTATTCAAAGAATTATGCCAGTCAATTGGCGAACCTGTCCTTCCTTCTAAGACCGTTTATTCCATTGAAGAAGGTTTTGAAGCCGCTCATTGGATCGGTTATCCTGTCGTTTTGAGACCTGCCTTTACTTTAGGCGGTACTGGTGGCGGTTTTGCCTATAATGATGAAGAATTTGAAGAGATGATGAAGAATGCTTTGGCATTATCCCCTGTTCATCAAGTACTCGTTGAAAAATCCATTAAAGGATATAAAGAAATTGAATACGAGGTCATGAGAGACCATAACGATACGGCCATCACCATTTGTAATATGGAGAACATCGATCCTGTTGGTATCCACACAGGCGACTCAATTGTTGTTTGTCCTTCTCAAACCTTGACTAACAAGGAATATCACATGCTTCGTGATTCGGCCTTGAAGATCATCAGAACATTAAAGATTGAAGGCGGATGCAATGTTCAGTTTGCCCTCGATCCTCATTCGTTCAAATATTATTTAATTGAAGTCAATCCTCGCGTATCTAGATCCTCGGCTTTAGCTTCTAAAGCTTCCGGCTACCCAATTGCAAGAGTCTCCGCAAAGATTGCGGTTGGCATGCTACTAAACGAAATTCAAATCGCCAATACGCCTGCATCATTCGAGCCGTCTCTAGACTATGTCGTCTCAAAGATGCCTAGATTCCCATTTGATAAATTCGCCGATGCCAACAACCGTCTTTCGACTCAAATGAAGGCTACAGGCGAGGTCATGTCTATCGGTCGTACAATAGAAGAATCATTGTTAAAAGCAATGCGTTCCCTTGAAATTGGAGTCTCTCATATCCATATGAAGAAGTTTGATAACTGGGAAACAGACAAACTCCTTGACTACATACAAGATGGCACCGATGACAGAATCTATGCCATTGCTGAACTTTGCAGAAGAAGAGTAGACTATGGCATGATTGCAGACCGTTCCAAGATTGATATGCTCTTCATCGAAAAGATTAAGAACATTATTCGCGAAGAGGATGAATTAAAAGCCAACGTCGGCGATATCACAGCCTTAAAAGACGCTAAAAAGATGGGCTTCTCGGATAAGGCCATAGCATGGCTATGGAACAAAGATGAACTCGATATTTACAAAATGAGATTGGATAACAATATCTTCCCAGTCTATAAGATGATTGATACCTGCGCATCCGAGTTCACAAGCTACATTCCATATTTCTATTCAACATACGAAGAAGAGAATGAGTCACTCGTCTCCGATAGAAAAAAGATTATTGTTTTGGGTTCCGGACCTATTCGCATTGGGCAAGGAGTTGAATTTGATTACTCAACAGTCCATGCAGTCATGACCCTAAAGGCCAACGGTTACGAAGCCATTATCATCAACAACAACCCTGAGACCGTTTCAACCGACTACACCACAAGCGATAAACTTTATTTCGAACCTCTTTGCGTTGAAGACGTCATGAACATCATTCACCTTGAGAATCCTCTTGGAGTTATCGCTTCTTTAGGCGGTCAAACCGCAATCAATCTTGCAGAACCTCTCATGAAACGCGGGGTCAAGATTATCGGAACCGATTGTGATGCAATCGACAAAGCCGAGAATAGAGATTCCTTCGAGAAATTATTGCTTGAACTCAACATCCCACAACCAAAAGGTCGCGCAGTTACAAAAATCGAAGATGGAATTGAGGCTGCAAAAGAAATTGGATATCCGGTTTTGGTCCGTCCGTCATTCGTTTTGGGTGGAAGGGCAATGCAGATTGTCGATAACGAAAGACAATTGGTCCATTATTTGAAAACCGCAGTAGAGATCGACGAAAAGAAACCGGTACTTGTTGACAAATACATCAGAGGTAAAGAGGTTGAAATCGATGCCGTATGCGATGGCAAAGATGTTTTCTGTCCGGGAATCATGGAACTCATCGAGAGAACAGGTGTCCACTCAGGCGACTCCATTTCGGTTTATCCTACATATTCATTGTCCAAGAAAGTCAAAGATACGATTTTGGATTACACAAAGCGTTTGGGATTAGGTGTTGGAATCATTGGCTTGTACAACATCCAATTCATCGTTGATTCTAATGAGGACGTTTACATCATTGAGGTTAACCCGCGTTCGTCTAGAACCGTTCCATTCCTCTCAAAGGCAACTGGATACTCACTCGCGGATATTGGCACAAAAGTCATCATTGGCCAGTCGTTGAAGGAACAAGGATTCGATGTTCTTTACCCAGAAGAGAAGAAGAGGGTATATGTAAAGTGCCCAGCCTTCTCATTCTCCAAGTTAAGGGGATTAGACGCTTATCTTTCCCCGGAAATGAAATCAACTGGTGAGGCAATTGGATATGATGACAAGAGAAATAGGGCAATCTATAAAGCCATGCAGGCTTCAGGCTTAAAGTTGAAACAGTACGGAACACTCTTTGCTACTATTGCGGATGATGATAAGGAAGAAGCACTTCCATTGATTCGTAGATTCTATAATTTGGGATTTAACATTGAAGCAACAAAAGGCACCGCCTTATTCTTGAAAGAACACGGAATTAGAACACGTGTCAGAAAGAAAATATCTGAGGGATCCGATGAAATCATCGAATCAATTCGCAAAGGATATATCACCTATATCATCAATACTAGAGGCGCATCTAATGTCGATATTCAATCTGACGGATATATGATTAGACAAGCCGCAACGGAAAACTACGTCACGGTTTTAACGGCCTTGGATACCGTTAAAGCATTGCTTGACGTCCTTGAGGAGATAACCATCAACGTCTCGACGATTGATGCATAAACTTATGAATCAGGGAAAATATTTAATTAAAAGCAACAAACCTCTAACACCAAACGTTTTCGAAATGGTGTTAGTCGGAGATACCGCCTCGATCACTCATAGTGGCCAGTTCATCAACGTTAAACTGGATGGTTATTTCTTACGCCGTCCAATATCAATCTGCGATTATGACGATAAAACCATCACAATCATCTACAAAGTTGTGGGTCATGGAACCGAGTTAATGTCAAAACTCGTTTCCGGAGATTCACTTGATTGCCTTGTTGGTCTCGGAAACGGCTATAATGAGGAAAAATGTGGTACAAAGCCGTTGTTGCTTGGTGGCGGTGTAGGTGTTCCACCTTTATATCACCTAGCCAAAACTCTAAGAAAAAAAGGCTTAGATGTAGATGTGATTCTTGGTTTCAACACCATGGATGAAATCTTTTATGAAAGCGAATTTAAATCACTTGGGTGCAATGTTCGCGTGACAACAGTCGACGGCAGTTATGGCATCAAAGGTTTTGTAACCGACGCAGTAAAAACTGGTAATTCATATTTTTACACATGTGGGCCATTGCCAATGCTCAAAGCGATTTATAACCGTGTTGATATCGATGGCGAATTCTCATTTGAGGAAAGAATGGGATGTGGCTTCGGTGCTTGCATGGGTTGCAGCATCAAGACAAAAGTAGGATTCAAAAGAGTCTGCAAGGATGGCCCTGTATTTCAAAAGGAGGATATCCTATGGGAAAAGTAGATTTAAGAGTCAATCTTTTGGGGATAGAGCTTGATAACCCGGTTATTCCGGCTTCTGGCACCTTTGGATATGGCTATGAATTCGCCGAGTTATATGACATCAATGTTCTTGGCACATTTTCTTTTAAAGGAACGACCTTAGAGCCTAGATTTGGCAATCCAACTCCACGTATTGCCGAATGTACATCCGGAATGATTAATGCCGTCGGCCTTCAGAATCCAGGCGTTGAAAAAGTAATCAACGAGGAACTTCCTAAAATGCGCAAAGTCTTCCATAAGAAGGTTATGGCAAACATTTCTGGATTCTCATTAGAAGAATATAAGAAAGTGGCTGCGCTTGTTGACAAATGTCCTGAAGTCGGGTGGATTGAGGTTAATATCTCTTGTCCAAACGTTCATGGCGGAGGAATGGCGTTTGGAACATCCCCGGAAATGGCTAAAGAGGTTACAAAAGCAGTCAAGAGCGTCACAACGAAGCCGATTCTTATTAAGTTATCCCCAAACGTTACCGACATAGTGTCTATAGCAAAGGCATGTGAAGAGGGCGGGGCTGATGGAATATCTCTTATCAATACGCTTCTTGGCATGAGAATAGATTTGAAGACCAGAAAGCCTGTAATCGCCAATACAATGGGCGGTTTCTCGGGAAGAGCGATATTCCCTGTGGCCTTAAGAATGGTTTATCAGGTTGCCCACGCAGTTAATATTCCTGTTATTGGAATGGGCGGAGTTGCAACGCCGGAAGATGTTATTGAAATGATGTTAGCAGGTGCTACTGCTGTAGAAGTCGGCGCAGAGAACCTTGTCAATCCTTACGCCTGCAAAGAAATCATTGAAGGATTGCCATCTGCTATGGAAAAATACAAAATCGATAATCTAAAAGATATTATTAAAGGAGTGAGATAAAAAATGGGTAGAGATGTAATTGTCGCGTGCGATTTTGCTTCTAAAGAAGAAACGTTCGCATTCCTCGATAAGTTCACCGATTGTAAACCTTTCGTTAAAATCGGCATGGAACTTTATTATGCTGAGGGGCCAGAGATTGTTAGAGAAATCAAAAGAAGGGGACATAAGATATTCTTAGACCTCAAACTTCACGATATCCCTAACACCGTAAAGAAGGCTATGGCGGTTTTATCGCACTTGGATGTTGATATGACCAACATTCACGCTGCGGGAACAAACAATATGATGAAGGCGGCGATTGAAGGCTTAACTAGACCTGACGGTACCAGGCCATTGCTCATCGCCGTTACTCAATTAACATCAACCGACCAAGAATCCATGACAAAAGATTTATGGATTGACAAACCTATTGATGAAGTTGTCATGCATTATGCGGAGAATGCAAAAGAGTCCGGTCTTGATGGAGTTGTATGCTCTCCTTTAGAGGCGGAAAAGGTCCATAAGAGATGCGGTTCCAATTTTATCACCGTTACTCCTGGAGTTAGATTTGCTGACGGGGATAAGGGCGATCAAAAAAGAGTCATGACTCCAGAACAAGCAAGATTAATCGGTTCGGATTACATCGTGGTTGGACGCCCTATCACTCAAGCGATTGATCCGGTTGCCGCTTATAAGAGATGCGTTAAAGAATTCGTAGGAGAATAATATATATGGAAAACATTGAAACATTAATCGCAAAAGACTTGCTCTCAATCAAAGCAGTCTTCTTCCGCCCAGAACAACCATTCACTTGGGCATCAGGTATAAAATCCCCGGTGTACTGTGATAATCGACTCACATTAACCGATGTTAAAGTTAGAACGGACGTTGAGAATGCCTTAGCAGAAACAATCAAACTGCATTATCCAGATGTTGAAGTCCTTATGGGTACATCAACTGCCGGCATTGCTCACGCCGCAATTACCGGTCATCTTTTGGGCTTGCCTATGGGTTATGTCAGAAGCGGAAATAAAGATCACGGACGCCAAAACCAAATCGAAGGAAAACTTGAACCAGGACAAAAAGTCGTAGTGGTTGAAGACTTGATCTCAACTGGCGGCTCTGTTCTTGAAGTCGTTGATGTTTTAAGAGCCGCAGGCGCTAATGTATTGGGCGTTGTCTCTATCTTCACTTATGGCATGAAGAAAGGGCTTGAAAGACTTGCAGCGGATAATGTAACCAACTATTCGTTGACAAATTTTGATGTTATTGCAAAAGTTGCAGCTGAAGAGAAATATATCGCCGAGAAAGACGTTGAAAGATTGATTCAGTTCAGAAACAATCCATCTGATGAAAGCTGGATTCGCTAAATATGAAACACTTAATTGATATCGTAGATTTTTCTAAAGAAGAGCTCCAAGACCTAATGGATTCCGCTTTAGACATAATCGACAATCCTAAAAAGTACGCCCATGCTTGCGAGGGCAAAAAACTTGCAACGCTTTTCTATGAACCATCAACCCGCACAAGACTATCGTTCACGGCAGCTATGATGGAACTTGGGGGAAATGTTTTGGGATTCTCCGAGGCATCTTCTTCTAGTGCATCGAAGGGTGAATCCATCGCGGATACCGCAAAGATTATCTCTTGCTACGCTGACATAATCGCTATGCGTTCTCCAAAAGAAGGCGCTGCTTTCGTAGCGGCAACGAACGCTTCGATCCCTGTTATTAACGCGGGTGACGGAGGACATGCTCACCCAACCCAAACTCTTGCAGATTTATTAACTATTTATCGAGAAAAACACACATTCGATAACTTAACGGTTGGATTCTGCGGTGATTTAAAATACGGAAGAACCGTTCACTCATTAATCGCAGCCTTAACCCGCTATAACAACGTCAAATTGGTTTTAATCTCGCCTGATGAATTAAAGATTCCGTCTTACGTTAAAGAAGACGTTATCGAAAAAAATCATATGGAATATGTCGAGGTTCACTCTTTGGAAGAGGCGATTCCTCAATTGGATGTTCTTTATATGACTCGCATCCAAAGAGAAAGGTTCCTCGATAAAGATGAATACGAGAGACTAAAGAATTCTTATGTCCTTACAGCGGAGAAGATGAAAATGGCTAAATCCGACATGATTGTTTTGCATCCTCTTCCACGTGTTAACGAAATCTCTGTCAAGGTTGATGATGATCCTCGTGCCTTGTACTTCAAACAGGCTTTGAATGGTAAGTATATGCGTATGGCACTTATCCTGAAGCTTCTTGCTGAGAAAGAGAAGAACCCGAAGAATGAACTCCTCTATGATCCAAACAATGTTTTAATCAACAAATATCATTGTCATAACGTTAAATGCGTTACTCAGGATGAACAAGAACTCGACAATATTTTCACAAAAAGTGAAAAAGGGACTTATCGCTGCATATATTGCGAAAAAGAAAGCGAAGATTAATTTTTCTATCAGGCAAAAAATTATTTATTGCGAACTTATATAGTTAAAACTCAAGCCATATCCAAAAGAAAACCTCGAGGATGTGGCTTTTCTTATCCTTATGCATCTAATTGGATTCAAATTTACGCATTTCACGTTGTTCGTTATTGAACCATAGCTACAAGCAATGAATGATGTCTTTCCTGTTTACCATAAATGACGGCACATCTTACATCTATTTATTTTTCTTTTTGTTCGTTTGAACTCTTTTTCCGCTTATGCTCGCGAACTAAATAACGTATTAGAATTGCACTTAATGAGATTAGAGCAATGCTTCCCCCAACGATTAATCCGATAACGCGTGGCTCACTAAAATCTATCGCTAACATAGTTTTCCATCCTTCATGTGGTAAATGTTGTCGCAAATTGATAACGAGGTCGGACGATGAGAGATGATGATTATTGCCTTATCTTCTTTCTCTTTCTTTAATTGGTTAAGGATATATGCCTCGTTATAGGCATCTACGTTGCTTGTTGCCTCGTCTAATAGAATCACAGGCGTGTCCGCTAAAAAGATTCGCGCTAAACCAAGCCGCTGTTTCTCTCCACTAGATAGATTATCCCCCAAATCGTTAATTTCTGTGTCTAATCCGTTTTTTAAGGAACGGATTTTCTCTTCTAGACCGGCTTTAGCTAAAGCCTTATACAGTTCTTCGTCGCTAGATCCCGGTTTTGCGAGGTTTAAGTTATAACGGATCGTTTTCTTAAATAGGTAAGTGGTTTGGGAGAACAACGTGATGTTTTTAGAAATTGCCTCTCTGGAATAAGAAGAGATGTTTTCGCCGTTATATTTAATCGTGCCTGAATTCGGCTCTTCGAAATGGAGCAATAGCTTAAATAATGTGGACTTACCGCATCCGCTCTTGCCCTCAATTCCGATAATTTCACCTTTTTTAAGGGAAAAATTTATGCCCTTAAGGACTTCTTTGTCTCCGTAGTTAAACTTAACGTTATTAACTTCTAGATCAGAGAACGAAAAATCATTCTCCCCGTCTTTCAACTTTGGTTTTTCCTCAATCAACGGAATGATGCGTTTGGCGGAGGCAAATGACATTGTTAGGTTCGCTGGCAAATTGGCTAAAGCCACGACCGGGCCAAAAGAAGTGGCAATCATCATGTAGCCCAAAATGATGTACGGAGATGCGATGGCATGTTGTTTAAATAGATAAGCGCCTAATAGGATTATCAATAAATCTCCTAATAAGATTAAGAAAGAGACAACAGAAGAAGAGGTTAAGGCCTTATTGTTTAAACTCTTGGAAATGGAATTAAGTTCTTTTGTAGACTTATCTAATTCCTTATATTGTCCCGCTTCGTTTTGGAAGAACAGGGTTTCTTTAATGCCATAACAGCAATTTAAATATAGGTTCTCGGCTTCTGCTAATTTAACCCTATATTTCATTCCCAACTTACGGTTTGATAGATAAAAGATAACCGGAGTAACTAAACCGATTAGTAAATACATTCCCAGTCCAACAAGGGAGAAAGAATAATGAATGAGAACTCCTAGCAAAACTAGAACAATGGTCTCAGTTAAAATCGCGATGAAGAATGGAGTAATCGTGTGGGCGTAGAAAACTTCTAATGATTCGGTGTCGCTTTGGAGGATAGAAAGCAATTCACCCTTGCTAGATTCGTCCAATACCTTATTGCCCTGGCCTCTTAAGGCGTGGAAGAGGTTATTGCGGACAAGTGCTAATAACGTAAATGCCATGTAATGATTTAAATATTGTTCGGCATATCTCAAGAAACCTCTTGCAAAACCACATATTAGAATCAAGGCGATTAGCCATCCCCAGGAAAGTGCAATCTCGATGTTTAACAGTTTTAAAATCGCCAAGCCACCAAAGAAAGTGATACCCATCGCCGATAAAAAGCCGAGTGTTCCAACAATTACGGCGAATACAATTAAATAACGTTTCCCTTTGACTAAAGAAAGCATGCCTTTAAGCAAATGGAAGAAGGATTGTTTTTTCATCTTATTTCCTCCCATTTATTCTCGTTTTCAATCATTTTTGAGAACTCCGAACCATTTTTGAGCAATTCATTCGGACTTCCGGATTCCACCAATTTGCCATTTTTAATAAAGTAGATATTGTCTGCGTTCAAGGCATTTTTAACACGGTGGGAGATAAATAAAACTATATGTGATTCCGCCAATTCTTTAATAGAAGAAAGAATTATGGCCTCGGAGTCCTTGTCGATGTTGGAAGTCACCTCGTCAAAGATGTAGAAGTCTTTTTTCGCTCCTAGATAATAAGCTAGGATTAAGCGTTGCTTTTCTCCACCCGAAAGATCTGAGGCGTCTTCTTTAGGCATGAAGTCTAGGCCGTGCTCATCAAGGATTCTTTCTTTTAAAGAAACCTTTTCTAGAAGAGAGACCATCTCTTCCTCCATGATTTCCTGATTATAGAATTTAAACGCGTCTCTAATCGAAAGATGAAGAAGGTAACTATCAATAGATAGATAAGAAACGAGTTTCCTATACTCGTAGTTTTTAATGGAGCTTAATTCAACCCCGTCTATTAAAATTGTACCTTTGTACCCATTTAATTGCCTAGAAAGCAACTTACTTAAGGTGCTTTTTCCCGATCCGGAATCTCCGATTAAGGATGTGAAACCTTTCTTTAACTCCATATTTAGGCTACTTATAACTGGACTGTCCGCGTCAGCGTATTGGAAACTTAAGTCTCTGATTGAGATAGAAGTGATTGAATCGATGTTTTTATCGCCGTCCGGTTTTTCCTCTTCGTTTAGGAGTTTAATAACCTTTTTGCCAGCGGTCGCCCCGTTCATTGCGATATGGAAAGCCGATCCTAGGGCGCGCAACGGCAAGAAGAATTCGGCGCCGACTAGGATTAAAAACATCGTGACCTGGAAGGTAATCTCACTAGCATTAAAGGCAAGCAAGGATAAAACAATTCCGACGGCAGCTCCGCCATATGCAACCAAATCCATGATAGTGGTAGAAAAAAGCTGCATAACCAAAACCTTCATTGTGATGGAACGGAACTCTTCGCTCGATTCCTTCATTTCTTCCTCCATCTTTTTGTCGTAAGAGAAAATCAGAAGTTCTTTCATGCCCTTAACGGAATCTAAGTAGTTGCCGCCAAGGGAAAGGTATCTGTTCCAATAAGTTGCGAAGATTTTCTTTGCCCATTTGGAAACCGCGATGATTGAAATCGGAATCAATGGCACACAGGCTAGATATAGCAAAGCCACCTTCCAAGAGAAGAAACAGAATAAAATGAAGAGAGCAATCGGTGCACTCATACTATAGAAAAAGGATGGGAGGTAAGAAGAGTAATAAAGCTTTAACTGCTCTATGCCTTCACTGGTAAGTTGGGCAATCTCTTGATTTTTCAAAGAACTGTCACCATTTAAACGGATGTATTTTGAATATATGTCCCCTCTGATTTTTGTTGCAACGTATGAAGATAGCTTGTCGCTAAATTTGCCCTTTATTATATAGAAAAGGATGTAAGTAACTATCAGTCCTGAAGTTATCCCTAGGAATATTCCTCCCCACTTGAAGTCATTTTGCATAAAGGACTCAACTGATCTAGTGAGCAAGTATGTTGAAGAGACTGAAGCGGCCAATCCTAGAAAAGAGAAAACTGTGATTAGGACTAAATAGTATCTTTTGCCTTTTATGTATCTAAGCAAATCTTTATCTATCATTCTTTAATGCCCTCCGTTTCCATAATCTCGGACTTTTGTTTCTCTTCTAATGCATCCGCCTCTTTAATGGCCAGATACTCTTTTCTACCAACTGGAGTGACTCTAAACACAAAGTAGCCGTACTTACAAGCGATTAGGCAAGGGAATACAATGCACATTGCAAACGAATTGATGAACCACATTGAGGTTAGTAGCAGAGTAGAAACAAATGTTAACAAGATTAGCTCTCCGTAAATTGTCATCACTCTATGCTTTGCGAAGTTCCCGACGTGGTTTTTATAGAACTTTGAGTTTAAGAACCAGTTGGCGAATTTATTCGATCCGCGCACAAAGCAAAATGCCGCGAGTAGATAAAAAGGGGTAGTGGGCAAAATCGGAAGGATAATACCGACGGTTCCTAGTCCAAAAGAAATAAACCCGACGATTAAAAAGATGACTCGGAGAATCTTACTTCTGCTCAGTTTGTTTGTTTTTGTTTTCTCTAGCTTTTTTTGCTTTTTCATTGGCGATTTTCTTCAATTTTCTCTTTTGCTTTAATGTTTGGCATACATGTTTAATGGCTAAAACAGGGTGGTGGAAAAGCATCCTTGGACCCGAAAAACGCATGACGTCTTTTATTCTTTGACGGTGTTCTTGGTTGTAGCAGTGGATAGTGCAATTCGAGCAAAACGGCTTTTTGTCTCCCCAAGGACAAAGCGATAGGCGGTAAGCGCAATATTCTTTTAACTCTTGGCAATCTGGACAAAGCTCATCCCTTTTGGTTTTATGGTTCTTGTGACAGTACAATGTGATCATCAAGTTAACCGTCTTTGTTTCGGATGCATATTTTTCTTTGGATATCTTCTGTTTCATGGTAATTAGTTATGCCTAACCTGGATAATATACCATTTTTCCTAAGAAAAATTAAAGAGAAATAGTAGCGAATTAATATCTAATCTTATTAATACTTGGTTTTCTCTTGGTGCTTTTTTTGCGCAGTCAACCAAATAAAAAAGGAAGCATTAGCTTCCTAATTGGCTTTATTGTTATTTGAGACCGACTCTTTGGAATCCATAGACTGCAGCGCCAAGAAGTCCGGCCATCTGCCCACAACCTGCGATTTGAAGGTTGGCATTCGGCGTTGCGCCTTGGAGGTCATTGAAGAAGAGCTTTGCGCTTTTCATAACTCCACCCGTTAAGGTGAAGACCTCCGGCTCGTATAACGCCTGAATCATATTGAACCATCCGGCAAGAATTGAAATCCAATCAGAATAGATTCTTAAAGCAAGGTTGTTTTTGTTTTCGACCATCTCAAAGAATTCTCTTGCATTAGCCACATATAGCCCATTTGCATCGCAAAGCCTGATGATTCCGGTGCCAGATGCCAAATGCTCTGTTTCCCAAAGTTTCCCTTTATAGTTGATTAGCGTGTGTCCCGCTTCATTTGACGAATTCTTCAATTTTCCATCAACGCAAAACGCTCCGCCGATTCCAGTAGAGATGGTTGTGAAATAAACTTTTTTGTATTTATGCCATTCGCCAACATTAGCTTCGGCTAAAGCAGCTGCCTGCGCATCGTTTAACGCGAAGACAGGCAAATTGAATTCTTTGCTGAGCACTTCCGAGAATGGCACATTTGTTATATGCACATTTGGAAGTGCATCGATAAATCCATTTTCGCGAACACGTCCAGGTACGCCTGCGCTTATCGCAATTACATCGGAATAGTCTGTAATCGCATCTTTAATGACCTTGATTGCATTGGCGAGGAATTTCTCCGTTGAACCGATGACCGTGTCATAGATGAGAGTTTTTTCTACCTCGTACCTCTCGTTTATAAGAGATACTCTGGTATTTGTGCCGCCGATGTCTAGGCTGATGATTTTTTTCATGATTAATCTATATCCTCGACTTCGTTGACGTTGACTATTCTTAAGAAGTTTGTGACTCCTGCGCCGGTTGGTATGCCGCCGCAAATGATGATTGGATCGCCTGGTTTTAAACCGATATCTCTAGCTATCTTAAGTGATAATACTTCCATCTCTTCTGTGAAATCAGGCATCGTTGTGCTCAATAAGACCGAATACACTCCCCACATCCATGCGCCTTTGAGGGCCGTCTTTCTATTGCTTGTGACTTGAATTATAGGACAAACCGGTCTTGCCTTGGAAATTCTTCTTGAGGAATTGCCTTGATGGGTGAAGTTAACGATGAGTTTGGCGCCTAAAACTAGGGCGGTATTTGCTACCGCTGATGCGATGGCGTCATTTGTGTCTTTTTTGTTAGATGTTTCAAAAGCCTCTCTAGTTAATTGCTCGTATGGCAATTCTTTCTCAATAGTTGAGGCAATTGCGGTTTGCATCGAAACGGCTTCCACTGGATATTGGCCAGAGGCTGACTCACCCGAGAGCATAACGCAATCGGAGGATTCGTAGATAGCTGTAGCGACGTCACTTACTTCAGCTCTAGTTGGTCTTGGATGCGTCGTCATTGATTCGAGCATTTGAGTTGCAATGATGCAAGGTTTACCGGCTTTTCTGCAGAGATTTCCGATTTTTCTTTGTACAGGCGGGACATCTTGCGGTTCGATTTCGTCACCTAAGTCACCACGAGCGACCATGACTCCGTCTGCCACGGCGATGATGTCTTCAATCTTTTCAACGCCTTCTTGATTTTCAATCTTGGCGAAAATTGGCATATCTGGTTTGCCGTATTTTGCAAGGACCGCTTTCATATCTAAGATGTCTTCTGGTCTTCTTACAAAAGAAGCAAAGATGCAATCTACATCTTTTTCGCATCCGAATTTTAAATCTTCTTCATCATTTTCCGAAATGAAAGGAAGAGACAATCTCGACATCGGGGCGTTCATTCCTTTTTGATCTTTGATGTAGTGGTTGTTTAAAGCCTTAACGATTATTTCTTCTGTTTTTGCGTCTTTATCGACAACTTCGAGCGTTAAGTTTCCATCATCGACGAGGATGTGATCTCCGATTTTGACGTCATCGTAAAGACCGGCAAAGGAGCATGTCCATCTTTCGGCAGTGCCTAACACTTTTTCTTTGGTGATTCTCATTATTTGGCCTTTAGAGACTGTGACTTTGCCATTTTCCATCATTCCAGTTCTCATCTCTGGACCTTTTGTGTCCAAAGCAACCGGAATGTATATCTTGTATTTCTTTTCGAAATCACGAGCAATCTGCATTTTTTTCTCTTGCTCTTCGTGGGTGCCATGAGAAAAATTCAGTCTCATGACATTCATTCCTGCATCATAAAGTTTCTTAACCATTTCCGGTGTGTCGGAAGCCGGTCCTATGGTGCAGATTATTTTAGTCTTTTTGCTGATGTTTAAATCCATATTATAAAACCTCTGCTAATCTAGCGACATCAGGTTCTGTAACCCTCTTCATGGCGAGAGCTTCATAGATGTCAAAGTCGACGATTTGGTTATTCTTGATGCCAATACATCTACCGCCTTTACCTTCTAGCAGCAATTCAACCGCTTTGACGCCCATTCTAGAGGCTAAGATTCTATCAAACGATGTTGGTGAACCGCCTCTTTGAATATGTCCGAGAACATTTTTACGTGTATCGTAACCTGTCTGGCTTGCAATTCTTGCCGTGAGATTATCGACATCAAAGAATTTTTCAGAAATCATGACGATCGCGTAACTTTCTGGGTCGGCATCGTGCTTTGCTTTTAATCCAGAGACGATTTCGTCGAATGGGACCTGATGGTCAGCAGTGACAATGTAATCGGCATCCGTTCCGATTCCGCAGAATAAAGTCAAATCTCCGCATTTGTTTCCCATGCACTCAACAACAATACATCTAGAATGCGATGCTGCCGTGTCTTTGATTTCTGAAACCGCTCTTAAAATCGTGTTCTGTGCTGTATCGAAACCTATCGTGTAATCTGTGCATGCAATATCATTATCGATTGTGCCCGGAAGTCCGATGCAATTGATTCCCATCTCTGAGAGTTTTTTAGCACCCATATAAGAACCGTCGCCACCAATGACAATGACGGCTTCGATTCCGTGGGATTTGAGTTGTTGAACGGCTTTCTGTCTTACTTCCAATTCCTTGAATTCGGGAAGTCTTGCAGTTCTTAGAATTGTTCCACCTTTTTCAACGATGCCGGTAATATCGGCAATAGTTAATTTCTCGATATCTCCATTGACCATGCCTTTATAGCCATTATAAATTCCATATACATCAATTCCATTTGCGATCCCGGCTTTTACTACTGCCGCGATTGCATTGTTCATTCCTGGGGAATCACCACCAGATGTTAAGATTCCAATTTTCATAGGACTCACCTCTTTATAATCGGGACTATTATAAACTCTTGAGTATCCTTTTTTAAGGATATTCAGAGAATATTTTACCGATTGAAAGTTGTGGATACGTCAAAAAGGACAGGTGGAAAACTCCAAAAATCACCATTGCATCGGATTTTTCCAATCGCAACGATTGTGGATAAAACTATAAAATAGTTAGAAATCATCGAAACTTCGATAGATTTAAATATGCCTTTTTGATATGATTTTGCCCATGAAAGAAATTAGCCCAAGCGATTTATTAGAAGTTAGACCACAATCCTTGTTCTCAACGCAGGATTACACTTATATTTTGGATTTTTATGCTCCAATCATCGGCGTCAAGTCTGTTGGGGTGTTCTTTGCCATGATTAATATTGAAGCGGGCGAAATCGTGTCTCACAAGGCCTTCTTCACCAAGAATCAGCTTTCATCTGGCGAGTTTATTGCCGCTTTAGCGGGTCTTGAAGCCATGGGCTTAATTCAAACGTTTAAGAAAGCTGAACAAGAATATCAACTATATTGCTACTGCACATATTCTCCTAGAACCCCAAAAGAATTCTTAGGCAACGAATTACTCGCGGGCACATTGGCCAAATATATCGGTCAAGAGGCGGTGGATAAACTTGCCAAAAAATATCAGCTTGAAGAGGCTCCCCAAGATTTTGAAAACGTATCGCAGTCGTTCCAGGCCTTCTTCTCTCCTGACTTGTCGGATCCTATTTATGGAGAATCCGCTAAAACTACGGGCGGGCACACATTGGGGAGTGTTAATACCGGTTTCGATAGAAACGCATTCATGAAAGCTTTGAAAATCTTGGATTACAGATTTAATTTTGACTCATTTACCAAGATAGAATTCATAAAAATCGCCAGGATTGCCGCGCTTTACAATTATGAGGAAGAAGCGTTTGCCGGATTTGTAAGAGAAGCATTTGCTTTTAACAAGCCGATGGGTGAAAGATTGAACACAAAATATTTGGCTAAACTTGCAGAGGATAATTATAAATTCTCATATTTGAGAAAGGCTCAATCCAAATCAAGCGAAGCGCACGGCAATTCGGAACTCGCTAGATCAATAAGGCAAATGGAGACATTGACACCGATAGAATTCCTATCCAAATTGCAAAAGGGCAACAAGCCTGCAAAGCCGGATATTGATTTGATAAATACACTAACTGTGGATATGGGTTTATCGTCGCCTGTTTGCAATGCGCTGATTCTTTATGTGACAACAACGCATAACAACACGTTGCCGGCCACATTTACTCAAAAAATTGCAGGATCATTGGTAAGAGAAGGCGTGGAAACCGTGGTGGACGCAATGAACTATTTTGCTGAAACTTCTAGAACTAAGACAAAGAAGAAGACAACTGAGTCAAGGAGCACTTCAAAGCCTGTTTTTGAAGAAAAACCGGTTATTGAAGAACATGTTGAAGAGAAAAAAGAAAATAACGATGACGAGTCGGATATAATGACCCCAGAAGAAATGGAAGATTTCTTAAATAATATTGATATCGGAGAATGAAAATATGGAGAAAATTGATTTGAAAAAATATGTCAATCAAAATACGGAATCCAAATCAATTGTTGATGAGATTTTATCCGATGATGAAGTCCTCCAAAAATTGACTATGTTAGGTGTCTCCAAGGATGAGATTCCTCACTACGCCCTAACGATTTATAGATACAAACTTTCCAAAGATCAATGCAAGAAATGCAAAGGTCTCGAAGAATGCGTATCGGATTCATACCATAATTCGACAGATATAGCGATTGGGGATGCCGGGGAGATAATCAATAGATTTGGACCATGCGCTAAACAAGCTGCAATAGATGCGATCTCAGATAACTATCTAGACAGATGTTTCCCTGATGAATGGTTGGGAAAAACAGCATCGAGTAATAGCAAAAGGATTAGAGATGTTATGACCGTTTTGTCCAAGGCTCTTAAATCCAAAGACAAAAAATGGGTTTATTTACGTGGAAATACTGGTACAGGCAAGTCTTTTATAGTTGCGATGTGCTGCAATAAACTCACTTTAAGGGGTACAAAAATTTCATTTATTGACGCAAACCAAAAATTTGCGGACTTAAGAAATCTCTCTATGGACAAGTTTAAAAGAGGGGAGTTCCAAAAAGAAATGAATAAACTGCAAACCGTTAGGGTTCTTGTCATAGACAATTTTGGTAGTGAGTTCAAATCCGAATATGCAATCAACACTGTGTTGAGACCGATTATCACCGAAAGAGCAAAGAACAAGCTTTTCACTTTCTTCATGAGCAATTATTCATTAAAAGATATCGAAACTTTATATGGCACAACTCCGCAAGCAAAACTTGAGATATCAACGATAGTCTCTCTCATAAAAAACAATATTGAGTCTGAAAAAATTGTTGAAGATGGCATAGAAAATTATTTGTTTAAGTGATTACCAATCGTATTTGTTCAATTTCTGGTAAAGTTCATCCAAGGATCCGTCAGTTGTTAATACAATGCCGGATTTTTTCTTTGCTAGGGCTCTAGGCCATTTCTTGTTGAGGGCCAGCGAGGCTTTGGGGTCTTTTCCGCGTTGAACAATCCTTTGTTCCTGAAGTTTTTCGTCGGAAAGAACGGTTATAATTAAATCGCATTTTTCCTCTAATGGACTGCCAAATAATAAAGGAACGTCTAAGACAATTTTCTTATCTTTATTTTTTGAAATTCTACTTTCGATTTCATCAAATACGGCAGGGTGAACGATATCGTTTAATTCTTTACGTTTCTCTTCGTTTTCAGATACTATCGCAAGTAATTCCTTCCTGGAGAATGATTTCATTCCGAAGCGCCTAGCAATTGAGTTTGTGAATGCCTTGTTTTGGTATAACTCGGATACAATTAAATCTGCGTCAATCTTAAGGTATCCTTTGCGTTCTAAATATGAGGAAACTGTGCTTTTCCCTGAAGCGATTGGCCCGGTGACTCCTACAATAAAAGGTTCTCCGAAATTTTTTTGGCATTTCGGACAATAGACGGTCCCGCGCCCGCCTATGGATATCTTCCTCATCGGAAAAGTGCAATTTGGGCATGCCTCGTTTTCGTGGCCGTAAGCCAAAAGGTTATTTTGCATCAAACCGGATACGCCTTCTTTTGGATGGTATGACTTTATGGTAGATCCCCCGTTAGCAATTGCTTCGTTTAAAATCCGGCTAGATTCTTTTAAAATACAAACGCATTCTTCTGGAGTTATTGCATTTGCCTTCCTCCTCGGGTTGATTTTCGTTGCAAAGAGAACCTCGTCATCATAGATGTTTCCAAGACCTGCGATCATTTTCTGATCAAGCAATCCTTCTTTGACTGTGCATTTTTTTGTTTGAAGTCCTTTGTATAATTCATCAGGCGTTAAATCCCAAGGTTCCTTGCCAACATCAGATAGCGGTGGAATATCTAGGCATTCATCCTCTTTTTGTGGTACAAGTACTCCGAACTTGCGGACATCGTTGTATCTTAATGTGGTGCCATCAGCAAAAACATAACGCATGATATCATGCTTATCTGGAGCATTTTCTTCCTTGCCTTCGAAGTATTTACCTTCCATCCTTAAGTGTGAAACAACAACTTTATTGTTAGTTAGATGGAAGATAAGGAATTTGCCTCTTCTCGTTATTTTTTTAAAAGTCTCGCCAATAAGAAAAGACACAAAGTCGTTAATTGGCGCTTTGATACAGCCTGAATAATAAATATCGATTGCTTTGATTTTTTTCCCTGGAACGATTTCCTGAAGAATATTTTTAACCGTCTCAACTTCTGGCAATTCTGGCATTTTATTTCACCTCATACCACGTTTTGCCCTCTCCCATTTCAGTGACTAACTTAACTGGAAGGGCAACGGTGGTTTCCATGATGTTTTTTATCTGCGGAATGACTGTTTCCATTTCATCGCTTGGGACCTTGAACATAAGTTCATCGTGAATCTGAAGTATTAGTTTTGTCTTATAGTTATTTTCTTCGAGAAAATTTTCTATTTTGACCATGACTATTTTCATAAGGTCTGCAGCAGTCCCTTGAACCGGGGCGTTGAGGGCTTGTCGCCTTGCGGATTCCCTTTTTGCATAGTTCGGGTCGTTGATTTCTCTTAAATATCTCCTTCTTCCAAACATCGTGGTCACAAAACCTTGGCTTGAAGCTTCGGTAACCGTCTTTTGCAAGAATTCCCCGACTTCAGGATATGCATAGTAGAAGTTCTTGATTAATTGCTGTGCTTCTTTAGGCGAGCAACCGATTTGATCTGCTAAGCCGTATACGGTTGTGCCATAGATAATTGCAAAGTTAACAGCCTTTGCGGTTCTTCTTTGAAGACTTGTAATTTCTTCGGTGTGATAAATGAGTTTCGCGGTCTCGCTATGGACGTCCCTATCCTCAACGCTATTGAAAACATCCAAATATTTTTGACATTTGGATAAGGATGCCAGGATTCTTAATTCAATCTGGCCATAATCAAATGAGACAATCGTGTAGTCCGCCTCATCGTAATAGAAAGCTTTCCTGATGAGTTTCGATTCGGGGTCTCTCGTGCTGATGTTTTGCAAGTTTGGTGAGGATGAGGATAATCGACCCGTTGCAGTTTGAGCCTGATTGAAGTATGTGTGGACATATCCGCTTGCGTCGATATGAGGAGCAATACCTTCGATGTAGGTCGAGATCAGCTTGGCGTATTTTCTATATTCCAAGAGTTTTGCAACGATCGGATATTCGTCTTTTAAGTCATTCATCGCATCGACTCCTGTCGAGCCTCCTCTAGGGTCTCTTATTCCTAGTTCACCAAAGAAAACCTCGGCAATCTGTTTTGGGGAATTCAAGTTGAATGGATGGCCGGCCATTTCAATGACTTCTTTTTCTAGCGAATCGCGCTTTATTTTGAATTCTTTGCCGATTTGGCTGAGAACTTCTTTATGCACAGGCATGCCTGTAAGTTCCATTTTTGCGAGTACAAGCGAAAGCGGCAGCTCTACATCCTTATAGAGTTCATAATCATCCTCCTCTTTAAGGTTTGTTGTAATTTTCTCTTTTAAAGATAAGGCTGAATATGCCATTTTCGAGGTTTCTAAGAATTTTGATGTGTTGAACAAATCGATTGTTTCATCACTTTCGATATCAATGCCGAAACTGGCAAATACGAGCCTTGGATTAGAAGTGACGGTGGAATCCAATAGATAAGCGGCCAAAAGGATATCGTTTTCCAACCCTTTAAAGTCGATTCCCATTCTATTTGAGATATAAAATGTGGCCTTGCCGTCAAATACGTGTTTCTTGACGTTAGCGTTCTCCATTATTTTTTTGAATGCGGCATCTCCGATCAGCTTGTCGTATTCAATGTACAAAGTGTTGCTTAAATTAGAGATTGCGACGCCGTTAATGACGCAGTCATGATATGAAGTGTAGTCGACATCAAAAGCAACGCCGATTTCTGAATCATTTTCGAAGGGTTCGGCAGAATCAGCTTTAACAGGTTTGAATTCAATCGTCTTTTTGTCCTGTTTTTTCATGGTTTGGGGCAATCTGGAAATAAATTGTTTCAACTCATACTTTTGGGCGAACTCGTTAACATCCTTAAATTGATACCCTTTATATAAACAATCTTCTAAATTGAATGGCAGCGCGCAATCCGTTTTGATAGTCGCGAGGTCGTAGCATTGCCTTCCTTGGTCGACATATGTCCTAATGTTTTCTCCGACCTTTGATTTCATTGCCTGGGCAGCCTCGATTATCGCATCGAATGAACCGTATTCTTGGATCAATTTAACGGCGGTTTTATCACCGACGCCAGGAATACCAGGTAGATTATCCGAAGAATCTCCCCTTAATCCTTTATAATCAATTATCTGCTTAGGTGAAAAACCGAATTTTTCAGGCATGGTTACGGAGTTCATGATTTCCATATTGGAAAGACCGGTCTTCAATAAGGAAACAGTAATATTATCGTCTATCAATTGAAGGTAATCTTTATCTGAGGTATAGACCATAACCTCAAAGCCATTTGAAGATCCCCATTTAGCGACCGTGCCACAGATATCATCCGCTTCAATGCCGTGCTCCTCGTAATTTTTAATTCCCAAGGAATTGAGTAATTCTCTTGATATTGGGAATTGTGGAACGAGCTCTGGAGGACATGGTTTTCTATTGGCTTTATAGTCGGCGTATTGTTCTTTTCTGAATGTATGCCCATCGGCGTCAAAACCTACGAAGAAATATTCTCCCCCCTTAAACCCTTGAAGGATTTTTGTGACCATATTCGCAAAAGCGAAAATTGCATTGGTAGGGGTACCGGATTTCGTTCTCATTATGTTTGTCGTGTCGCCATATGCCGTAGCGTAAAATGCCCTGAATAAAAGCGAATTTCCATCGACTACAATAAGTTTTTTAGCCATATTATTCTCCTACCTTTCTAACTAGTGTCGCCAAGAATGAGTCTTGTTTGATTCTATCTTTCCTACCGGTTACAAGAACCAAATTGTCTTTCTTCAAAGCGCTGAACGATTTTAAGTACGCTTCCTCGAATAATGTGAATTCCATATCATTCAAATCGTCATATATCTCCAAGAAACACATCTGCGTTCCTTTCTTCGTTATTATCGCCTTGACGTTTTTAACAAGTCCCGCCGTTACAAATTCACCATTTGCGGAATAAGCGTCTTCGATTCTGATGAATTTCACTCCGACAAGTTCTTTTTCATAAAGTTTGAATGGGGAAGCGGATATCATCATTCCAAGAGTCTCAAATTCCGCTTCGAGATTGATTCTCAAATCATCTTCAACGTTTGCTAACATTGGTTTTTCGATTCCTATATCCAGTAGGCCTCCCGCTAAAGCGCTCGATCCGAACATGTTTGCATACGTCATGATGGAATTCGCGCTCTTCCTTAGAGATTCTCTATTCGGATGAAGGAGATCGAATGACCCTGAATCTATGAATTTAATCAACATTTGGATATTCAATCCGTATTCGATAGTTCTAACGGCAAAATCGAAGATATCGATATATGGTCCATGTTCCTCTCGCTCTTTAAGCACATTATTAAGTAGAATCCCTTGCATCCCCCTTATTGCGCTTAATGGCGTCCTTAACGACGTTCCATCGACGATGAACGATTTATAGGACCTATTGATGTCTGGGCTTGATAGTTTGAGACCGAGTTCTTTCATCTCGGTTAAAGTGTCTTTGAATTTTTTATCGCCTGGCGCCATTGAATCCAAAATTGCGCAATAAAATTCGGCTGGGTAGTGCGCTTTTAAATACGCCATTCTACATGTAAGAACGGCATAAGAAATCGCATGCGATTTGTTGAATCCGTAGTTCGCAAATTTCTCAATTAATGCGAATAACTGTTCGGCAAGTTGTTTGCTTTTTCCCTTGTTTATGCAACCCTTTATGAATTTTTCGTGCATTGCATCGATTTTCGATTTGTCTTTTTTGGAGATGGCACGTCTAAAAACATCAGCCTCTCCAAACGAGAAACCAGCAACTGAAGATGCAATTTGCATGATTTGCTCCTGATAAACGATGATACCATAGGTATTTTTAAGGATGGGTTCAAGTTCTGAAGTCAAATATTTGATGGTTTCCGTACCGTGTTTTCTTCTTGCGAAGCTTGGAATCGAGTCCATTGGACCAGGACGGAATAACGCTTCAATTGCGGCGATATCTTCGAATGTGGTTGGCTGAATTTCCTTGATTGTTCTCTTCATGCCAGGGGATTCAAGCTGGAACAAGCCCATTGTCTTATTTTTGCAGATAAGCTTGATTGCTTCCTCGTCTTCATACGGGATCTCATATGGGCTGATTTTGATGCCACGATTCATCTCGATAAGATTTAGCGCAATCTCTATTATCGTTAAGTTCCTGAGGCCGAGGATATCCATCTTAAGGAAACCTTGTTCTTCAAGATAATCCTTTTCTAGACATGCCACATACCCAACCTCTTCGTTCAAGGCAACGGGCAGTGTTTCCGTTAACGGTTCGTTATTCAACACAACGCCTGCGGCATGCAGTCCCGCCTGTCTTGGAAGTCCTTCAATTTTGGATGCCAATGCAACCATCTCAAGATAGAACTTATCCGAATCTACGAGCGACTTGAATTGTGGCGATGTTTTGTAATCCTCCCTTAAAGTGAGTTTGTCGTTAACAATGCATGAAATGATTGTATCGACTTCACGGTCTTTGTAACCATAGACTCTTGCGATATCTCGCAGCGCTTCCTTTGCCCCAATTGTCTGGGTGGTTAAAACCCTGCCAACTCTCTGACTGCCATACTTGTTTTGTAAATAAGAGACTACTTTTTCGCGATTTACATCACTGAAATCAACGTCGATATCCGGCATCGATCGCCTTTCTGGGTTTAGGAATCTTTCGAATAAGAGGTTGTATTTCAAAGGATCGGTTTCAATGATGCCTAAGCAATACGAAACTAGAGACCCGCCAGCAGATCCTCTTCCTGGACCTACGAAAATTCCGTTATTTCTTGCGTAGTTGACATAATCTGAAACGATAAGGAAATAGTCATCGTACCCCATTTGGTGAATGACCGATAACTCATAGGAAAGCCTGTCTTCGTATTCTATTTTGCCCTTTAGGCCTTCCCTTGCCATCCCTTCATTAGCTATTTGCTTTATATATTCCTCGCTAGTTAGGCCTTTATCATTCTCAAAATGGAGTAGCGTGCCCCTTTTCATTATTAACGAGAATTTCTTACATGAAATCGCGACTTTATAAGAATTGTCAATTTCCTCATCTGTGTAGAAAGCGCGTAACTCGCTTTCGGATATGAAATAGTTCTCTCCGAGTTTTTCCTTTTCGCTAAGTGTGTTTTTATCTGATATCGCATTAACGATGTCCAATGTAATTGCGTCTTCTTTTCTCTCGTAAAGAATATGCGGGAATGCAACTGCAAGATAAGCATATTTATCGGCAAAGGCTCTTCCTTGCCTGATTAATGTTAAGTTTTCCTCTCCGTATGGCAATCCAATGAGAGTTTTATCGAATTTGCCGGTAAGTTCAAAAAGTCTCCTTGCGAATTCTCTTTCGGATTCAACAAGAGATTCGGCATAGAAGGATAGTTCTAGCGGATAAACGCAAATAAGGCCTTTGGAATGGTCAACAATTATTTCATCACTCAATCTTTTTTCGATGATAGCAGTGGAGATAGAAAGCAAATTGCGGTAACCCTCTTCGTTTTTGATAAATAAACTAAGCGTTCCAATCGGAGTTTGGATGTCCATGCCAAAAACAGGTTTGCTACCGACGCCTTTGATCAAATGCTCAAAAGGAGCGATACCCGATAAAGAGCCGTTATCGCATAGTCCACAGTATTCATAACCGTTTGCCTTTACGACTTTGGCAATTTTTTCGATTGTTAATCCGGATTGTAAATATGAGAAACCGGAATAAATGTGGAGGGGGATAAAATGCATAGCATTATTATAAACTCCTCTTCACTATTCCGCCATAAACCGATTTAACGGTTTATAAACGCATAAAAAAGGCCTAGAACTAAATCTAGGCCGATATTTTGTCAATTTATTCGCTTTTTATAAACAGTGCATCTAAATCTTTAATCAAGCCATCAAGCTCGCTTAAATCGAGAATCTTGGCTCCTGATGCATTGGCGTGGCCTCCGCCTCTCCATCTGGCGGCGACTTGAGAGATGTCAGCCTTTTTGGAGCGGATGGATACCCACCAACAGTTGTCTTTTATGGATTCAGAGAATGAACACCACGCTTCAATACCCTCAATATTTGAGAAGAGGTTTACGTTGTCTTTGCCTCTTTCGGAAGTGATATTGAGTTCTTTTTGAACTGATTCGGGTAAATAATAGTAAGCAACCCCGTGTTCTGAAACACTGAAATGGTTCAAAACATAGGCGGTTACTTTCAAGTCATCAACTTTCTTTTGGAACATGCAGTTTGTAACATCGGCGATGTTGATGCCCGTTTCCATTAAAGCCTGCGCACAAGCGAATGTGTGAATGTTTGTTGAACGGTATTTGAAATTGCCCGTGTCACCCACGATTCCCGAGTAGAAGTACCACGCGGCTTGGTAGGAAATCTTTTTTCCTTTCCAGTTTGCGCAGAGGTCATAAACCATTTCTGATGCGGAGGCTGAATCTAAGTCAACTACCTTTACATCTGTAATTTCCATCTTTGAAGGGTGGTGGTCGATTTTAACGATGTCTGTTGCCTTGGCGTATCTAGGATCGGCGATTCTATCGTGTTCTCCAACATCGCACACGATTGCAAGGAATGGAATTTCGAACCATGATTCTGGCAACGATTCACTTTCAGGATAAACTCGGCCTGTAAAACTGACGTGGTTATCCCCGACATAATGGATTTCTTTGTTAGGGAAGTTGTCTTTAAGGAAAGTGACTAGACCCATCTGTGAACCATATGCATCAAAATCGGGTTTGATGTGACGGAACACGCAGATGCGATCATATTTCTTTATTAGAGAATATATCTTCTTGTATGTAGACCAATGGGCTTTTCCATAGGCTTTAATAGCTTCTGGTAATCTGCTCATTATAAATTGCCCTCAAGTGCTTTCCAGCAATCTCTTGCGATCATTACTTCCTCGTCGGTAGGGATGACGACCACTTTGATCTTTGATTCTGGTTTGGAGATGACCGCATCGCCATGTGAATCGTTTGCCTTTTCATCAAGGACAATACCTAGAGCCTCGCTGATTCTATCGATGACGAGTTTTCTGAACCATCCTGAGTTTTCGCCAATTCCCGCTGAGAAGACGATTAAGTCCGCTCCGCCAAGTCTTACATAATAAGAGCCGATGTAGTCTGCAATTCTTCTTGCGAATAAATTTGCAGCTAAGATACATCTTTCGTTTCCTTCTGAAGCACCGGCCTCAATATCACGAGTGTCATTTGAGACGCCGGAGACACCCAAGAAGCCCGATTTCTTGTTGAATTCATCGTAGATTTGATGGACGTCTTTGCCTGTGCAGGTTGCGATGTAATCCATGACTGATGGATCCATATCGCCTGTGCGTGTACCCATCATGACGCCGCCTAAAGGAGTGAGACCCATTGATGTTGCAACGCATTTGCCGTTCTTTATAGCGCAAAGCGAAGAGCCAGAACCGATGTGGCAGGAGATGATTCTCTCATTAGCAATATCCTTAAGATATTTCTTTTTTGCAGTTATTGCCAAATAATTATGGGATGTGCCATGTGCGCCATAGCGTCTGCATGAATATTTTTCTGTATATTCATATGGGATTGGGAAGACGTAATCTTCAGGCTCCATTGTCTGATGGAACGCTGTATCAAAAACCGCGATTGCAACAGCATTTGGAAGAGCCTTCTTAAACGCATGGAAACCCGTTAAATGAGCAGGTGCGTGCAAAGGGTCAAGTGGGATTAATTCAGTGACTCTATTTTCGCAATAATCATCGAACAAGACTGATTTGCTGAAATATTTGCCGCCTTGAACAACACGGTGTCCAACGGCTTTGATTTCATCGAATGAAACGATGATTTTCATATCTACGAGCGCTTTTAAAATCAATTCAACGCCAACAGCGTGATCCATGATAGGAAGGATGTCTTTTTTGGATTGCCCATTGAACTTGATGGAGAAGATTCCGTCTTCGTGGCCAATACGTTCAACCTGACCGGAGCAGATAACCTTCTCCTCAGGCATTTCATAAAGTTTGTACTTAATTGAGCTTGAACCGCAGTTAACGGCTATACATTTTGACATATTTTTAACCTCTTTTCGTTAACGAAAATGATTTTACTACAAAGTGTTTAATAAGCCAACGATACACGCAATCGCTTGCCTAAAATCATTAAAAAAACAATCAAAAAAACTTTGTCAATTTATTGTTTTGTTATTCAAAGCTCGTTTTATCTGATTAAGTGGTTTTCTTTCAAAATGAAAGGAATTCATTTATACTAACACCAGAGGATTTTAAATATATGGCATATGGTTTACTTGCTGACTATTTAAATGGTCAAACAATTAAGGCTTTTGAATATTTCGGCGCACATTTTGTTAATAAGGACGGAGTCGATGGTGTGGTCTTCCGTTTATACGCCCCGATGGCTGAGGATGTTTCGGTTGTGGGGGATTGGAATTGGTGGAATTACGATGCCAATAAGATGAATAAGATTGACGACTGCGGTTGCTGGGAGGTTTTTGTCCCGGGCTGCCAGATGTATCAATCTTATAAATTCCATTTCAGAAACGCCCAAGGAGAATATGTTGACAGGGCCGACCCTTTTGCATTCTTTTCCGAACTGCGTCCGTTGACCGCTTCAAGGCTGTTCGATATCCAAGGCTTCCCATGGATGGACGGCGATTGGCTTAAAACCAGGTCTCGCAACTACGACAAACCATTATCCATCTACGAAATACATCTTGGTTCATGGAGAGGTAAAGTCGGCGATAGATACCCATCCTACGAAGAGATTGCCGACTCTTTAATTCCTTATATGAAAGAAAACGGCTTTACCCACGCTGAAGTCATGCCGCTATGCCAATACCCATTCGACGGTTCTTGGGGCTATCAAGCAACCGGCTTCTATTCCGTTGATTCTAGATATGGAAACCCAAAGCAATTGATGTCGTTCGTGGATAGGATGCATAGAGCGGGCTTGGGCGTTATTTTAGATTTTGCCCCAGTTCATTTTGCCACCGACGACTTTGCCCTTAGGGAATTCGATGGTACCCATATGTTCGAGTATGACGACCCAAGGAGAACGTTCTCTCAATGGGGTAGCTGCCAATTCGATTTGGGCAAAGACCCAGTTCGTTCATTTTTGATGTCGGCGATGAACTACTTCTTGTCGGTGTTCCATTTTGACGGCATCCGCGTCGACGCAGTTTCCAACATCATCTTCTGGGACGGTAATAAAAACGAAGGCGAAAATGCTGGAGCAACGGAGTTTATCAAACGTTTAAATGGCAAAATTCACTATGAACACCCGAATGTCATGATGATAGCGGAGGATTCTTCTGATTACCAAGGCGTCACAAAACCGGAAACGGAAGGCGGGCTAGGCTTTGACTATAAATGGGATTTAGGTTGGATGAACGACACCCTCAAATATTACAAGATGGATCCTGTGTACAAGAAATGGGATCACACAAAAATCAATTTCTCAATGGCGTATTTCTTCTCGGAAAGATTCATCATGCCACTATCGCACGACGAAGTCGTCCATATGAAAGGCACCTTAATCAACAAGATGTTTGGTTCATACGAAAACAAGTTCGACTTACTGAGAAACCTCTATACATATCAATGGGGCCACCCGGGAAAGAAACTGCTTTTCATGGGAGGGGAACTCGCCTCTTTCGATGAATGGAATGAGGAGAAATCGTTGCCGTGGGTTTTACTTACTTATCCAAAACACGATTCGGTAAAGCGTTTGATTAGAGACCTCAATCTCATTTATCAGGCCGAACCAGCGATGCATAAATGGGAATACGATGGCAGAAACTTCCACTGGATGATGGTGGATAATGCCGACCAATCGGTCTTTGCCTTTGAAAGGGAAGTGGAGGATTCCGATCTTTTATTCGTCTACAACATGACTCCTAATTTTTATGAGGAATATGATGTTGGATGCCTACACGATGGGGAGTATGTCGAAATCTTCAATTCAGATAAGGATTGCTATGGAGGGCACGGTCAATATAACGGTTTGCCTTTAAAAGCTGCTCCAAACGGTCCTGAAGGCCGCCCTAATCACCTGACAATCAAACTTGGGTGCTATGCAGCGATGATTTTTAAGCGTAAAATACAACCTGTCGTTTCAAAGAAAACGGCAAAGAAAAGCCCTGCGCGTACATCAACAAGCACGCATAAGGCTAAGTCAACGAAGACTAGATAAACCCAAAATTAAGGATTAACGATATATGTTTGAAAACAAACGCGATTTTAAGAATGAGTTTGAAAAAAGACTCGTAGAGAAATATGGACGAAATGTAGAAGACGCCGATGTCACCGAAAGATATGATATCTTGGGCGAGATGGTAAGAGATTTCGCTGGGAAAGGCTGGCGCAACTGTCGTGAAGACATTCTCGGTAACGGCAAGAAACAGCTTGTGTATTTCTCGATGGAATTCCTCATTGGAAGACTTTTGCTTAACAACATGCAGAACCTTGGAGTCTATCAGGTTGCCAAAGATGGACTCGCCGATTACGGCATTGATATCAATGAATTGGAAGACCTTGAACCAGATGCAGGCTTGGGAAACGGTGGTTTAGGTCGTTTAGCGGCTTGTTTCCTCGATTCCGCGGCTTCTTGCGGCTATCCGATGCACGGTAACACAATCCGTTATGAATATGGATTCTTCCGTCAGAAATTCTCTCACGGCAAGCAAGTCGAACTTCCTGACCAATGGTTGTCAGATGGCTTTGTATTTGAAGTCAGAAAGCCAAAACACGCGGTCGAAGTTAAGTTCTATGGCAATTCAGAGACTTACCTTAAACCTAACGGTGAATACGCGATGCGTTTAGTCAACTATCGTGCGGTACGCGCTGTCCCATACGACGTTTCAGTGGTCGGATATAAAAATGGGGTTGCAAACACTTTAAGACTTTGGTCGGCTGAGCCATCCAACAAAAGACTCCCTACAGATTGTTCATTCAACGAATATCTTCAGACCTTAAAGGAATTGTCTTTCGGTCTTTATCCGGATGACTCCACCGAGAACGGACGCATGTTAAGATTACGTCAGCAATATTTCCTCGTGTCCGCGGGTTTGCAATCGTCCATGAGGGGAGAACTCAGACGTTATGGCGATTTGAAACAATTCTCCAAACATTACGTGTTCCAGTTAAACGACACACATCCAATTCTTGCCATCCCTGAGATGATGAGATTGCTTATGGATGAATATGGTTGGGGATGGGATGATGCCTGGAAGGTTGTCAATGAGTCAATCGCCTATACCAATCACACCGTCATGCCGGAAGCGCTCGAGAAGTGGCCGGTCCAATTCGTTCAGAAACTTTTGCCTCGAATCTATATGATAATCGAAGAGATTAATCGCAGATTCAACCAATACCTCGTTGAACAAGGTGTTAATCCGGCTGATAGATATGCGATGCAGATTATCAAAGACGGACAGATCCATATGACAA
Source organism: bacterium (assembly GCA_963643345.1). GTDB lineage: Bacteria > Bacillota_I > Bacilli_A > RFN20 > CAG-826 > UBA4951. The sequence goes on along the minus strand of CAVIJK010000005.1, from coordinate 6,941 downwards.
ATATGGCAATTTATGCCGGATATTCAGTAAATGGCGTTGCCGCTATCCACACGGAAATTCTTAAGAGCTATACATTTAAGAGCTTTTATCAGTTGTACCCTGAGAAGTTCTCCAATAAGACAAATGGTGTTACCCATCGTAGATGGTTACTTTATAGCAACCCAAAACTTGCCGAATTAGTTACATCAAAAATTGGCGACTCATGGATTCGCAATGCGGATGATTTGAAGAAGTTTGCTGAATTTGCAGACGATCAGAAAGTCCAGAAGGCGTTGCTAGAAATTAAACACGAAAACAAAGTTGCCTTTGCTAAATTCGTTAAGACGTCCTATGACATTGATGTTGACCCAAATTCAATTTTTGACACTCAGATTAAGCGTTTGCATGCATATAAGAGACAGTTGCTCAACGTCTTCCATATCATGTCCAATTATCTGAAGCTAAAAGAAGATCCGGCCAACTTCAATATGGTTCCACACACCTATATCTTTGGCGCCAAGGCCGCTCCGTCGTATGAGTACGCAAAACGTATCATCGAATTGATTCTTGCCGTTGCCGACGTCGTCAATAATGATGAACAGGCCAACAAATACATGAAGATTGTCTTTGTTGAGAATTATGGAGTCTCTCTAGCTGAACGTATTATCCCGGCATCTGATTTGTCAGAACAAATTTCAACCGCAGGAAAAGAAGCTTCAGGCACATCTAACATGAAACTCATGATGAATGGCGCTATAACAATCGGCACACTTGACGGTGCAAATATCGAAATAGCCGACCTTGCCGGTAGGGAAAACGAAGTAATCTTTGGTTTAACCGCAGAAGAAGTTCAGGAAAAAGTAGACTCTTGCAACTATAATCCATGGGATGTTTACAACTCGGACAATCGTGTAAAAAATGTCTTAGATTCCCTTTACACAGGACCATGGGCGGTAAAACATGGCGACAGATTTAGAATGATTTTTGATGAAGTCATGAATAGGGGAGATCAATTCTTCATCCTTGCCGACTTTGATGCATATTGCAAAGCTTGTGAACAAGCCGATACGATGTATCTTGATAAAAAGAAATGGGCACACGCTTCAATTATGAACATCGCCATGTCAGGACATTTCTCAAGTGACAGAACTATCGAAGAATATAACAGAGATATTTGGCACTTAGAAAAGGTTAAGCCAAACGGCAAAGAATAATCCGAATAAGTAATTTATTGGTTTAAAAAATAAGATAACAGGAATTTTGTCAACTCAAACGAGAATCAAATTCCTGTTTTTTATTAATCGCATAAAAAAAGAAGTCCAAACATGGGATGTATCGATATCGGCAAAAATCCGGAAAGATACCCTCAAAGAGGACTTCTTAATTTTGTTTTTTACTAAGCTTTTTCTGTGAAGCTAAGCGTGTAGGACATGACGTTTGCTGTCTTGTTTGAATCAACGGTTACTTCGTATGTAACGTCTAAGGCGATTGTTAATGTTTTAGCCTTCTTGTCGTAGGTAACAGCGGTGTCGTTTGCGTAAGTTTTGTAATTGGTGGTGTGGCTGCTTCCATCTGTTGAACTGTAATCCACTTTTCCTCCCATTTCGAATGTATAATCAACAACTTCGGTAGTGGAGTTTTGAGCTAAATCAACGAAATGGACTGATGTGTAGTCGTTATTGAGTGCAAGCCAATAACATTCGCGTGTCATGGAGTTCTCACTAAGATTAACGGCGTTATATGCGCCAATTTTTGCTTCCGAACCCTTGTATGTCATATTTGCGTAAGTGGCAGGTCCAAATGAGATTTCGCCGGTTTTGTTGTCTGTTCCGTGTTCTTCAAGTGCATGGACTGCAGTTTCCACAACGGCTTCTTTTGTTGCTCCAGCTGGGTTGTTTTCGGTATAGAATTCTGCAGAATCCCCTGATTTGACTTCATCTTTTGTCAATGAAGAGAAGACAAACGTCTTTCCCTCAACGCCTTTAGTCGATTCACCGCAAGCGCATAATGCAAGCGGAAGAAGTGCTAATGTGGCTAATAATACTTTTTTCATATTTCTTTCCTTTTTTCGGTTTTAAACCGGTTGTTATTTTATTCCGATAGTCTTCTAAGTCAACTTATTTAAAAAATAAGTGACGCTTTAGTAATTTCAGCAAGTGCCTATAATTGTCTTCATGAACAAGGTGATTATTGCTTCGGATTCATTCAAGGGGACGCTGTCAAGCGTTGCAATTTCAACGATTTTCAAACGTATTTGGAACAAACGCTATCCCGATTGCCAAGTGGTTGAAATTCCTGTTGCCGATGGCGGTGAGGGCACTTGCGAATGCTTTCATCGTTTGTTGGAAGGCAAAATGGTCAAAGTCGGTACGGTTGATGCAAATTGGAATCCAATTTACGCTGATTATTTTTTGTTTGAAGACAAAGCTGTGATCGAGATGTCGTCAGTTGTTGGCCTCCCGCACACTAAGATTAAAAATCCACTGATTACCACGACATACGGTTTAGGAAAACTTGTAAAAAACGCAGTAGAAAAGGGCGTTAAGACAATTATTATCGGTATGGGCGGAACGTCTACAAATGATGGCGGATGTGGCTTTGCTTCTAGCCTTGGAGTGGTTTTTAAAAATAAAAGCGGTCAAGAGTTTGTTCCAACGGGTGGAACCTTAAAGGATATTAAGCATATTGAAATTCCTGCCATTTTAAACGGGATAAAGATCATTGGAATGAGTGATGTCAAGAATCCGCTTTTCGGACTTAATGGTGCTTCTTACGTATTCGCCCTTCAAAAAGGTGCTGACAATAAAATGGTAAAAGTTTTGGATGATAACTTGAAATACCTTGGTGAAAAGGTGTCTAAAGAATTATCAGATGTCCCCGGGGCTGGAGCAGCCGGCGGTTTCGGCTTCGGACTTATGGCGTTCTTCAACGCCGAAGTTAAATCCGGCATTGAAATGGTTTTAGATGCCGCGCATTTTGATGAAGCGCTAAAGGGCTGTGATTTAGTTATATCGGGGGAGGGAAAACTTGACTCCCAATCATTCTCAGGAAAAGTGGTAGAAGGAATCATCAAGAGAACCAAGGCGGCCGGTGTGCCGTTAGCCTTGATTGTTGGATCCGCAACAGAAGAAGGAATGAAAAAAGCTAAGGAAAACGGTATTGACTCCATTTATATAACAACTCCACTTGAGGCTTCTGAAAGCGACATTATTGGTAATGCGGATTTGTATTATGAAATGGCAATTAATGCGCTTATTGATTCGTTGAATATGAATTAGAATTTTATTTATCTCCACATTCATAAGATTGACTTCATCGTTATTTGAAATTTAACGCCGATCCCGAAAAAAGTAGGGGCATTTCCGCGAAATGTCATTAGCGAATTAAGATTAATTGTCGCTTTTAATTAAGGGGACTAGATAGATTTCGTTTTTTTCAAATAGCATATTGCGAAATGAAATGCTTTGTTCACGAAAAAATAAAAATTAATTTTGCTATTTGCAAATAACATTTCCTTGAAAGGAAACCTTAGGGTTTTGATTATATATGAAGAAAACATCTTTATTTTTTAGCAGCCTAATGCTTGTTGGGCTACTTTCTGGCTGCGGTAATTCGAAAACAACAGTCTCAATCTCTTGTGCAGTTGAGGACGAAACGGCATCTTTTGCAGTCGATGAAATCAAGGCTGCTTGCGAAAGGAACAACATTAAAGTTGTTGACTCAAAAGCGGATTACACAATCGAATTTAAAAATTACGATGAAACGTTAGGGGAACAGTCATTTAACTTATCGGTTAATGACAAGACTGTTTCTATCGTTGGTGGTGACAGAGTTGGCGTTATGTATGGTGGGCTTGAGCTTGCTGAGCAGATTAACATCAATAACGGAATGAAAGGTTTGGAGTCAACCAACCAGAAACCGTATACCGAAATCAGAGGCGTATCCTGCCGCCCTCCGATGGATATGAGAACCCCATCGTATACAAATAATGGTGATTCCACTCGTTGGAACCTTGAAAACACGTGGGATTTAGATTATTGGAAAGGCCTTTTCGACATCATGGCCAGAATGAGATATAACCTTCTTAGCTTTGCCACAGTCAATTCATTGCCGAACATGGTTAAAGTCGAGGGCTACGAGAATTGCGCTTTGGACGATGTTTATGAATACACCGGTGACTATGATGATAGTTACTACGGAAACTGCACAAATATGTGGCAGGATTCCCAATGGGATCAAAAAAGACTTGTCAAACAGATGACAATCGATGAGAAGATTTCATTTTGGCAGGAAGTTATGGAGGCTGCTCACAACAGAGGAATCAGCTGGCAGTTCTCAACGATGAACTTATACACCTTCTCCGAAACTAGATTTTCTAACTATGGAATCACTCCTGATATTGATAATGCAGTTACAAAAGATTATTTGACTAAATCATATGCAAAACTTTTGGAGACTTATCCTTATATCGATCAAATCAAGACAACGTGCGGTGAAAACATGAATTATGCAGCTGATAGAACCGACGATGTCAATCAATGGTATCGTGACGTCTACGGAAACGCATGCGCTCAGGTTCTATCAAAAGATCCGGAAAGAGCGAAGAGATTTAGCCTTGGATTCGCCGGCGTTGGAAATACATTATTAACGGATGATTTCTACAGCAAATGGACAGATTACCAGTACAACCTCTTTGTTAACAAGAGATATAACGATACAAGATTATTATCCGTAAATAAGTGCACGGATAACTTGAATTACGCTTCTTCAATGCCAGATGGATGGAACATGATTTATAACGTCCGTGGCGAAGATTGCTATCATTTGACCTGGGCTGATGCCGATTGGGTCAGAGAGTGGTGCAAGAATGTTGTGACTGATAGGGTTGCCGGATGGCATTTCGCAATAGATGGATATTACGTCTCAGGAAAAGAATACGAGTTCAAAGACGAATCGTTGAACGGCGACTATTATTACAATCGTCACTGGATTCAATATTCGATGTTTGGCAGATTTGCTTACGATATCACAATGACAAATGAAAGATGGCAGAAAATAGTGGAAGATCACTATGAGGATGACGGAGTTAAAGCCGAGACTGTTGATAAGGTCTACGACGCCATGAAGAAAGCATCTCCAATCATGCCGAATATCATTTCTTCCTATGCTCCAGGCGGAACCGATGCAGCTTTTTTACCTGAGATGTGCTGGTCAAACCCAACTCTTTTCGGATTCCTTGACATCAAGAGATTCGTTAACTCAGATTTAGCCGACCCTGACGGAGATAAACTTTCGATCGCCGAATACGCAAAAGCCCTTGCCAATGGCGAAACTAAGTTCGATAAAAAGACACCGTTTGAGGTTGCCGATCTTTTGAGGCAGGAAGCAGAAGAGACATTAAATGCAGTTGCTGCTGTCGAAGGGGAGGTTTCTTCAAACAAAGCCTTAACGAATATTCTTCTCGACCAGAAGTGCATGGCTTATCTTGGCGAGTATTACGCTCAGAAATTCGAAGGCGCAATGAATTTAAGACTCTATAACGACACGGGAGAAAAAACCTATCAAGAAAAGGCGGTAGCAGCCTTACAAAAAGGACTTGAAGTTTGGAAACAGTACGCAAGTCTATATTCATCAAGGTTCGTTGTCGAAAGACTTCCACGTCACGGTGTCATCGACCCTAATTCATGTACCGAAACGGTTGAAAAAGACATTTCAATCGTTCAGAAATGGGTTAAGAAAAATTATTGATTCGACTAAAAAATTGACAACTCTTAGAATGGTTAAACTGGGAGACTTGTGGTATTATCACAAATGTGGACGATATGTTTAGAATAGCAATTGTTGAGGACACTCAGTCCGAGAGAAATAATCTACTCATGGAGCTTGAAAAGTATCAATGCGACAATGAAATCGTTTTCGATATTAAGACTTTTGAGAATGGAACGATGTTCCTCGAAGATTTTAAGCCTGTTTATGATCTGGTTTTGATGGATATCGCAATGCCTGGTTTAAATGGTTTGGATGTCTCGTCAAAACTCAGGAAAATTGACTCATCTGTCAGCCTCGTTTTCGTTACTAATTTAGCCCAATACGCCATTAAAGGGTATGAAGTGGATGCTTTGGATTTCTTACTCAAGCCCGTTAATCGCAATCAGTTGTGCAGGGTTCTTGGTAAAGCCATTAAAAAGAAAGAGGACAATGTCACCAAGGATATCGTCGTCAAAACGAATGACGTATTTGTGAAATTGTCCAGCGCCGACATCGTCTATATTGATGCTGATGACCATATGGTTGTCTACCATACAGAACAGTGCGACTATGAAGTTTGGGGGACCCTCCATTCTGTTGAAGAAGGGCTCCCCAAAAATATGTTTTATCGCTTGGGCAGATCCGTTATTATTAACTTAAAGTATGTTAAAGGGATAAAAAACGGCGATGTTGTCATGTTAACAGGAGTTAGTTTCCCAATTCCTAGGGGCAAGAAAGGAAAGTTCGTCTCTGCGATGGGCCAGTTCTTGGAGTCATAATGGATTTTGTTGAGATATTTGACCATTTTTTTGATTACTTCAGATATGCGATTGAACTTTTCTTTATGGGTTTTTTCTTTTGCTGGAGTTTTAAGAAAAAGGAAAAATATTGGCTTAAATTTTCTTTTCTGCTTGTATATTCAGCGCTTCAAGCGATTTTGCTTTCTTTTGCTGCCGTTTTTGTTATCGATAAATACGATTTAGATGTCTATTGGCTCAGTTCAATGCTGATCTACTCTCTTCAGTCGATCCCTGCCATCCTTTTGATTGCCTTAGGGTATCATGAGAAATGGCAAACGAAGATATCCATAATTCTCTCATCTTTTGTAATCAGGTCGATATCTAGAGAACTATATTACGCTGTTTATGTTATCATTTGCGTCGCAAAAGGCACCCCGGAACTATATCTTCTCGGTAATATGCAAAACATATATC